>NZ_CP134398.1:3151023-3466125 GCF_002968335.2 Mycobacterium sp. ITM-2016-00316
ATGGCCGGCAGTGCGGCGCTGACCTACGCGATCCACCACCCGCAGCAGTTCATCTATGCGGCCACCCTGTCGGGCTTCCTCAATCCGTCCGAGGGCTGGTGGCCGATGCTGATCGGTCTGGCCATGAACGACGCCGGTGGCTTCAACGCCGAGAGCATGTGGGGCCCGTCCTCTGATCCGGCCTGGAAGCGCAACGACCCGATGGTCAACATCAACCAACTGGTGGCCAACAACACCCGGGTCTGGATCTACTGCGGCACCGGCACCCCGTCGGACCTGGACGCCGGCGGCAACGCCGCCAACCTGATGGCCGCCCAGTTCCTGGAGGGCTTCACGCTGCGCACCAACGTCGCCTTCCGCGATAAGTACATCGCGGCCGGTGGCACAAACGGTGTGTTCAACTTCCCGCCGAACGGAACCCACAGCTGGGGCTACTGGGGCCAGCAGCTCCAGATGATGAAGCCGGATATCCAGCGCGTGCTGGGAGCTCAAGCCGTCGCCTGATGAGGGCTTGATCCACAAAACCCAGGGAGCCTGCCGTACCCCCCGAACGGCAGGCTCCCTGCTTTTGTGCGCTCGGATCCGGCGCCGGGCCCGGCACAGACGGTCAGGTAGTCGGCACCTGCGCGCCGCGCGCTTCCTCTGCCGCGCGGCGACGCAGCTCGATGGTCTCGCCGAGCATCCTGGCCAATTGTGGATTGCTCTGCACCACGGGCCTGATGGTCCGGCGCGGAATGGCCAGCAGGGTGGTGTCGCGCAGCGCGACCGCGCCGGTGAGGACCGGTTGGCGTGTCAGCGCGGTGGTGCCGATGAAGTCGCCGACGTCGAGTCGACCGGCGGGAACCTGGGCCCCACTGTCGGTGACCACGGTCAGCGCCAGTTCCCCGGCGACAATGAACGCCAGCGCCTCGGGTACGGATCCGGGCTGTTGGACCATCTCCCCCTGGCAATACATCAGAAGACGACTGTCGGCGATCATGCCGGCAACAGTGTCCTCGTCCAGGCCCAGCGCTGATGCGATTCGCCGTGGTTGGGTGGCGGTGTGCGCCGTGTCGTCGCCGAATCCGCCCTCGGCCTCATCGAGGTGCAATCCGGCGCGCCGCGACGCGTACCAGCTTCGTTGCAGCAGTGAGTTTTTCGTCGAGCCATCGTCGGCGGGCGAGCCGATCGGCACCGACACCTGGTACTCACCTCCCCCCTTGGCGGAGACCCGCGAGTCAACGCCGGGGAGCTTGGTGGGCAGGGCATCGGCAACGGCCTTGAGGGTGTCGACGACGGAGCCCGGCCGGTCATCGGCGGCGAATGCCAGCGTCACCGTCGTATAGAACGCGGCCCCGTGCACGCGACTCAGATTGGTGAACGACGCGCCGGCCAGCGTTGCGTTCGGCACGATCTGGATACCGTTGCCGGTGTCGATATGGATGGAGCGCCAATTGACCTCCAGGACACGACCTTTACCCGATGGGGTGTCCAGCCAGTCGCCGATACGAAAGGGCTGCTCGAAGAGCAGGAACAGACCCGCGATGACCGGTCCGACCGCCGTCTGCACCGCGAGGCCGATGACGATCGACGTCACACCGACCGCTGCGAAAAGGCCGCCGATATCGGTTCCCCACACCCAGGAGAACAGGATTCCCAGTCCGATGGCGATGACGATGAGCCGGCCGAGATCGATGAATATCGAGGGCAGCCGTTCCCGCCAACTACCTGCGCGGGCATTCCCGAACAGTGCCGCGTTGGCCCCGGACAGAGCGAACAGGATGACCAGGAAACCGAACATCGTCGCGGCGAGCCGGGGCCAGGTCGCTTCGGCGTCGGCGTCGTTGAGCTGATCGACCAGGATGAGCAGCGCCAGCGCCGGCAGCACCGCGTTGCGCAGCAGCGCGACCGGGCGCGCATAACTGCTCTGCCGACGGGTCAGATACTGCTGCACCTCGTTGAGGATGAGCAGCGCCACCGGAAGTGCGACCGTGATGATCGTGGTCGGCCAGAACCACGGTTGCGAGATCAGCGCGTTCACCGGGTCACCCGGTCCGGAATGCGCAGGGCCCAGACGGTTTCGGTGCCTTCACCAGTGGTCACCGTGCCGGCGCGTTCGAATGTATGAAAGGCGTCGAGGCTGGTGTGTACCCGGTCGCTGACGAAGATGCCGGGTCGATCAGCCGCGGCGTGTACACGGTGAGCGAGGTCTACCGCTTCACCCCACAGGTCATAGATCCTCGTTCGTTGGCCTATCAGGCCGCTGGACACCGGGCCGCTGTCGATGCCGACCCGCACCGTCAGCCCCGCGCCGTGCTGCTTGTTGAACAGCTCGATCACCTCGACGAGTTCGATCGCGAAAGCCACGGTCCGGCCGGCGTGGTCGACGCGCGGAGTGACCAGGCCGCAGGTGGCCAGAAATCCGTTGTGCAGGCCACGTACCCGTTCGATGCCGTGATGTTCGGCTGCGGCATCGAACGACTCGACCAGGGTATTGAGCAACCGCACCGATTCATCGGACGCCAGCGACCGGCTGAAATCCCGGTAGTTCAACAACTCCGCGTAGATGACCGAAACGTCACGGTGATCGCTGCTGATCGTCTGCTCACCCCCGCGGTACCGACGGGCAACCGACTCTGGCATCAACGACGCCAGAAGTTCGTCGTTCTCCCGGCGTTGTTCGTCGATCAGTGCCTGCTTCGTTTGCAGGCTGTCACTCATGTTGTTGAAATCCACTGCCAGATCGCCGAACTCATCATGGGTCGTGACCGGCACGCTGACTCCGAGCTCACCACCGGTCACTCGGCGCACGGCCGAAGCCAACCGCGTCAACGGACGTGTCAACAACCGGCTGAGGAACAGGGCCACGATGCAGACCACCAGCACGATGGCCGCGGTCGACAGCGCGATGTTGCGGGCGAACGTGTTGACCGGAGCCAACGCCTCGTTCTCGTCGATTTTGGCAATCAACACCCAATCGAGCCCCGGAATGTCCAGCGGCATGTAGGCCACCAGCGATGTCGGACCGATGTAGTCGTTATCGGTGACCACACCGGATTCACCGGATAACGCCCTGTTGACCGCCACCGTGTCGACGGGCTGTAAGAGCACGCTTCCGTTGACCGCCACCTCGCGTTCGGCCACATCCAAGGGGGTGCCGTTGGCGACCACCGCGTCGACAAAGCCCTCGGGATTGGTGATCAGCTCACGGGAGGCCGACCGCATCAAGGTGTCGGAGCCGGCAAGGTAGGTCTCGCCGGTCGCCCCCAGACCGTCCTGCTCCCAGCCGTTGCCCCCGGTCATCACATTGTTGATCCCGTCGAGCGACAACTGCAGGGCAAGAACTCCCACGATGCTGCCGCCGCTGCCGATCGGAGACAACACCCACGGTGTCGGCTTGTCATAGGAGGGCGGGTACCGCTCGAAATCAGTGACGAAGGTCTGGTCGACCGAGGTGGCTTGCAGCGCTTCGCGGTAACTGTCGGCCAACAGCGATGTCCGGTACGGCCCGGTGAAGAGATTGGTTCCGAGGTCCGCACCCTTGTAGGTGGTGTAGACGGCATTGCCATTGGTATCCAGCACCAACGCATCCTCGAAGCCGAACCTGGTGGTCAGATCTGCGAAGAAGCCCTGATAGCGGGCATTGACCGCCGACCAGGCACTGGGATCACCGGCTGTCCGCACCGCAATGGATTTCTCGAAGTCGCCGCCGGCCGGCACCGTGTACGCATTCTGCAGGTAGACCGCGGCGTTACCCACGGGCTCGAACAACGTCGGGTCTGCCGGCTCACCGGTGCGTTCGCTCAACGCCGGCGCAAAGACCGTCTCGTAGTACTTCGCCACCGCGGCCTCGGCACCCGGTGGCGGCGCAGTGGATTCGAGTTCGGCAAAAGCCGCACTGAAATCCCGGACCGCGTTCACCGTCGTCGTCCCGTGCGTGACGATCGAGGCAGCATTGGCGACCGTTTGGTAATAGCTGGTGATTTCGCGCGCCCGGGACTCTCGTAGCTGCGTCATTCTCTCGAATTCGGCGTTGCGCAACGAATCCGTACCGGACACATATCCGATCGCACCGGCAACGAGCACGGACAAGACACTGACCACCAGCAATACGATCAGCAATTTGGATTGAATTCCCAACGACCGGCGCGGCCCACCGGGACGGGCGAAACGGGATGCCACAAGCGACCTCTTCCATCTGTCCATTCGGAATACAAAGCCAAGCCGCAACGATTGCGCCACCGCACCACCGATTACGTGCTCAAGATAGGCCGCGCCGGCGCAGAAGGCGGCAGCCTTGCCCTAAATCCATCCAAATCTGCGTGACCTGACCGCACAGGACACTTGGCCCGGCAGGTGTCCCAATGCCTTATTGATGTCCGGCGGCGATTCGCGACGATTCACCGGCACCGCCGCCATACAGTTCAGGCATGTCAGCCGACGACCCGGGCCCACCGCCGACTCTGCACGTGCAGCACCGCGTAGATCCCGGCGCGCTGGCCTTGGCCACGGTCGGCGGAGCTGTCGCCTTCATCTTCGCCGGCGAGGACTGGGACGTCCTGGCCGTCGTCATCGGCCTCATGCTGCTGCTCATCCTGCTCGCCCACCATCACGCCGCGCCGACCAACGGGAGCCCGCGCTCCTATCTGCTGCGCGGAGCCTTCGGCGCCACAACGGGTCTCGCGTTCGGCATCGCGGTCGCCCCGGCGATCGAATACGGCATCATCACGCCGTTCTTCCACACCGAGGATGACGAGGGCTTCTCGATGGACGCGTGGAACACCACGGTCGCACTATCCGGGGTGTGGCTCGTCTCAGCGACACTGCTGGCGGTGTTCGAGCCGCGGATTGCGCGCTGGCTGGATCGGGTCCGGTAGGCGGCAGGCCATGAAGGAATTCGGCTCCCGCCGACGCAGCCAGCCCGCGCCACCGTGGGCGTTGTTCGAGGATCTGTGCGACCCGCATCGCCAACCGGCGCGTGACGCCGATCAGCCTGCCGTGTCCACCCGCGCCTCGTTGCGTCGGTCGCTGCGCTGAACGAACCACCAGAGCACCACGCCCGCTGCCAGAATCGACAGGGCGATGCCGAGTTCGAGTACGCCGCCGTACCCGGTCACCGAGAACCCTGTGGCTCCGACGACCAGCATGACGGTCAGCAGAATCGCAAGGCCCACCGATATCGGCACGAAGACCCGTGGCAGACGGATGGGACGCGGCGCGGCGGGCCGGTCCCTGCGCAGCAGCGCGAAGCCGGCCACGGCCAGCACGTGCGCCAGGATGTAGCCAAGGTTGCCGGTGACGATGATCGCCAGCGGTTGTTGGAGCACGACCAGCAGCACGATGTTGAGCACCAGCATGACGTTCAGCGCGCGAATGGGCACACCGCGGCGGTTGAGCTTGCCCATGGAGCGCACGGTGATGCCCTCCTTGCCCATGTTGAACAAGACGCGCGAGGCATCGGCGACAGATGTCAGCATCACCAACACCAGGGAGGCGATGAGACACAACACCATGACGTCCGCGCCGGCACCGGTCAACTGCGAGAAGCTGGCCACGAAGAAGGTGGACGGGTCCGCCGCGATCGCCTCCTCGCCGGCGAAACCGCCGAGGGTCAGCGGGACGAGGAAGAACACACCCAGGCAGAACAGCGCCGACGCACGGATCGCCCGTGAGGTGTCCCGGACCGGATCGCGATACTCGGAAGCGAAGGTCGCGCAGACCTCGATGCCCAGCGTCGTCCACGCCATCACATACAGCCAGACGATCGCGGTGTGCAGACCCTCCAGGCCGTGCAGGTTCCACGTCAGGTCCATCGGCGCCCAGTCGGCGTTGAAGAGCGGGAAGAAAATGAACACGGCAAGCGGGATCATCAGGATCGCTGCGGTCACATAGACGAACGCCATGGTGACCCGCACGCCGATGACGTTGATGCCATACAGCACGAAGATGACGATCAGTCCGATGAGAATCGGGAAGCTGAAGTGCAGCGGACCCAGATCAAAGGTCCACTGTTGGTCGGGGAACCACTGGGATTGCACCAGCAGACCGGTGAAGGAACCGTAAGTCGCCAGGTTGGATCCCCATGGCAGCCAATACCCGACCCCGGCCAGCGGCGCGAACCAGGGCACTCGCTTCTTCCATGCTTCGGCCGCGTAGCCGGAGATGCCGCCCGAGGCGTTGGGGAACATCGCCGCCAACTCGATATAGATCCAGTTGACGGCCAGCGATATCGCCATCGAGATGGCCCACAGCACCGCAGCGCCCCAGCCGCCGAGCCCGGCGATCGAGGCACCCAGGGTGGCGACCAGCGCGGCGGGCATCGTCATCGCCATCGCGAAGCCGTCGAACCAGCGCATCTTCCGAGGGAGCACCTCGTCCACTGAATGTAGTTCTGCAGCTTGATCAAATGTCATTGGGGGTACCTCCGCTTGGTATTTGGGTGTCAGATCGGTTCGGCAGAAACGTGATTCAGGATGGCCGGAAGGACGCGTGCGCCGCCCTCGGCGCGTGTTTGACCATGATGTGGCGGGCAACGGTGTATTCGGCGACAGCGGACTGACTCATGTCCTTGCCGAACCCACTTGCCTTGACGCCGCCGTGTGGCGCCTCGGACGCGATCGGCAGGTGGTCGTTGACCCACGTCACGCCGGCCTCGATCGCGTGCGCGGTGCGAAGTGCGCGCGCCACATCGGTGGTCCACACCGAGGACGCCAGGCCGTACCGACAGTCGTTGGCCAGCCGAATCGCTTCTTCCTCATCGCCGAACGGCAGCACCACCAGCACCGGCCCGAAGACTTCGTCCTGCACGATCTCGGATGTCTGTGGCGCCCCGGTGATCAGCGTCGGCGGATAGAAGGCGCCGGGGCCCTCCGGCAGCACACCGCCGGTGTGCACTGTGGCCCCCGCCGCCACCGCACGTTGGACGAAACCGTGAACCCGCGCACGGTGCTCGACGCTGATCAGTGGACCGATGTCGGTGGACGCCTGGTGTGGATCACCGACCCGGATCGCACCGAAGGCCGCGATGAGGCGTTCGACGAGTGCGTCGATGATCGACTCGTGTGCGTACACGCGGGTCGCTGCGGTGCAGTCCTGGCCCGAGTTGTAGGTCGCGCCCATCGCGATACCGTGCGCCGCGTCGTCGAGATGGGCGTCCTCGAACACCAGACACGGCGCCTTGCCACCGAGTTCGAGATGAACCCGCGCACCGCGCATCGCCGCTGTCGACATCACCTGGCGTCCGGCGCGGGTGGATCCGGTGATGGAGACGAGGTGTACGCGGTCGTCGGAGACCAATGCCTCGCCGACGGCCTGGTCACCGGTCACCACTTCCAGAACGCCTGGTGGAATGCCGGCCTCGATCGCCAGTTCGGCGATGTAGAGCGTGCTCGACGGGGTCGAGGGCGCCGGCTTGACGACGATCGTGTTGCCCGCAGCCAGCGCGGGCCCGATCTTCCACAGCCCCATGATCATCGGGAAATTCCATGGGGCGATGCCCACCACGGGCCCCACGGGCCGCCGCACGATCATCGAGGTGTAGCCCTCGCTGAGCAGGCCGGCTCCGGTCTCCTCCAGGGACCGGCCCGCTCCTGCGAAGAATCGCAGATTGTCGGTGCCGAAGGGAAGTTCACCGTCGCGAAAGACCGCTTCCGGCTTGCCCGTTTCGGCGACCTCCAGGGCGGTGATCTCGGTGGCGTGGGCATCGATCAGGTCGGCCCAGCGCAGCAATGACCGCGCTCGCTCGCCGGCGGTCCGGCGAGACCACCCGGGGAAGGCTTCGGCCGCGGCGGTGACGGCACGCCGGGCGTCCTCGATCGACGCCTCGGAGATGTCCGCCGTCGGTTGCCCTGTCGACGGGTCGACGAGGGTGCGTTCGCCTCCGGAGCCGGCGACCCGAACACCGCGATGGAAAAGCCCTGCGGTCATGCGCATACTCCTCTAGCTGTTGAAGCCCACACCGAAGCGGTCCATGGTGCGCAAAAGCACTCCCCTACGGCCTGTTTCGTCTTCCCGAGCCAGGGCGGCGCGGGTCACCTCGACCGCGGGCCAGCGCAACGGCTCGGGCGGGAACGGCACAGCGCGACTGGTGACGGCCCGCAGGCTGGTGCGTTCGGTCTCCCGCCCGGTCAGCAGGTCCAGGGCCACTCGCGCACCGAAGCGCGTCGATGCCACCCCGAGGCCGGTGAATCCGACCGCGTAGGCCAGGCGCCCGCCGAAGGCCGTTCCGAAGATCGGTGTGAACCTGCTCGTGGTGTCGATGACGCCACCCCAGCGGTGGGTGAACGGCAGATCTTCCAGTTGCGGGAAAGTCTGGCGAAAGTGCCGTGCCAGCAGTCGGTGTGATCGGTCGCGCAGTTCGAGTTCGGGCGCGATGGCGTTGCCGTAGTGGTAGATCGCGTCATAGCCTCCCCACACGATGCGGTCGTCGCGGGTGCGGCGGAAGTAGTGGAACTGATTGCCGGCATCGGTGAGGCCCTGGTTCTGCGTCCAGCCGATCGAGTCCAGCTGACCGGCGGTCAGCGGTGCCGTCGCCAGTACATAGTCGTAGACCGGGAGGATCCAGAACTTCAGCCGCCGCAGCAGGGGCGGATAAGCGTTGGACGCGAGCACGACGTGGGAGGTGTCGACCTCGCCGTGTGTGCTGCGCACCGTCAGGTTGCCGCCGGACCGGGTGATCCCGGCGGCCGGCGATCCTTCGAAGATGACGGCACCCAATTCTCCTGCGATGCGGCGCAATCCGAGCACAAGCGCCATCGGCTCCACCAGTCCGCCGCTGTGGATCCGCAACCCGCCGTGGAAGGCGGCCGAGTGGATATCGGCACGAACCTGATCACGGTCGAGAAACTCGATGTTCTCGCCGAAACGGGCGTACACCGGCGCGGCGCGTCGCAGCGCCTCGACCTCGTGCGGAGTTCTGGCCAGCGTGGTCTTTCCGACCAAGCGCAGATCGGCGTCGACGTCGTTGCGCTGCAGAATATCTGAGATCTGCTCGACGTTCTGGCGGCCCTGGCGCTGCAGCTCGTCGAGTTCGTCCGGCCACGTCGCCATCCCGTGGGCGATGCCGTGCGTCAGCGACTCGGAGACGAAGCCGCCGTTTCGCCCGGATGCCGCCGCACCCACCCACGACTGTTCGAGAATGACGACCCGGCGGCCCGGGTCCGCGGTGAGAGCTTCGATCGCCGCCCACAGACCGGTGTAACCCGCACCCACGACGACGAGGTCGGCGGCGACCCGGCCGCGTAGCGGCTGGGTCTGCGGTCCGGTGCGCGCGCCCTCCCACCACACGGGACGGGGTTCCACGTCACGCAACTCGTCGGTCGTTCTCAAGCCTTGCTCCGTTGTCGATCGGTGCCAGCCATCGCGATTCGGTCGATGGCAGCACGATAGTTGCATCGCTGTTCAGAGAACACAAGACCAGAATTAGCATGTCAACAGGGTTAAGAATGTAAAACCTGAGTATCTGTTCAAGAAATACTTCCCGGATGGCAACTTTTCTGGCACCGTGACACACGACATACTTGGTGGGAATCGTCCGATGGGAGGGGCCCGGTGGCGGTGAGCCGCACGGAACGACGCGCGAAGCTGCTGCACGCTGCCCAGCGCGCGGTGATGAAGCACGGCGCCGACGTCCAGCTCAATCAGGTCGCGGCCGAGGCCGGGCTCACCTCGGGCGCCGTGCTCTACCACTTTCCCGACGTGCAGACACTCCTCGTGGAGGCCAACAGGGCGGGGATGGAGCGGTTCTACGATGACCGCCTCCGCCGGATCGAGGGTATCGGCGAACCCGACCGCCGACTGGTGCTCACCATCGAGTCCGGTCTGCCCGTCGACTCCGACGACCCGGCAGTCAAGCTGCTGTGTGAACTGGGCGGGGCCGCCGGCCGCTACCCGACCTACGCGGTGCTGCTCACCGCACTGTTCGACCGGCAGGTGGCGATGTACCAGGTGATCCTGGAATCCGGTGCCGCACAAGGTGTTTTCACGCTGTCCTCACCGTCGCTGACCATTGCCCGCAACATCGTGGCACTCGAGGACGCCTACGGATACCGCATGGTCGCCCGCCATCCGAGCCTGGACGCCGACGCGTCCACCGAACTGATCCTCGACTACGCGCGGGTGGCCACCGGCCATCCCCTACCCCGCCGCGCCGACGGCGAACGGACCGACTGATGTCCCAGGCGTTGACCATCATGTTCTGGCCGGAGTCCGCCTACGGACCCACCAATCAATGCATCGGCGTCGCAGCCAAGCTCCGCGACCGCGGCCACACCATCGTCTTCGCCGCCGAGTCCTCATGGGCGGGAAAGATCGCCAAGTACGGGTTCATCGAGGAACTCGTCGATCTGGCGGCGCCCGTCGAGGGCGCCGAAGACGGTGACGCCGGCCAGTTCTGGACCGACTTCATCGCCGAGACGGCACCGGAATTCGCCAAACCGACCTCGGACCAGCTGGCGACCTTCATCGGCCCCACCTACCAGGCGCTCATCGACGGCGCCAAGTACTGCGAACCACGGTTGCGCGAGATCATCGACAAGCACCAACCCGACGTCATCGTCGAAGACAACGTGGTCCTCTTTCCCGCGCTGTCGACCGCGGGTACGCCGTTCGTGCGGTTCATCTCGTGCAGCCCGCTGGAAGTACCCGGACCCGATGTCCCGCCGCCGTTTTCGGGATTGCCCAGCGATGACCGATCCGAATGGGCGGCCTACCGCGCCGAATTCGACCGTGCCCTGCGACCGATGTGGGAGGACTTCGACGCCTGGGTGCGCGCACAGGGCGGCGCCCCGCTGCCCGATCTGGAGTTCATGCCGCGCGACAACGCGGCCACCATCTACATCTATCCGGCCGAGGCGGACTACGTCGACAGACGACCCCTCGACGCGTCGTGGACGCGGGTGGACTCCAGCATCCGCGAGACCGATGAGGACTACGAACTACCCGCCGAAATGGCCGACCGCCCGGACGACAGCGCACTGGTCTATCTGTCGCTGGGTTCGCTCGGCGCAGCGGATGTGTCGCTGATGCAGCGGCTGGTCGACATCCTCGGCACCACCCGGCACCGCTTCATCGTCAGCAAGGGTCCACAGGCGGACAAGATCACGCTGGCCGCCAACATGGTCGGCGCGCAGATGCTGCCGCAGACCAGGATCATCCCACTGGTGGACGCCGTGATCTCGCACGGCGGCAACAACACCACGACCGAGGCGCTGCATTTCGGGAAGCCGCTGATCGTGCTCCCGCTGTTCTGGGATCAGTACGAGAATGCCCAGCGCATTGACGAATTGAAGCTGGGCGTGCGGTTGGACACCTACCATTTCGCCGATGCCGAGCTGACCGGTGCCCTGGACCGGGTCCTGGCCGATCAGGAACTGCGCGACAGGGTGTCCGCGATCGGTGCGGCCGTTCGCGAGCGTGACGGCCTCAGCGTGGCCGCCGACGTCATCGAGCGCGCCGGTGTGTCCCATCTGAGCACCTCCGGCTGATTCGTGCAGTCCGCTGTCGATCTCCTCACACTCGATGAGGGCCACGCGCTGGCGATCATCGAGCTCGACGGATCCTTGTCGGCAGTTCCCGTGGTCGGCACACCGGGCGACTGGCAACGCGCGACGGCAGGCGACGGCACCGCCGACGCGCTGGTCCGCCTGCTCGCACAGGCCCCCGGGCATTCGTCGCACGGCCGGTTTTCGGTGGTGTCGTGGACCGACCGGTACCTGCCGGGCAGCGAACGGCCGATCACCGTCGACCAGACCAACGAGTCGGTCATCGTCGGCGAGCAGGCTGTGGTGAAGTGGGCGACCCACCTGCAGCCCGGGCCGCATCCCGCCCCGGGCAGGCTGGCGGCCCTGACCGCCGCCGGGTTCACGGCCATGCCAACCCCGTGGGGGGTGGTCACCTGGACGCCGGAGCACGGCGATGAAACTCTGGTCGCGACGGTGAACGGTTATCTCCCCGGCGCGGTCGACGGCTGGACCTGGGCGAAGGACCTGTTCATCGACGCGGCCCGCAGCGGTGATCTGACCGCGGTGGCTGCCACGTCGCGCGCCCTGGGCGCCGTGGTCGCCGACCTCCACACGTCGTTGCTCGGAACGTCGAGCCGATCCACATCCCACGACGCACAACGCTGGCGCGACGGTGCGTTCGACACGTTGGCGCAGGCGCGCCTGCTGGCCGGTCCGGCCAATGCGCTGCTGCTCACCGAGCATGCCGAGGACATCGAACGCATCCTGGACGGTCTGTCCGGGCTGGTGGATGTGCCGGTGCTCGATGCACACGGTGACCTGCACGTCGGTCAGGTGCTGCGCGCCGACGATCTGCTGGTCATCACCGACTTCGACGGCAATCCGGTGCTCCCGCCGGCCGAACGCGTCCTGCCCGTCCCGGCTGCCGTCGACCTCGCCGGCATCATGCAGTCGCTGTCACACGTCGCCATCGTCGCCGCCACACGCGGTGAGCTCGAACCCGAGACGCTCACCGAGGTCGACGGGGTGTCGCGGGCGGAGTTGTACGGGGCCTACCTCGACAGGCTGACGCAGGACGGGCACGCAGACCTGCACATCGACAGCGCCCTCGACCCCTTCCGCCTGCAACAGGTGCTCCGCGAGATCGTCTACGCGGGACGCCATCTACCGCGTTGGATGTACGTCCCAGACGCGGCGCTACCCGCCCTTCTCACCGAAATGAGCCGATGAAACCCGACGGATTCGCCACCGATCTCACCCGCAAGCCCGAGGTGCTGACCAAGCTGGGCGGTGCGCTGGCGACCCGGAACCCGTGGGCCGACGCCATTCCCGCCGACGTCAACCGTGTCGTGCTGCTCGGCATGGGCTCGTCGGCCTACGCCGGCGGGGTCGCGGCCGCACGTCTGCGCGCCCGCGGGATCTGTGCGGTCTCCGAGATCGCGTCCACGGAGCTGCTACCCCAGTGGGGGCCGGGCACCCTCGTGGTGGCCACCTCGGCGACCGGCGGATCGATCGAGACCCTCGATGCCCTGGAACGCCTCCATGGTTCGGCGCATACCGTGGCGTTGACCAACACCCCCGGGTCCACCATCACCACGCGCTGCAAAGAGACCGTCGAGTTGTTGGCCGAACCCGAAGTGGGTGGCGTGGCCTGCCGCAGCTACCAGCACACGTTGGCAATGTTGATGGCGCTCGAATGTCACCTCACGGGAACCCGCGCCGACGACCTGGTCACCGCCGTGGAGTCCGCGGCACGCGCGAGCGACTGGCTACTGTCCACCGAAAGCGACTGGCGACCCCCAGTTTCCGACCTGCTGCTCGGGGAGGCGGAGACGCATCTGGTGGCCCCGGCCCACCGTTTCGGCTCTGCCCAGCAGGGCGCCTTGATGTTTCGGGAAGGGCCCCGACGCTCGGCGATCGGCTGCGAGAGCGGCGACTGGAGTCATGTCGATGTGTACCGCACCAAGAACAGCGATCTGCGGATGCTCGTCTTCGCCGGGTCGAAATGGGAAGCCCAGATGGCCGAATGGACCGGGCCGCGCGGCACCACGGTGGTCGGCGTGGGCGGTGACGTGCCCAGTGCCACCCACACGGTGCGTTACCCCGGGGACGATGTCGACGATGTGCGCCTGCTGACCGAGACGCTCATTGCCGAACTGGTCGCGGCCCGGGACTGGCAGGCGGCGGCTCTGCCACCGTCTGAAATCTGACGTCGTGCGCGTGACCATTGGTCACGTCACCCTGCCCACGGCCGTCAGATCAGATCCTCTGGTCTCCCTGATACGCCATATCGCGACCGCGGTGATCAGACCGCACCCCGCGGCCAGGACGACCAAGGGCACGCGCGTAACCCCATCAGCGAGTAGCGCGCTGGCGGCCAGCGGAGTGAACCCCGCCCCCAACAGCGCGGCGAGCTGGTAGCCCATAGAGGCTCCGGTGTAGCGGACTTCAGTTCCGAACATCTCGGACAACAGGGCTCCCAGCGGGGCAAACATCATGGACTGGATCAGCTGAGCGATCACCATCGCCGTGGTCAGATACACGTGGGATCGTGTGTCGACCAACACGTAGAACGGCCACGCGTACAGCATGATGGCGACTGCGCCGGCCAGGATGACCGGCCGGCGGCCCACATGATCAGACAGGGCCGAACATAGCGGGATCGCTACCAGCCCGGTCAACGATGTGAAAATCAGCGCCGTCATCACATCGGTGCGTTCGTAGCCGATCGCGGTCGCATAGCTGATCATGTACGTGCTGATCAACGCCGTCAGTGCGAATGGGCCGATGCCCGCCGCACAGGCAAGGACGAGCGTCCGCGGATTCCGCAGGATGTCGAGAACCGGTAGCCGTGGTCCGCGTTCGGCGACGTCCTTCCTCGCCGCCTCGAACACGGGGCTTTCACTGATCGATATCCGCACATAGATCCCGATCGCCAGCAACAACACACTGACCAGAAAGGGAATACGCCAACCCCAGGACAGAAAGGAGTCGTCGGGAAGCAACGTGATCACCGTGACGACGGCAACCGAAAGCAGGGACCCGATCGGCGACCCCATCTGCATGAGGCCGTTCCAGAACCCGCGTCGGTGCGCCTCGGCGTGTTCGGTCACGATGAGTGTCGCCCCCGCCCACTCCCCTCCGATCGCCACCCCTTGGATGACCCGCAGCACCACCAGCAGGATCGGTGCCGCCACGCCGACCGCAGCGAAGGTGGGCAGTAGACCGATGAGGAAGCTGGCCGTACCCATGAGCACCATCGTGAGTACCAGCATCGATTTGCGCCCCAGGCGATCACCGAAGTGCCCGAACAGAATTCCGCCGACCGGTCTGGCCACGTATCCTGCCGCCAACGTGCCGAATGCGGCGATGGTGGCCACCGCGGGATTGGACTCGGGAAAAAACACCAAGCCGAAAGCCAGCGCGCTCATGGTGCCGTAGACCAAGAAGTCGTAATACTCGATAGCCGTTCCCAGCAAGCTGGACAGCGCCACCCGGCGAAGCCCGGCAGAGCCGGGCGCAACGACATCCCCCATCGACAGTCTCCTGCTAGTTGGCGCTGGGTTGCTGTTCGATGGCGGGTGTCGGTGACACCTCCAGTTGTGCCAGAAAATGATTGCGCTCGGCCTGCCGGCGATAGCTGTGGGTGTCCCGTACGCATTGCGGACACCAATGCCCGCCTCGAAGCACCAGCTTCGGACTACCGTCGAACTCGTGCCCCTCGGCGCACCGCCAACTCAGCGCAGTGGTGACATCGCCGACCACCACCTCCGTGGAGACAAGTTGTCCGCCGCGGAAGTCTGCCACCGAGGCATAGTCGGAGGCATTCCACTCAGCGGTGTCTTTGGTTTCGTCGTAACCGTGATCGAGCCGAGCCGGAACCCGGCTGGGTCGCGGCGGCCAGAAGGTGCTCCAGTCCCCGATCTCGGACCATTGCCGTCGCGATCCGAAGTAGGCATTGACATGCGCCTCGTCATCGGACCTGATGAAGGCCATGGTACCGCGCGGCTTCACCGTCAGCGGTTTGAGAAAGAGGTTCTTGACCACCCACGGCGGCATCTTGCCGGCGATCTTCAACGACGGATTCCCGGCGACCGCACACGCCAGGGCGGCATCGAAGGTTCCCCCTCGGAAAGGCACGAGCCTCTCAAGGTCGTCCGAGTCCGTGTACCACTGACCGTGGAAGTTCTGCGTCGCAAACCAGTTGCGGTCATACCACTTGCGGACATCACGTACACCGATCGCTGCCGTCATCCGGGTCTGGAGCTCCCAGTTCGTCAGCCGCCAGTCGACGCCCCCGCCGATGTTGTAGATGTCGCACCACACCTGCGAAGTCACCTCGTCCTCGCAGAGGTTGGCCACCAAACGCGCGGAGTCCTCGGCCGAAACCCATTCCATCACACCGCCGAAGGGAGAATGTGTCATGATCGGATCACGGATGGCCAGCATGCCGGGATGAAAGATGCCCGTCTGGCGCAGCCAGACCCATTTCTGCAGGCCGGAGTCGACCAGAACCTTCTCGGCCTCGATCTTGCTTTGCCCGTAGCCATCGAAATGCGCGCACCGCAACGGATCTCCGATGCGTCCCCAGTGATGGGGCGGATTGCGATCGCCGGTCTGGGCCACGGTGCCTATGCCGATGACACCGATCGACGACGGGTCTGGTTGGGCGTATACAGCCCGCACAATGTTGCGCATACTACCCACGTTGACCCGCTGGGCCAGTTCGGGATCATCGTCGCCGACAGGCGAAACGATGCCGCCCAGGTGCACGACGAAGTCCGCGCCACGTACGCAGGATTCGACCGCCGCGTAGTCGGTCAGATCGCCGAAGCGCACCTCAAGGTTCGGCATGCCCTCGTAGTCCCGTATCGACGCGGTATCGCCCGGCGTCGGCAACACCAACGCCACGACGTCGAATCTATCGGCGCGGGAACGGAACTCATTCAGCGCAAATCGACCCCAATTGCCTGCCGCACCGGTCAAGAACACCCGGGTGCGCTTCGAAGTCACGGATCCACCCTCGTGTTGCGTTTGGCCGTGAGCTCTTCGGCGGCAAAAACGTCAAGCGATCCCACCGTGGCGCGGTTGTCCTTGATGCGCTCCACCAGTCGCCAGCGTCCGTCCCGGCGCTCCCAGCGATCGTGGTAGTCGCCAAGGGTATGGAACGTCAATTCCGGATTGCTGCGTGAAACATGGAGATCCTGCACATACGCCCGACTGACGGCACGGTCACCATCGACGTCGACGTCGACGAGCACGTTCCCGATCAGGTGTTGGGTAGGGCCACAGTTGTCGAGGAATCCTCGAATCATCTCGATGATGGTGTTGCTGCCCTGCAGCGGACCGGTGCCGAAATCACCGACGGCATCGGCGGACAGAATTTCCGACATCCCATCCCAGTCGTGATAGTCCATTGCACGCGCGAACTGGATCAACGCCCGTTCGATGTCGCGTTCAGCACGGAACTGGTCCATGTGTGCGCCCGTCATCCGATACTCCTCACGACACTTGTCGGTTTACCCGGTGTCCTTATCGGCAATTTTGGGTGAGCCTGCGGCGGCGTGGGCGGCAATTGTCCGCTGGACGGAACAACGATGAGCCGCGACGGTCCCTCCCCCATAGCCTCGGGACGCCCACGATCTCGCGGAGGAACCGTGCCCAACACCAACAATGTCGCCATCCTCAGCGCAATTGCCGACCCCGGCGACGTATGCGCGCTGAGCCCGATACGGCATCGCCGCCGCAGCAGTATCGTGACAGCTGCGCTTGCCCTTGCCGTCGATGGCTACGACGCCGTGGCACTGCGGGTGGTCGCGGATCGAGCCGGAGTCGCCACTGGCACCGTTTATCAGTACTTTTCGTCCAAAGATGATCTGCTGATGGCGTGCTTTCACCGCTGGATAGTCACGAGCGAACTCGCGTTCCATCACGAAATGGCGCTCGTTGCCGACCCGGCCGCGCGATTGCATCGCGTCGTTCACCGCATGACCGAATCACTTTGTGCCGCAGGCGCATTTGCCGATGCCGTGTCTCGCGCCTACCTGTGTGCCGATCAGGCAGCCAATGCCAACGCCGAGCGGGCTCGCGATGCGCTCAGTCGGGTCTTTGCCGACATCGACAATTCGGATGGAACACCGAGGTCACCGCGTGACGTCAGTAGTCTGTTTGCCGACTGCTGGGTGATGAACGTCCTTTCGGTTGTCCACGGTCGAGTCACCGTCGAGGAACTACATCGACGGTTGACCCGCACCGCGTCGGTCTTGATGGTCAGCACTGCGGCTGCGAGCGAGAGCGCCCGCCGCGGCGGCTGACTCTATGTTGTGGCGGCGGCCTCTTGTTCGCGTTTGATCTCCAGGGCGATGTCGATGAGTTGGTCTTCCTGGCCGCCGATCAGTTTGCGTTGCCCGGCGCGGTGCAACAACTGATGCGCCGGCACACCGTAGCGCTCGGACTGGCGGATGGCGTGCTTGAGGAAACTGGAATACACCCCCGAATACCCCATGATCAGCGCGTTACGGTCCAACAGGCATTCCGCGGGCATCGCCGGGGCCACGACCTCTTCGGCGGCATCGGCGATCTCGAAGAAATCGATACCGGTCTTCACCCCGATCTTGTCGAACACCCCGATCATCGCCTCCACCGGCGCATTACCCGCACCAGCACCGAACCGGCGGGTACTGCCGTCGATCTGCTTGGCCCCCGCACGCACCGCCTCGATGCTGTTGGCCACCCCCAGGCCGAGATTCTCGTGCCCGTGAAAACCGACCTGGGCGTCATCACCGAGCTCGGCGACCAGCGCGGCCACCCGATCAGCGACCTGGTCGAGCACCAACGCACCCGCCGAATCCACCACATACACGCACTGACAACCCGCATCGGCCATGATCCGAGCCTGCGCGGCCAGCTTCTCCGGGGAGATGGTGTGACTCATCATCAAAAACCCGACCGTCTCCAACCCGAGCTCGCGGGCCAACCCGAAATGCTGGATCGACACATCGGCCTCGGTGCAATGCGTGGCGATCCGGCAGATCTCACCACCATTGTTCTGCGCCTCCTTGATGTCCTCCTTGGTGCCCACACCGGGCAGCATCAAAAAGGCGATCTTGGCGTCCTTGGCCGTCTGCGCCGCGAGCTTGATCAGTTCCTGCTCAGGAGTTTTCGAGAACCCGTAGTTGAAGCTCGATCCACCCAACCCATCACCATGGGTCACCTCGATGACCGGCACCCCCGCCGCATCCAGCGCCGCGACGATCGAGCGCACCTCATCGGTGCTGAACTGGTGGCGCTTGTGATGAGACCCGTCACGCAACGACGTGTCGGTCATCCGGACATCCCACACCGGGTTGAAGAAGATCTCGCCTGTGCCGCTCATGCCTGCACCCCTGTCCCTGCTGAAACTCGTTCGCGGGCGATTTCCTCGCCCACCTTGGTCGCCGCCGCGGTCATGATGTCCAGATTGCCGGCATAGGGCGGCAGGTAATCCCCGGCGCCCTCCACCTCGACGAACGTGGTGACCAGGTGGTTGCCGCCGTTGAACACCGTCGGCTCGTCGAACTGCGGCTCATTGAGCAGCCGGTAGCCGGGCACGTAGGTCTGCACCTCGGCCACGACCTCCTTGATCGACGCGGTGATCGCGTCATGATCGGCGTCCTCGGGGATCGCGCAGAAAATGGTGTCGCGCATGATCATCGGCGGATCCGCCGGGTTCAAGATGATGATCGCCTTACCCGAGCGCGCCCCACCGATATCGCGCACACCCGCACTGGTGGTCTTGGTGAACTCATCGATATTGGCCCGCGTCCCCGGACCCGCCGAAGCACTCGACACCGATGCCACGATCTCGGCATAGGACACATCCACCACCCGAGACACCGCATACACCATCGGGATGGTCGCCTGCCCACCACAGGTCACCATGTTCACATTCGGCGCATCCAGATGCGCCCGCAGATTCGCCGGCGGAATCACCCCCGGCCCCACCGCCGCAGGCGTCAGATCGATCGCGGTGATCCCCGCCTCGGCATACCGCGGCGCGGCATCACGATGCACATAAGCACTGGTCGCCTCGAACACGATATCGGGACGCTCGGACTGGCCCAGCAGCCAATCCACCCCCTCATGGGAGGTCTCCAACCCAAGCTTGCGGGCACGGGCCAGACCCTCAGACGCCGGATCGATCCCGATCATCCAACGCGGCTCCAGCCACTCCGAACGCAACAACTTGTACAGCAGATCGGTGCTGATATTGCCCGACCCCACAATCGCAACACTCAACTTCTCAGCCATATGCGGCTCCTATTCGAAAGAAAGACGAACCGAACCGAACCGGGCGACCCGTCTCGGCACTGCCTCGCGAGACGACCGTCGACACCGATCGGGCGGCGTTCACATCATTCTGCTTCGCTGCGCACACAGGTAAACCGCCACGTCCACTCAACGGAAGTCGGATCATTCACACGACAGCGGGTTGCGCATGCCCACATGCCGATGTCGTCGGGTATCCCGCTCGTTGGCACCGCCAGTACCTTTCCGGACGCCATCGTGTGGAATCGCGGTATGACTGTCGATTACCGCGAAACCCAACGTGAAGTCCGCACTCCCTCCGGCGTGCTGCGCTACCACGAGGCCGGAGACGGTCCCCCGCTGCTGCTGTTGCACGGTTCGGGACCCGGCGTCACGGGGTGGCGCAACTACCGCGGCAACCTTGCCGTCTTCGCAGAGCACTTCCGCTGTCTGGTACTCGAGTTCCCCGGCTTCGGTGTCAGCGATGACTTCGGAGGTCACCCGATGATCGACGCGCAGTCATCGGTGGTGCAGTTCGCCGATGCACTGGACCTGGAACGGGTTGACATCATCGGCAATTCGATGGGTGGCGGTGTCGGGATCAACTTCGCCATCAACCACCCCGACCGGATCTCCAAGCTGGTGACCATCGGCGGCATCGGCACCAATATCTTCACCCCAGGCCCGAGTGAGGGGATTCGACTGCTCCAGGAGTTCACCGAGGACCCTACCCGGCAGCGCCTCGTGGACTGGCTGAACTCGATGGTGTACGACCCGGCTCTGGTCACCGAGGAACTCATCGAGGAACGCTATGCCCTGGCCACGGATCCCCCGACCCTGGAGGCGGCGCGGCGCATGTACGGCAAGTCGGCGTTCGCCGCGATGATGGCGATGATGCGCAGCGCCGATTTCCCGATGCCGTGGGCCGTCATGCACAAGGTGGCCGCGCCGACCCTGCTGACCTGGGGGCGCGATGACAGGGTCAGCCCGCTG
The DNA here is from genome assembly GCF_002968335.2 of Mycobacterium sp. ITM-2016-00316. Classification (NCBI taxonomy): domain Bacteria; kingdom Bacillati; phylum Actinomycetota; class Actinomycetes; order Mycobacteriales; family Mycobacteriaceae; genus Mycobacterium; species Mycobacterium sp. ITM-2016-00316. Next base: position 3,171,741 of record NZ_CP134398.1, read on the forward strand.
GACATGGCGTTGATACCCCTGCGCACCATTCCCAATGCCGAGTTCCACGTGTTTCCCAACTGCGGACACTGGGTCATGATCGAAGCCAAGGAGGCGTTCGAACGAACGGCGCTGTCATTCCTGACCGAGGTCAGCGCCTAGACCTGGCGTGTGAGAGAAAACGCAGCGCATAACGTGGCAGGCTCCTGGTCGGCAGCGCGGCCGGCCAGGAGTCCGGTCGGAAGTAGGCGTCCGAGCCGCCGTCGACGAAAATCACGCTGCCACAAAGGAAATCAGCAGAAGCGGAAAGCATGAACAGCATCCAGTCGGCCAGGTGACCGGGATCGCCGTAACCGCCGACCGGGACCGGAAAAGCCTTGATCGCCTTGGCTTCAGTCGGATCGGCGAGTTGTTCGGCCAGCAGTGGGGTCATGACGGCCCCGGGCGCGATGGCGTTGAGACGGATTCCCGCACCGGCCCACGCGCCGGTCACGGCCTGCCTGCGCACCCATCGCGCCACCGCAATTTTGGATGCCGCATAGATCATCGCGGCCGAGTGCTTGCCGAACAAGCGCACCGCCCGCAGCGCCTTGTCGGCGTCGCCTGCGGCGAACGCGCGCACGGCCCGACGCGGCACCAACGGTGTCGTGGTGGTCGAGTTGCTCGCGACCACGACCACCTTGGCGGTGCCGACACGCGCCAGGGCCGGCCTCAGCGCGGTCAGCAACTCCACCACACCGAAGTAGTTCACCTGGGCGATCAGTCGCTGGCGACCCGGTATCGGCCCCAGTCCGGCGGCCAGCACGGCACCGTCGAGAACGCCGCCGCAGCGTTCCAGCACCGCATCAGCCGCGGCGCACCTCCCTGCGGGAGTCGACAGATCGGCGATGACATCGGCGTCCTTGAGATCGACCCCGATCACGGAATGGCCTGCCGCCATCAACTTCTCGGTCACCGCGCGGCCCATCCCGGAGGCCGAACCTGTCACCGCGTAGGTGCGCACGAGACACTCCTCCGGTCTGCGTGGCACCCGCGGGTGCAGGCGCCGTTGACGGGGTGGCGCACGGTCCTAGGATGCCTTGACCAGATTGAAGCCCTTGTAGCCGGCGTTCGCCACTTCTGCGCAGATACCGAGGTAGGTCGCGAAGCCCCCGATGAAGAGCATGAAAACTCTCGGCTTGCCCGGCACGTTTGCGCCCATGTACCACGAGTTGGCTTGCGGGAACAGCGTCGCCGCGGCACGCTGATTGCATTCGGCGATCCAGTTGTCCACGGCATCGGCAGTGGCCTCGATGGCCGTATAACCGTGCGAGTCCAGGTAGGCGATCGCATCCGAGATCCAGTTGATGTGAGCCTCGGCGTGCAGCACCATGTTCGCCAGCACTGCGGGAGCACCGGGTCCCGAGACCATGAAGAGGTTCGGGAATCCGTCAACACCCAAACCCAGGTACGTCCGGGGTCCGGCTGCCCAGTCGTCCACCAGTCGCTCACCGTCGCGACCCACGATCTCGATCTTCGCCAGGGTTCCGGTCATCGCATCGAACCCCGTCGCGAGCACCAGCGCGTCGATGTCGTAGTGACGTTCTGAGGTGGCGATGCCGGTTTCGTCGATGGTTTCTATCGGCGAGGCACGGACGCTGATCAATTCCACGTTGGACCGATTGAAGGTCTCGAAGTAGTCGGTGTCCGTGCAGATTCGCTTTGTCCCGATGGGGTGGTCGTTCGGGATGAGCAGGTCGGCGACCGCGGGATCGTCGATGACGGCACGAATCTTGCCCTCGTAGAACTTGCGCGCCTCCTCGTTGGCTTCGAGGTTGATCATCTGGTCGCTGAACGTCTTGGAGAACAGCACGCCACCGAGCTCCCACCGCCTCTCGAAGGCCGCTCGACGCTCCTGCGGCGTGGCTTCCATGGTGAGTTTCGGGTGCGCGACGTGCGGTGATCCGCCACCGCTTCGCCAGGACTTGCGGCGCCGCTCGTCGTAGGTGGCCTTCGCCTCGGCGATCTCGTCGGTGGTAAGCGGTCGATTCCCGGCCGGGACACTGTAATTCGGTGTGCGCTGAAATACGTAAAGCTGCGATGCCTGCTCGGCGATCAGGGGAATCGACTGGACGCCTGAAGATCCGGTCCCGATGACCGCGACTCGCTTACCGGTGAAATCCACGCCCTCGTGCGGCCAGTGCGCGGTGTGATAGGTCGCACCGGCGAAGGTATCCAGGCCGGGGATGTCGGGCGTGAGCGCCGAGGACAGCGGCCCGGTCGCCATCACGACGAAGCGGGCCGTGATCACCTCACCGGTGTCGGTACGCACCGTCCACCGCAGGGTGTCCTCGTCGAGGACAGTGGAGACGACGCGCGTATCGAAGGTGATACCCGATCGAAGATCGAGACGGTCGGCGACCCATTTGATGTACTCGAGAATCTCGCGCTGGGTGGCGTACTTCTCGGTCCACGTCCACTCCTGTTGGAGCTCATCGGAGAACGAGTAGCAGTAGTCGAGGCTCTCCACATCGCATCGGGCACCGGGGTACCGATTGAAGTACCAGGTGCCGCCCACCTCGGGGGCAGCTTCGAAGACACGGACGGTCAGGCCCTGACCGCGGAACTTGTGCAGCGCGTACAGCCCGCCGAAGCCGGCGCCCACCACAACGACATCGACAGGATCTGGGGACGAGGTACTCACGAGCCAGAACGTATTGCGCGGGCACTCGGCGCGCCGCGGCGTTTCCCGGTCACCGGGCATCGGGATTTCATCCCAACCACCGGTGACCGCAGGTCCGCATCGCGGCCGTGATGAACAGAATGTGCGCCATGACCGATGTCGACCCCGACACCCGTACCACCAGCGGAACCCGATCCGCACTGCTGACCGTCACCGAGATCATCGACGAGAGCCATGACGCGAAGTCACTGGTGTTCACCGTTCCCGACGAGCACCGGGACCGGTTCGACTACCGCCCGGGACAGTTCCTCACCCTGCGGATTCCGAGCGACCGCACCGGTTCGGTCGCTCGTTGCTACTCCCTGGCCAGTTCACCACACACCGATGACGCACCCAAAGTGACGGTGAAGCGGACGCTCGACGGCTACGGATCGAACTGGCTCTGTGACAACGCTTCCGTGGGCGACACCATCGAGGTGTTACCGCCCTCAGGGCTGTTCACGCCGAAGGACCTGGACTCCGATTTCCTGCTGTGGGCGGCGGGCAGTGGCATCACCCCGGTGATGTCGATCCTGAAGTCGGTGCTGGTGGCCGGCACCGGCCGGGTGGTCCTCTGTTATGCCAACCGCGACGAACGTTCGGTGATTTTCGCGGCCGAGCTCCGCGAACTGGCCGCGAAGTTCGCCGGCCGGCTGACCGTATTGCACTGGCTGGAGTCCATCCAGGGCCTGCCCACCCGAACCCAATTGGCCGGGTTCGCCCGGATGTTCACCGACTTCCAATCGTTCATCTGTGGGCCCGCACCGTTCATGGCGGTGGTCAAGGACTCTCTCACCGAGGTCGGCGTCCCCCGTGAGTGCATCCATCTGGAGGTGTTCCAGTCGCTGTCGGGTGATCCGTTCGACGAGACCCCGGTCGAAGACATGTCCCAAGCGGGCGAGGCGGCCGAGGCAGATATCTCGATCGACGGTGAGGTGCACTCGCTGCGCTGGCCGATGGCCCACAAATTGGTGGATGTCATGCTGGCAGCCGGAATCGACGTCCCGTTCTCCTGCCGCGAGGGCAACTGTGGGTCTTGTGCGGCAACGCTGGTGGACGGCGAAGTAGACCTGGGCAACACCGCGATCCTGGAAGAGGAGGACATCGCCGACGGCTTGTTCCTGGCCTGTCAGGCGTGCCCGCTCTCGGCCAAGGTGATCGTCGAGTTCTGATCCCGAATCCGCGGCAGGATTCCGGTCCGCTCAACGGGACGAGGCCGGCGATGCGGCCCCCACCACGTCCACCATCAAGGGTATGACGAAAAGGGTGATCGACAGCGTCGCCGAGCATGCAGATCAGCTCCGCGAACAAGCCGCCGAAGCGGAGAAGATCGGCAAACTGACCGACGACACGGTCAAGACGATGAAGAAGATCGGCAGTATCCGGCTGCTGCAGCCGAAACTGCATGGGGGCCTTGAGGTTCACCCGCGCGAGTTCGCCGAGACGGTCATGGCCACGGCCGCTTTGGACCCCTCGGCGGGATGGATCAACGGCGTGGTCGGCGTGCATCCCTACCAGCTGGCCTACGCCGACCCGCGCGTCGGCACCGAGGTCTGGGCCGACGATGTCGATACCTGGGTCGCGTCGCCGTACGCCCCACAGGGTGTCGCGGTGCCGGTCGACGGCGGCTACCTCTTCAATGGCCGTTGGCAGTTCAGCTCGGGCACCGACCACTGCGACTGGATCTTCCTGGGTGCGATGATCGGCGACAGCGACGGTAAGCCGCTGATGCCCCCGCAGATGCTGCATATGATCCTGCCGCGCAAGGATTACGAGATCGTCGAAGACTCCTGGGACGTCGTGGGGCTGCGGGGCACCGGTTCCAAGGATGTCATCGTCAAAGATGCGTTCGTGCCGGCCTACCGCACCATGGACGCGATGAAGGTGATGGACGGCACCGCACAGCGCGAAGCCGGGATGACCGAGACGCTGTACCTGATGCCGTGGTCGACGATGTTCCCGCTGGGCATCTCCTCTGCCACCATCGGCATCGCCGAGGGTGCGCTCGCCGCGGCGCTCGACTACCAGCGCCAGCGCGTCAATTCCAGCGGGGTGGCCATCAAGGATGACCCCTACGTCATGTACGCCATCGGTGAGGCCGCTGCGGATATCAACGCTGCGCGCCAGGAACTGCTTGCCAACGCCGACCGCATCTACGACATGGTCGACGCCGGCAAGGAGGTGTCGTTCGAGGACCGCGCCGCCGGGCGGCGCACCCAGGTCCGTGCGGTCTGGCGAGCTGTGTCAGCGGTCGACGAGTTGTTCGCCCGGTGTGGCGGCAACGCGACCCGCATGGACAAGCCGTTGCAGCGCTACTGGCGCGACGTTCACGTCGGCCAGGCGCACGCCATTCACGTGCCGAGCACCGTGTATCACGCGTCGGCGCTGAGCTCACTCGGAGTGGACCCGCAGGGCCCGCTGCGGGCAATGATCTAGGAGGAAACCTCATGAGCCTCGTCAAGAGCCTGGGCTACGTCACGATCCAGGCCACCGATATCGAACGCTGGCGTCACTTCGCTTTCGGAGTGCTCGGTTTCGCCGAGGGGTCCGGCCCCGATCACGATGCCCTGTATCTGCGCATCGACGAACGCGCGGCACGCATCATCGTCACGCCCGGCGACACCGACAAGATCGTCACGGTCGGATGGGAAGTGCGCGATCATGGCGCCCTCGACGGGATCAGGCGTGCGTTGGAGACCGCAGGCGTGCCCTACAAGGACCTCTCGCTGACCGAGGCGGACGCACGCCGGGTGGAGGAGGTGATCGCCTTCGAAGATCCGGCCGGGACCTCGCTGGAGGTCTTCCACGGCCCGGTGCTCGATCACAGTCCGGTCGTCACGCCGTTCGGGGCGAAGTTCGTCACCGGGGCGCAGGGCCTGGGTCACGTGGTGCTTCCGGCACTGGATGTCAACGGGCTCTTCGAGTTCTACACCGAGGTGCTGGGCTTCCTGTCCCGCGGTGCGTTCCGGGTACCGGTCCCACCGGAGTTCGGGCCGGTGCGGGTGCGCTTTCTCGGCATCAACGAACGCCACCACAGCCTGGCGTTGTGCCCGGCCGCCACTCTGCGCGATCCAGGCGTGATCCACTTGATGGTCGAGGTCGACACGCTGGACGCGGTCGGACAGGCCCTCGATCGGGTCAACAGGGACGGGTTCCAGCTGTCGTCCACCCTGGGTAGGCACACCAACGACAAGATGGTCTCGTTCTATGTGCGCGCTCCCGGCGACTGGGACATCGAGTTCGGCACCGAAGGCATGCGGGTCGACGAAAGCCACTACACGGCAGAGGAAATCACCGCCGACAGCTACTGGGGACACCAGTGGGTCGACGACCTGCCGGCCGCGATGCGCCCATGACCGCCGACGTGAGCCCGGTCGCGGAATCCGAGATCACCGGTTGGGACCACGAAGCCGACGTGGTCATCGCCGGGTACGGTGTGGCGGGCGCGGCCGCGGCCGTGGAGGCTGCGCGGGCCGACGCCGAGGTGTTGGTGTTGGAGCGCACCGGCTCCTGGGGTGGAGCCGCCGCAATGGCCGGTGGATTCATCTACCTCGGTGGCGGTACGGCTCTGCAGAAGGCCTGTGGTTTCGACGATTCGGTCGACAACATGGCGGCATTCCTCAATGCGGCGATGGGACCCGGTGCCGATGGGGCCCGGATCGCCGATTACTGCGCGGGCAGCGTCGCGCACTATGACTGGCTGGTCGGATGCGGGGTGCCCTTCAAGGCCGAGTTCTTCGGCGAGCCCGGTTGGGAGCCCATGGGCGACCAGGGTCTCATGTATTCCGGCGGCGAGAATGCGTTCCCGTTCAACACCATTGCCACTCCGGCGCCACGCGGGCACATCCCGCAGATGTCCGATAAGAAGCAGGGTGAACTCAGCGCCGGCTTCATGTTGATGAAGCCGTTGGTCGACACGGCGACGGAGGCCGGGGCCCGAGCCTTGTACGACGTTCGCGCACAACGCCTCGTCGTCGCATCCGACGGCCGGGTCGTCGGGGTGGTCGCACGTCGGTACGGCGATGACATCGCCATCCGGGCTCGCCGGGGCGTGGTGCTGGCGACAGGCAGTTTCGCGTACAACGATGCGATGGTGGCGCAGTATGCACCGCGCATCGCCGGGCGGCCCGCGGCGTCGATCGAACAGCACGACGGGCGCGCGATCCAGATGGCTCAGGCGCTGGGCGCCGATCTCGCCCACATGGACGCCACCGAGGTCGCCATCTACGCCGACCCCCAGCAGCTGGTGCGCGGCATCCTGGTCAATGGTCGCGGGCAACGCTACGTGGCCGAGGACACCTACCCGGGACGCATCGGCCAGCTCACCCTCTACCACCAGGACAACACGGCATACCTGATCATCGACGGGGATGCCCAGGAAGAGGCGATGGCCTCGCTGTCCCCCCAGCTCATGCTGCGGCCGCCGACGTGGGTCGCCGATACCGTCGCCGATCTGGAGACACAGATCGGCGTTGCCCCCGGCGCCCTGCAGGCCACGGTCGCGGCCTACAACGAGGGTGCGGCCCGCGGCGTGGACCCGCTGCTGCACAAGAAAGCCCAGTGGTTGAGGCCGATCGGCTCGCCGCTCGGCGCGATCGATCTGAGCGACAGCACCGGAGGGTTCACGCTCGGAGGGCTGGCCACCACCCTCGACGGCGAGGTCCTCCACGTCAGCGGCACACCCATTCCCGGGTTGTTCGCGGCGGGCCGCTGCTCAGCCGGTCTCGCGGCGTGGGGTTACGCCAGCGGCGTCTCCCTGGGTGACGGCAGTTTCTACGGGCGCCGCGCCGGGGGCCGTGCCGCTCGCGGCTGACACCCACCCCGAGTTCCGGTACTCGCGTGCCGCGCCAGATACATCTCTCGACCTCAAGCCGGGTCGCGCCGTTGCGCGCCCGGCTTTGGGCGTCCCCGGAAGCTGTGAATCTCACAGAGTCATGTGACAGCAGCCACACTGATGTGGTAGTTCTATATGCGCAATAGGCATATGCCTATTAGGAATATAGAACGTACGGAGGATCCGATGACCGTGACGATCGACAGCCCCGCACCGCCCGCCGACAAGGCAACTGCTGAGACGCCCAGTGCCGTCATCGACCGGGTGTCGCTGGTGTTGGATGCGTTCGACGGTCCCGGGCGCCTCACCCTCGCGCAGATCGTCCGCCGCACCGGTCTTCCCCGGTCCTCCGCCCACCGGATGCTGGAACGCCTGGTCCAGCTGCGCTGGCTTCGCCGCAGCGGCCGTGACTATGAATTGGGGATGCGGCTCATCGAACTGGGCTCGCTGGCCGTCCATCAGGACCGGCTCCACAAGGCAGCGATCCCGATGCTGCACGAGCTGCATGCAGCCACCGGCCTGGTCGTGCATCTGGCAGTCCTCGAGGGATCCGATGTCGTGTACATGGAAAAGGTCGGCAACCGGCTGGCTGCCGCCATCCCGACCCGGGTGGGTGGTCGCCAGCCTGCGCACTGCGCCGCGGTCGGCAAAGCCATGCTGGCCTTCGCCGAGAACCAGACCAACGACGAACAGCACACGACGCCCTTGTCGCGGCGAACCAAATACTCGATCTCGACACCCGCTCAGCTGCGCAGCGAACTGCTGAAGGTCCAAGCACACGGCATTGCGTTCGACCGCGAAGAATCGCTGCCCGGCTTCGGGTGTGTGGCCGCGCCCATCGGGGAGCCCGGTGAAGCGGTCGCCGCCGTGTCGGTGTGTGGGCCGATGGGCCAGATGAAGTTCGACCAGCAACTGGTCGCACCCGTGCGGATGGCGGCCATGGGGATCTGGCGCGCCGTCGAAGGCGGCCCGCAGCGAGTGGCACCGACGCTGCAACAGATGCGTCCGCTGCGCGGTGGCCCGGTCGCCCATCCGGCCCGCCGCACGTCCGGCCTGCTGCCGGCATGAGCCTCGACCCTCAGATCGCCGCCATCATCGAGACACTCGACGCCGGTTTCCCGCCGGTGCAGACGATGACCGGCGAACAGGCGCGTGCCGCCATTCGTTCGCGCTTCGTCCCCGCGACCAACCCCGAAAGGGTCGCTTCGGTGCGGGATCTGAGATCTCCGGCCCGGGCGGCCCGGTGTCGCTACGGATCTACCGTCCCGAATCCACGACTACCGGAGAAGCCATTCCCACCTTGGTCTACGCCCATGGCGGAGGCTGGGTGTTCTGTGATCTGGACAGCCATGACGGACTTTGTCGTGCATTCGCCAACAGCATGTCTGCCGTGGTCGTCTCGGTGCACTACCGCCGGGCCTCGGAGGAAGGGCAGTGGCCGGCCGCGGCCGAGGACATGTATGCCGCCACGGCGTGGGTCGCCGGCCACATCAACGAGGTGGGCGGCGATCCTGCTGCGGTGATCGTCGGCGGTGACAGCGCCGGAGGCAATTTGGCCGCCGTCACGGCGTTGATGGCGCGCGACCGCAACGGGCCGGCACTGGCCGGCCAGGTGCTGCTCTACCCCGTGATCGCGGCGGACTTCGACACCGAGTCGTATCGGTTGTTCGGTGCGGGGTTCTACAATCCGGTCGCCGCGCTGCAATGGTATTGGGATCAGTACGTGCCTGCCGTCACCGACCGGACAAACCCCTATGCCTCACCGCTTTCGGCCGAGAATCTGTCCGGTTTGCCGCCGGCGATCACGGTGGTGGCCGGTCACGATCCGCTGCGCGATGAGGGTCTCGCCTACGCCGAAGCACTGGAGTCCGCCGGGGTCCCCACGGTGTGCCGATATTTCGAGGGCGGCGTGCACGGCTTCATGACCATGCCCGCCTTCGATATCTGTCAGCGGGCACGCGAACGCGTCAGCGCGGACGTCGTGGCACTCCTCGGTCGGACCGTCACGATCTGACGTCGCTCCTGGCGGGCAGTTCCATCGGTTCGGCCGCTCCGTAGCGCTGCTCGGTGTCCAGCACGCAATGCGTGCGCGCGAAGACGGTCACCATGCACTTGTTGTTGTGGTTGCATCGGCTCCGCACCCCTGCGTCGGCCATCATCTTGTTGACCAGATCCGGTTCACGAAGCAGCGCCCGCCCCATCGCGACGAACTCGAAACCCTCTCGCATCCCGGTCTCGACGTGATCGCGGTTGGTGATCCCGCCGAGCAGGATCAGCTTGGTGTTCTTCATGATCGGCACGAACTGCCGCGCCGCAGAAAGCATGTACAGATCCTCGTAGGGATAGCTACCCATCACACGTTTGCCCAGGACGCGCACCCCCGGACGCATCATCGGCGGCATCACCTTCGCGAACTCGCGCACCGGCACATCCCCGCGGAACAGGTACATCGGACGGTAGACCGAGGATCCCTGCGTCAGTTCGATGGCGTCGAGGGTGGCATCGGCGTCCAGAAGCGCCACGGTGCGCAGGGCCTCATCGATCCAGATGCTGCCCGGCAACCCGTCATCCATATCCAGCTTGGCGACCACCGCGATGCGGCGCCCGACCACCTCCCGCACCCGCTGGGCGATCTCACGCACCAATCGCGACCGGCCGTCGATATCACCGCCGTACTCGTCCTTGCGACGGTTGATCAACGGGCTGAGAAACGAACTGGGCAGATACAAATGGCCGAAATGTAGTTCGACGGCATCGAAGCCGGCTGCCACGGCGACCTGAGCCGCATCACCGAAATGATCGATCACGGCCGCGATCTCGTCACGACGAATCTCGCGGCAATAGGCGAACGAGGTCGGATTGACGAATCGGCTCGGCGCGACCGCAGTGACACCCGTGAGTTTCTTCGGCGCGACGACACCGGCGTGGCCGAGCTGTGCGGAGATCCCCGCGCCCGCGCCGTGCACGGCATCGGTGAGCGCACGCAAGCCGGGAAGTGCATCGCTGTTCATCACAATCTGTCCCGGAGCGCTGGCGCCCTCGGGCGAGACGCAGCAGTAGGCGACCGTGGTCATCCCGACGCCGCCCTCGGCGAAGATCCGGTGGAAATCGAGGAGGTCCTGGGTGACCCGACCGTCCGGCGAGCGGCCCTCTGAGGTGGCGGCTTTGACGATCCTGTTCCGGAGCTGAACGGGACCCAATTGGGCGGGGCTGAAAGGATCCGGGCTGAGAGCAACCATCAGCACACCGTCGGCCCCACATCAGGCCGCGTCAACAGTGGTCTCCCGATGGTCGGGATCGAGGGCGTGAGCGCGAAGACCAATCCCTACTCTCACGTGCATGCCAAACGGTGAGGTTTTCGTCATCGATCGGGTGGTCACCAAACCTGGACGCGCTCGTGAGTTCATCGACGCCTATGTGGCCGACTATGTCCCGGGTGCTCGCGCGCGTGGCATGTCACTGCGCAATATTCTTGTCTCACCCCCGATCTGGTATGCCTCTGAGTCCAACACCGTCACCATCACCTGGTCGCTTCCCAGCCCGCAGGCCTGGTGGGAGATGACATGGAAGGGCAGGCCGGACCCTGGGCTTGGTGCATGGTGGGACGAACTCGACGAACTGATCATCGAACGTGACCGCAGCGCTGCCGCCGCATACGACGACGTGGAGAGGCTCTGCGATGTTTAACGTCACCCGCCTCATCGACGTCCCCGAGAGCGAACGCGAGCGTCTGCGACTCGTCCTGGAGCGCATCGCGCAGAACAGCCCCGCCGTCCGACATGTGGTGTCCCCGACCTTGGCGGGCAGCCGAAACGGTGGAGATATGCTGTTCCACATGCGATTCCGTGACCGCGATGAGTGGATGACAGTCGCCGCCGACGTCGACGCCGCGCTGGCCGACCCGGCGATCACCCGAATCAACGGGGTCAACTACCGCGGCCGCCCCTCCGTGATCGCCGACCGTCCCGCCGGGACCGTGTACCGCACCCTGCTGCTGCGCGCAGCGTCAGACATCGAACCCGAGGTGCTGTTGCGCTTCGAAGCCGATCTGAAACGGCTACCGGGACACGTCTCCACGATCAGCGCCTGGCAATTGAGTCGACCCGATCAGGTCGTCGGCACCTCGGCATGGACCCATGTCTTCGAACAGGAGTTCAGCGATGCCGACGGCATCATGGGCGCCTATTTGATGCACCCGATCCACTGGGCCGTCGTCGACCAGTGGTTCGACCCTGAATGCCCCAAAGTCATTGTCCGCGAACGTGTTTGCCACAGTTTCTGTGCGGACCCCGGCCAGGTGCTGCGCTGAGGCGGTCGCGGTTACACGCCGAGCGCGAGGATGTTCGGGTTGGTGTTCGCCGGAGGTTGCAACGGCGGTAGCGTCACCTTCCCGTCCAGACTGTGCACGGTCAGCTTCTGCGCCCACGGGTAGTGCAAGCTGAACGTGATCAGCCCGGTGCGTTCATGGGCAGGCAGATGGCACATCGCCAGCACCGTCTCGGCCAGGTACTCGACCGGCTCGGTCGGGAAGGTGTCAGGGATGAGGCTCGCCGCACCGGGTGTACGAACAGCGCTGGAGGGCCCGACGACGTTGACGGCGATATTCGCATCCAGAAGTTCGGCAGCCACTCCCTGGGTAAACCTGTGCAGTGCAGCCTTCATGGATGCATAGACCACATCGCCGGAGCTTTTGTTGTACTCGCGGTAGGGCCGCACCGGCGGCAGGCCGGTCACCGAACCGATGTTGACGATCCACCCCGCGCCCTGGCGTCGCATGTGCGGCACCGCCCGCTGGGTCAGCACAAACGGGGTTCGCACATAGTGCTCGATGGTGCGATCGAATGTGTCCATCGGCATGTCCTCGACGATCGAATAGTCGGCGTAGCCGGCGTTGTTGACGAGAATGTCGAGCCGCCCGGTGCGCTCCACCACCCGATCGACCAGATCGGCGCGCTGCTGGGTGTTCTCGAGATCACACGCAACGCCGAATGCCGTGCCGCCAGCCGCTTCGATCAGCTCGATCGTCTCGCCGATGGTGCCCGGGAGTTCGGCGTCCCGGCCCGCCCGCGTAGACACCGACGGTTGATAGGACCTCGCTGTGACCGCCACCGTCGCCCCCTCGGCAGCGAGCCGTTGCGCCACCGCGCGGCCGATGCCACGGCTGCTGCCGGTGACCAAAGCTGTTTTACCGCTGAGAATTCCGCTCACTGGAGACTGAGGTCCTCTTCCTTCGGCACGCGGTGGCTCTGCCACACCTCGATCAACCGGAATGGGAACGCCGTCACGATACGGCCACCGGAGCGGTAATAGGTGTGTGCCGTTGGCGTGTGACACCACACCGTCTTCTGCATCGCCTCGTCGATCTGTTGGACGTACTCGGCGAACGCCGCCGGCGTCACCTCGAGCGTCTTGGCCTTGCGCTCCGCCATCAACTGCAGGCATTCCATCACATAGTGCACCATCACCTCGACGCCGAAATTATGGCCGCCACCGTGCCCGGGGCTGTAGTTGGGAGCCGAGGAAATGAACAGGTTGGGGAAGCCGGGTACCAGCCCCCCGCGGTACGCGCTGGGGCTCTCGCCCCACACCTCGGCGAGTTTGACACCATTGCGGCCCTCGATATCCACCGTGGAGAGAAAGTCGAGGTGATATCCGGTGGCATAGATGATGACGTCGAGATCGATCTGGCGTCCGTCCTGGGTGACGATGCCACGCTCGTTGACGCCGGCCGGCTCGCTGGCCTCGACGTCGACATGTTCGCGCGCCAGCGCTGCGTAGTAGCCGCCCGGATCCCGAATGATGCGCTTGCCGTACGGGGCGAAGTCGGGCGTGACCTTCTCTGCCAGCTCGGTACCCGCACCGAAGACACGGTCGATGTAGTCGAGGCACATCTGCATCAGCGCGTCATTGGCCGGCGAGATCGACAGGTGTTCGGCGGCCCACTGCGGATCCCGCACGATGACGGGATAGTTGTTGTCCCCCGCCCCCCAGAAGGACTTCAGCCTGTTCCAGTTGGCGTAGAACGGGACATGGGCATTGAGCCAACGGCGGTGCGCGGGCACATCGTCGTTCAGCCGCTTACGCGGAGCCACCCAGTGTGGCTGACGTTGAAACACCGTGAGGTGCTCCACCTCGTCCACCGATGCGTCGACAATCTGCACGGCGGTACATCCGGCGCCGATGATCGCGACTCTCTTTCCCCGAAGCGACAGTTCGGGATCCCACTCAGCGGAATGAACGCTCACCCCGCCGAAGTTCTCTCGACCAGGCAGATCGGGCCAGCGCGGCCGGTTGAGGTAACCGGCCGCCGGCACCACCACATTGGCGTAGGACACGTCCCGGGTGCCATCGGCGGCGACGGTCCGAACCTCCCACATCGCGCGGCTCTCGTCCCACCGTAGTTCCTCGACCTCGGTGGTGAACCGCGCGTGCTCCCGCAGGGCGTTCTTGTCGGCAACCGACTCCAGATAGCGCTGGTATTCCGCGCCCTGCGGGTAGTAGCTCGACCAGGCACCGTTGATGTCACGGGACAGCGAGTAGTACGCCGACGGGGTATCGACACCGATGCCCGGGTAGACGGTCGTGTACCAGGTGCCACCGACCTCGTCGTTACGATCGATGATCTCGTAATCGATACCGGCCGCTGAGCACTCCAAGGCGAGCGCCATGCCCGCGATCCCGGCACCGATGATCACCACCTTGAACCCCTGCGGGAGGTTGGCCGTGCGGGGCAGTATCGGCTGGGAAGGGTGAAAACCACCCTGCTCCAGCAGCATCCCGATGTACTCGGCGCCCACCGCGGCACCCAGCGCCAGCGGCGCGATGCGCGCGAACAGGCCGGGATCGTCGGACGCCAGCGCGTCAGGCGAGCGAGGCACTTCCATCGCTGTCAGAACGGCGTCGACCAGCGTCTCGAGCGTGTCGGGGTCGGTGCTACCCACCTGCTCGGGGGGATCGGGTGTGAAGGAGATTCTGGCCGCGAACCGATCCACGACATCCGAGTCTCCGGTCAGCTGAGCCAGTACCGCCACCAGGATTCCGGGGTCGGCCCTACGCAGGTGGTCCCGCATTTCCCCGGGGTCCACTGATTTCTCGTCAGCTCCCACCGTCACAGCGATCGTCATCGATCCTCCTTGATTCCGAACCCGAGTATGCGATCCCGGTGACGAATCCGACGGGCCGCTTTCTACTGAGCGGGACGCGACCCGATCGGGCGTGCGAATCCGCACATACAGTCCGACCATGAATGATCTGGACGCCGTCCTCGCCTCGGCAAGAAGCCACGCGCTCGGCGATATTCCGCGTCGGTCGGCGCGCAGAGAGCCCGACAAGACCGCAATCATCGACGGTGAGGTGAACCTGACGTTCGCCGAGTTCGAGCACCTCGTCGATCGCACCACAGCGGCACTGAGCGACAACGGATTCGGGGTCGGTGACCGGGTGGCCGTGCTGGCGCACAACTGTTGGCAGTACGCCGTCCTCGCGTTCGCGACTGCACGCGCCGGGGTCGTCCTCGTGCCGATCAATTACATGCTCACCGCCGAAGAGATCTCCTACATTCTCGGGCACAGCCAGGTGACCGGCTTCGTGGTCGAGGCGGGCCTCGTTCCCACCGCGGAGGCGGCCATGCAGCGCGCCGGAAAGGTCACGACGAAGGCCACGTTCGTGGAGCCCGGTCAGACTCCCCCTGCCGGCTGGGCCGATTTCGGCCGGTGGCTGCTCACCACCTCGGTGGCGCCCGCCCCGCGCGTCGCTGATGACCAGCTGATCCGACTGATGTACACCAGCGGAACCGAATCGAATCCCAAGGGCGCCAGGCACTCGACCCGAAGCCTGATGGGCAACTACATCAGCTCGATCATCGCCGGCTCGATGGAGGGCAGCGATATCGAGATCCATTCATTGCCGCTCTACCACTGCGCACAACTCGACAACTTCCTGATCACCGACATCTACCTCGGTGCGACCAGCGTCATCTTGCCAAGAGCAGACCCCGAACTGGTGCTGCGCAGCATCGAACAGCACGGCGTGACGAATTACTTTGCCCCGCCCACGGTGTGGATCTCGCTGTTGCGTTCGCCGGTATTCGACCAGGTGGACCTGTCCAGCCTGCGCAAGGGGTACTACGGGGCCTCGGCGATGCCGATCGAGATACTGGCCGAAATGCGCGAGCGGCTCCCCAACCTCAGGTTGTGGAACTTCTATGGCCAAACCGAGATGGGCCCGTTGGCGTCGGCGCTGGGGCCCGACGAACAGGACGCACACGCCGGCTCGGCCGGACGACCGGTGATCAATGTGGAGACGGCGGTCATCGACGATGACAATGCCGAAGTCGCTTGCGGTGTCGTCGGAGAGATCGCCCACCGCAGCCCGCATCTGATGCTCGGCTACCTCGACGATGACACCAAGACCGCCGAATCCTTCCGCGGCGGCTGGTTCCATTCCGGAGACCTGGGCTACTACGACGAGCACGGGCTGCTGCATGTCGTCGACCGCAAGAAGGACATGATCAAGACCGGTGGCGAGAACGTCGCCAGCAGGGAGGTCGAAGAGGTCATCTACCGCCACCCCGGGGTCGAAGAGGTCGCGGTATTCGGTCTTCCGCATCCCGTGTGGGTGGAAGCGGTGGTCGCCGCCGTGGTCGCACGCGACGGTCGACAGCTCTCCGAGGCGGAAGTGGTGAGTCACTGCAGGACGCACCTGGCCGGTTTCAAGACACCCAAGCAGGTGTTCTTCGTGGACTCGCTACCGAAGAATCCCAGCGGAAAGCTCCTCAAACGCGTATTGCGGGACACGTTCAGCCCTTCGATGGCGGTATCCGACTGATAGCTCAATGTGATTCGGCCCTCTTCGGGTGATGACCGCTGGGCGGGAAGCACAGAACAGCCGGCATCGGCACGGCACTAGCGTGCGCAGAGACGTCGGCGGCGCGCGCTCCTGAGAGCGGACCGCGCGTTCGACCGCCAACGAGCGAGAGGATTTCAGCCCCGTGACTTCAGCCCCGTTCAAGGGCCGCATCGCCCGTTTCGACGAGCCCGGCAAGCCGTTCGAGATCCAGACGGTCACCCTGTCTGACATCGGTCCAGGCGAGATCCTGATCAAGGTCACCCGCGCCAACATCTGCGGTTCCGACGTCCACGCCTGGCACGGCACCTTCGCGACCCGCGGGCTGGGTGGGCATCTGCCGACCGTGCTCGGACATGAGATGGTCGGGACGATCGCCGCCATGGGCACCGGCGTGACCTCCGATTCCGACAACAAGGCGCTCGATATCGGTTCCCGGGTGGTGTTCCCGTACTTCTTCTGCTGCCATACCTGCCGTAACTGCCTGGCCGGCCGTCGAAATGCGTGTGTGAACCTCAAGATGGCGATGCTCGGTCGCGCCGACGAGCCCCCCTATTTCGTCGGCGGTTATGCCGACTTTTTCGTGCTGCCTGCCGGCGCCGTGCTGTACACGGTCCCCGATGCGGTATCCGACGATGTTGCCGCCGGCGCCAACTGCGCTCTGTCCCAGGTGATGTATGGACTGGAACGGGTGAACCAGCAGCTCGGCGAGTACGTCGTGGTCCAAGGTGCCGGCGCTCTGGGGCTGTACGCCGTCGCGGTGGCCAAGGCCCGTGGCGCCGCCAAAGTCATCGCCATCGACGGGGTCCGCGAGCGCCTCGAGTTGGCGACCGCTTTCGGAGCCGATGCCGTCATCGACATCACCGAGGTCACCACCGAAAAGGAGCGCGCCAAGATCGTCCGCACGCTGACCGACGGGCAGGGCGCCGACGTCGTGGTGGAGGTCGTCGGGCATCCCTCGGCGATCGACGAGGGCCTCAAACTGCTGGGCCAGTTCGGGCGCTACGTCGAGATCGGCAACATCAACATCGGCAGGACTTTCGAATTCGATCCATCCCGGTTTGTCTTCTCCAACAAGACCATGGTCGGCGTCTCGCTCTATGACCCCGCTGTGCTCTCGCGTGCGCTGGCATTCCTGGAGCAATATCAGGACCGGCTCCCCTTCGACCGGCTCGCCTCGGCCAGCTATCCACTGAGTGACATTAACGATGCCTTCGCCGCCGCCGAAGGCAGGCGTGACGTCCGCACGAGCATCGTCCCCTGACCCCTGCTATCCCGAAAGCCGTTGATGAGCAACCACAATTACGCCAGGACCGAGCTCTACATCGACGGTGAGTGGGTGTCCCCCAGCAGCACCGAGATCATCGAGGTGATCAACCCCGCGACCGAGCAGGTGCTGGGCACCGTTCCCGCGGGCACCGACGCCGATGTCGACGCCGCCGTCGTCGCCGCCAGGAAGGCATTTGATCCGCTGATCGGTGTCAGCGAACGTCGCGAGCGCCTCGACGCGGTGATCACCGCGATGGAGAAGCGCCTCCCCGATATCGCCGAGACCATCACCAGCGAGATGGGTGCGCCGATCAGGATCGCGCAGTCCGTGCAGACTCAGGTTCCGCTCGCGGTGGCCCGCGCATTCGCCGATGCGCTGGCCCATTTCGAGTTCGACGAACGCATCGGCAACTCGCTCGTGACACGCGAGCCCTACGGCGTCGTCGCGGCCATCACACCGTGGAACTACCCGCTCTATCAGGTTGTGGCAAAGGTGCTTCCCGCGATCGCGGCGGGATGCACCGTCGTGCTCAAACCCAGCAACGAGGCACCTCTGTCGGTGTTCAAGTTCGTCGAAACCCTCCACGACTCCGGTCTTCCACCCGGTGTGGTCAATCTGGTGTCCGGGCCCGGCCGCGTGATCGGGGAGAGAATGGCGGCCCACCCCGACGTCGACTTCGTCTCCTTCACCGGCTCCACCGGCGTCGGCAGCCGGGTCGGCGAACTCGCCGGCAAGACCATCAAGAAAGTAGCGCTGGAACTCGGCGGGAAATCTGCCAACGTCATCCTCGACGGAGCCGACCTCGAGACGGCTGTGAAGGCCGGTGTCGGTAACGCATTCCTGAACGGTGGACAGACCTGCATGGCCTGGACGCGCATGCTGGTTCCGGAATCTCGCTACGGCGAGGCCCTCGAACTCATCGAAGCCGCCGTTTCCAGATACACCGTGGGAGACCCGACCGATCCGGCTACCCGGATCGGCCCGTCGGCGTCGGAAAGCCAGTACCGGACCGTGCTGGGCTTCGTCGAGAGAGCCCGACGGGACGGTGCCCGTCTGCTGACCGGCGGAGGCGACAAGGTCGCGGACGTCGGCTACTACGTGGCCCCTACGGTCTTTGCCGACGTCGATCCGACTTCCGAGCTGGGGCAGGAGGAAGTGTTCGGACCGGTACTGGCCGTCATTCCGTTCCGCGACACCGACGACGCACTGGCGATCGCGAACGGCACCCCCTACGGGCTTTCCGGCGCCGTCTGGGCCGCCGACGATGACACTGCGGTGGCCTTCGCCCGGCAGGTGCAGACCGGGCAACTCGATATCAACGGCGGTAGGTACAACCCCGCTGCCCCGTTCGGCGGCTACAAGAAATCAGGTGTCGGTCGCGAACTCGGGCGCATCGGCTTCGAGGAGTTTCTCCAGGTGAAATCCCTGCAGATGCCATGACACACGGCCGCCACCCAGATCACAGAAGCGAGGTCACCTCTTGAGCACAACCCCCAGTCCGTTGGTTGTCACGACAACGGGCGCGGTGCAGACCTGGACGATCGATCTGCCGCACGCCGGAAACGCGGTCAGCGGCAAGGAGTTCATTTCCGCCTTCGAATCGGCTGTCGATTCGGCCAATGCCGAGATCACGGCGAAGGCCGTGATCCTGACCGGGGCGGGCAAGATCTTCTCGGCGGGCGGCAATGTCAAGGAGATGGCCGATCGCCAGGGCATGTTCGGGCTGGACCCCATTGCCCAGCGGCACGCCTACGTCGACGGAATCCAGCGTATCCCGCGGGCATTGGCACGCCTGGAGGTTCCCATCATCGCCGCGGTCAACGGCGCGGCGGTCGGAGCAGGTTGCGATCTGGCAGCGATGTGCGATATCCGAATTGCCTCCGAGCGGGCCTCTTTCGCCGAGAGCTTCGTGCAGATCGGCCTGGTACCCGGTGACGGGGGAACCTGGTTTCTCCAGCGCGCGGTCGGATACGAACGCGCCGCCGAGATGACCTTGACCGGGGACCGCATCGATGCCGGCACCGCACTGGAGTGGGGGCTGGTGAGCCGTGTCGTCTCCCATGACGAACTGCTCACCGCAGCAGGCGAACTGGCCGCGCGGATCGCGAAGAACCCGTCGCATACCCTGCGCATGGCCAAGCGACTCCTGCAGGAATCGCGGACCGGAATGCTCGAATCGACCCTCGGCATGGCCGCAGCCATGCAGCCGCTTGCGCATCGCGACCCCGAGCACGATGAGCGCATCGCGCAATGGCGGACCTCGTGACGGCACTGCGCCGGCTCCTCCCGCCGGCCACCACCGACGCTGCCGCGACGGCCGCCCTGCGCACCGAGGTCCGCGAGTTCGTCGCCGAGCAACTGTCCGCCGGGGGTTTCACCCCGTCGGTAGACGCCTGGCTGTCCGGTTGGGACGAGGACTTCACCGCCGCACTCGCGCAGCGAGGCTGGTTGGGCATGACCGTGCCCACCGAATACGGCGGCCACGGAAAGACATTCGTCGAACGGTTCGTCGTTGCCGAGGAACTGCTCGCGGCCGGCGCACCGGTGGCAGCGCACTGGATCGCCGACCGGCAGATTGTGCCGTCCCTGCTCAAGTACGGCACCGAGCTGCAGAAGGCCGAGTTCTTACCCAAGATCGTTCGGGGCGAGTGCTTCTTCGGCATCGGCATGAGTGAGCCCGACTCTGGATCGGATCTCGCCAGCGTACGTACACGCGCCGTACCGGCCGCCGGCGGCTGGTCCATCACCGGAACCAAGGTCTGGACGTCCGGCGCGCATCACGCGCACGCTTTCATCGTGCTGGCGCGCACCGCCCCGACGGATCCGGCGCACCGGCACGACGGCCTGAGTCAGTTCATCGTCAGGCTCGACGCACCCGGAGTCGACATCCGCCCGATTGTGTCCATGAACGGTGCACACCATTTCAACGAGGTGATCCTCGACGACGTGTTCGTCCCGGACACCATGGTCTTCGGCACCATCGGCGATGGCTGGCAACAGGTGACGTCAGAGCTCAGCTTCGAGCGCAGCGGTCCTGAGCGGTTCCTGTCCACTTTCCCGGTCCTGGTGGGGTGCACGGAAGAAGTCGCGGCGGGCCGCATCCCGCTGGATCCCGAATTGGGCCAGATCATTGCCCGCGTCGTCGGACTGCACCAGATGTCGACCGCGGTCGCCGGCGCGCTCCAGCGGCATGAGACCGCCGATGTCCCAGCAGCAGTGGTGAAGGTGCTCGGTACCAGCACCGAAGGCGATATCGCCGATTTCGTCGATCTCCGGATCGGCGACGACAGCCCGGTGGACTCGTCGCTGCGCGACGCCGTCGCCCTTGCCGTGGATCAGCGCCCGGGCTTCACGCTGCGCGGCGGGACAAACGAAGTGCTGCGCGGTGTGATCGCGCGCGGATTGGGAATGCGATGACGACCTCCGACACACACCACGTGACCGCCGTCGACACCGATTTGGTCAGCATGATCGACACCGTGTTCGCCGATCACCGCGAATCCCGTCCGGCGGACTCCGCGCCGGGATTCGACGCTGAGTTGTGGCACAAACTCGATGAACTCGGATTGGTGCGGCTCACGGAGTCCGAAACCACCGGTGGAAGCGGCGCCGGCTGGGCCGAGGCCGCCGAACTGATGTCGGCCGCAGTGCGCCACGGGGCCCGTATCCCGTTGCCCGAACATGATCTGCTCGCCGGCTGGATGCTCGGAGCAGCGGGTCTGCCCACCACCAACGGTGTACGCACCATCTGTGTGCTGGATGGTGCGGGACAAGCCGCCGGCGTGCCGTGGGCATCGGCAGCGAGTTCCCTCGTGGCGGTCTGGCCCGTCGACGGTGGCCACCGAGTTGCAGAAATCGCATCGGAACAGGCACGCATCAGTCCTGGCACCAACCTGATCGGCGAACCCCGAGACCGGGTGAGCATCGACCTGTCCACCCTGAAGGGCACTGAGACAACACCGGCACTCGTCGGGCAGCTGCATCTGAAATCGGCTTTGGTGCGCTCCATCCAGGTGTGCGCGGCACTGCAAGAGATCGTCAACCTCGCCATCGAACACACCTCCTCCCGCACTCAGTTCGGTCGAACACTGTCGAAGTTCCAAGCAATGCAACACCTGATGTCCGATGCCGCCGCGGAAATCACGCTGGCCCAGGCGACAACGGAGTCGGCGCTCACGGCCGCGATCACCAGCGACTGGTCGGCCGACAGCCTGGAGTTCCTGATCGCGGTGTCGCGGTCGTGCACCGGACACGCCGCAACGGTGGTCGTGCGGAACGCGCACCAGGCATTCGGCGCCATCGGCACCACGCTGGAGCACCGACTCCACGAGTACACCCGCCCGGCGCTCGCATGGCGTTCGGAGTTCGGCTCGGTGCAGTCCTGGGATGAGCGCGTCATGCGCGCCGCGGTCGATGCCGGCGGTGCCGGATTGTGGCGATTGATCGCCGACAGTGTATAGCGATGGCTTCGTCCGGCTGATCGGCCGCTGCGGTGTTCCACTGACCGGTCAGCACGGTGTCGGCGATCACCCTTCACCGGTTGAATCCTCAGCATGAGCAACGAGATCGCACTGCCTGAAGTCCAGGAGTTCATCGCCCGTTTCTGGTACCACTACGATCAGGGCCAGTTCGATGTCCTGGCGACCTACATCGCCGGCGAGATGGAGTATCTGAGCCGCTCGGACTCCGGAAACTGCCCGTTCGAGGATCTGTTGGCGGCCGAATTGCACGGTGGCGCAGAAACGTTGGCGTGGTTGAGCAAGCACCGCGACGAGAACCCCTATCCGCTGCGCCATCATGCCACCAACGTGTTCCGCACCGGGACCGATGGCGATGTCACCAATGTGCGGTTCTACCTGTACGTCAACCAAGTCACCAACAACGTGCCCTTCGATGTGTCCTCGGGAGTTGTGGATGTCGGAATCCGGCGTGCCGGCCACAATCTGGTGCTCACCTCGATGACCGTCGTGCTCGACGCCGAGGATTCGATTCCGTTTGCGGAACATCGGGCGAAGCTCACGTCGTCGAACGCGTGACCGTGCGCACCGCAGACGCCCGCGAGACCTTCGGTGGTGGAATTGCCGTCATCACCGGTGCGGGCGCGGGTATCGGTGCCGGCCTGGCCCGTCACGCACACAGCCTTGGCATGACCGTTGTTCTTGTC
This sequence comes from Mycobacterium sp. ITM-2016-00316, assembly GCF_002968335.2. Classification (NCBI taxonomy): domain Bacteria; kingdom Bacillati; phylum Actinomycetota; class Actinomycetes; order Mycobacteriales; family Mycobacteriaceae; genus Mycobacterium; species Mycobacterium sp. ITM-2016-00316. The sequence continues at coordinate 3,194,533 of NZ_CP134398.1, forward strand.
GACGTGGATGAGCGTGCCGCGAGCGCACTGCGCAACGAACTGGTGGCCGATGGCGGCACCGCCCACGTGAAGGTGTGTGACGTCCGCGACCCCGAAGCCATGGCCGAACTGGCCGAGCGGGTGTACCGCGATATCGGCCCGGTGCGGCTGCTGGTCAACAACGCCGGCGTGGAGCAATTCGGCTACCTGTGGGACACCCCCGTGGCCAACTGGCAACGGGTCATGGATATCAACGTCAGCGGTGTATTTCACGGCGTACGGGCGTTTCTGCCGAAGATGATCGCCGCCGCCACGCCGGCCTGGGTGTGGAACCTGTCGTCCATCGGCGGAGTGGCCGCCGTTCCCCTGCAAGCTCCCTACATTGTGAGCAAGCACGCGGTGCTGGCGCTCACCGAGTGCCTGCGCCTGGAGGTCGAGCTGGCAGGCCATGGCCACTTCATCCACGTGCAGGCGGTGCTGCCGGGCGCGGTGAAGTCCAATATCTTCGAAGCCGCCGGCGGAGTCGACGCCGGCCAAGCGGGAACCGACGCCGCGGCGGCCGAGTCGCAGCGCGAGGCGATGCTCGATATCAAAGCTGCCGCAATGGATCCCGTCGAAGCTGCCGAAGTGGTGTTCGACCAAGCGGCACAAGGCGCGTTCTATCTGCTGACACAGCCGGAGTATGTCGGGTCGGCAATGGCCGAGCGCGCCGAAGTCTTGACGACCTTGGCTCCCCCACAGCTTCGTCGGACGCAACGTTTCGACCCGACCGAACACTGAGGCACCGAGCGATGGCCAATCCCTACCGACCGACCCTGGACCCCGACGCGGCTACCCGCCTGGCGACCTTCGGCCCGCCGATACCATTCCGAGAGCGCGGGCTGCAAGCAATACGTGAGTCCATCGAATCAGCCCCGCTGCCCATCGATATGCCGGCGATGGCCGACATATACGACACCGCCGTGACAGGACCTGCGGGTCCGATACCGGTACGGATCTACCGCCCGGAAACGGTCGACGACCCGGCTCCGGTGATCGTTCACCTGCACGGTGGTGGCCTCGTGATGGGCTCGAATCACTCATTCGAACCGATGTCGCGGGCGCTTGCGGCGGCCAGTAACGCCGTGGTCGTCGCCGTCGAGTACCGACTGGCCCCGGAGCACCCTCCGCCGGCCCAGTTCGAGGACGCGATGGCGACCACCAGGTGGGCCGCGGCCGAGGCGACATCCCGGGGCTTCGATCCCACCAAGATCGTCATCTGTGGTGACAGCGCCGGTGGTGGCATCGCGGCAGCCGTCGCGCTGGCCGCCCGCGACGACCGCGGCCCTCACCTCTTCGCTCAAGTGCTGCTGTACCCGGGCGTGGACCGCGATATGGGCGCGCCATCGCTCATCTCGAACCCGGATGCCCCCTTGTTGATTCATGACGACATCGTGTATCTCCACGAGTTGGCCGACGCCGGGGCCGGCCACCCGCACGATATCCGCCGAGTTCCCGCGTACGCCGCAGACCTCACCGGGTTGCCGCAGGCGATCGTGGTGACCGGGGAGCTCGATCCGATCTATGACTGGGGTGAGCGATACGCCGGCCGCCTGCGCGATGCCGGCGTGCAGACCACCCTCACCCGCTATCCCGGCATCTACCACGGCTTTCTCATGCGCTCCGAATCGACTGCACGAGGGCGTTTGGCGATGGCCGAGACGGGCGCCCTGCTGCGCGCGAAATTCGCCAATCCGCTGCCCTTTTCGGGTACGAAACTGCGCTAAAACGCCCGAAAGACGTCCCGATGGCCGGACATCGAGCGTTCGGAAATCCCTGACGCCCGTAACAATCGATCACAGCAATGGCGCGCAGAACCGCCGGAACTGAGAAAAGGAGTGCCTGTGATACTCACTGACGAACGGCGAATGGAGCTCTCGGAGATCCTGCGTCCCGCGTCGCCGCCGCGCGAGGTCGACAACGTCTATACCGATGACCAGCGCGACCGCCTGCTGGAGGTGGTGCGCAGGGATGCACCGTGGAATCTCATCATCGCCCAGCACTTTTCGTCGCCCGAAGAACTGATTGCCACCATGAGCGGCAAGTTCCCCGAAGGGTTCACCCCCACCCTGGATCTGTTCCTGACACCGACGTTCCGCGGTTTTCTCGCCAACTACGGCACCGTGCTCTATCCCGAGCTCCACGACTGCTTCTACAACGCGGGGTTTCTCGAGCAGGCCAAATCGTACTGGGGGGCGGAATACGCCAAACCCCAAATGATGCTGTTCAACATCAATGGCCCGTGCGCGAATCGCGACCCCGGCCACCTGGACTCCCCCAGCTTCCGCGGTGTGCGCTACGAGAACGCACCCACCTGGCTGGTCAGCGTGATGGGGAAATCGGGCCTGTTCCAGGACTATCTGATCAAGATGGCTCAGGTCATCACCTGGTTCTCGCACGACGAGGGCAGCGGGTTCACCTACTGGCCCGATGGCCCGCTCAAGCATCCGCGGCGCCTTGTCCCACCGGTCTACAACCGCGGTGTCGTGGTGCAGAACGAAATGCTGATGCACCGGGGCGAAGCCAACGGACCTATCGAGCAGCAGGTCCCCGCCGGCCTGGACTTCCACACCGTCTTCGCCGGTGACCCGGATTCGCGCGACCACTGGGTGCTTCGCACCGACGACAAGATCATCGCGCGTCATCACACCGACGAACTCCGCTTCCTGGTCCACTGGTCGGCGGAAGTCTTCCAGGACTATGACGAGCTGAAGAAGAACATGGACCACAGCGATGATCTGACCATCGACAAGGCGATCGACATGATGGTCGATGACTTGGGCAAGAAGGGCGTCAAAATCGACATCCCCAGCGCTCCCTTGCACGACGCCGCCTTCATCGGCGCGTTGAATGCGGGCTACGACCTCGGTGGGCCCGCGATCTACCCGCAGGAAGCCCCGGTGAGCGCCTTCCAGTTCAGCTGAGCATCGGCGACAGTCCGTCGATACGGCCCCGGGTTCCGAAAGGTACCCGGGGCCGGCGCTTTTCATGATCGGCTGCGGTAGGAACGCCCAGGCGGGAGAGCAGATGGGTGAATCAGCGACCCGCCGCGGCGCTAGGCTTCGCCGAAGACGGACAACAAGCCTTGCTGAACGGCGGATTCGATCGAGTCACGCAGTTCCGGGCACCCCTGCAGGAAATGGGTCCGCGCACGAATTCCGGCGGTATCGGCAATCTCGTCGCGTCGCATGCATTGCCTCATGGAGTCCGCGTCCCACTGCACGCTGGTCTGCTCCCAGCTGCTCTTTCGAGCCAGGACCCGCGCCCCGCACGACCCGCAGGCCACCGGCATCATCGGTGCGTCATTCAGCCTGTTGTCGGGGCGCACGGTCATGTCGTCATGCCCACCAGTCGCGGCTTGCGATTCGCCGCGAGGTTGGCCTCGACCTCTTTCATCCACGCTTCCCGTGGCCGGGTCGTATCGATCTCGAATTCGAATCGGTCCACCATGTCCGGCGTGACGTCGGCGACGTCGACGTAGAACTGCTCGTACCATCGACGCAACTGGTAAACCGGGCCGTCCTCTTCACACAGCAACGGGTTGTCGATCCGTGCTTTGCGTCGCCAGATGGTCACATCCTGTTCGAAACCCATCTTCACGAAGTCGCCAAGGGCCACGGCCATGTGCATCGCAACATCCTCTGGCACCTGCTCCGACTTCTCCACGGTGATTCCGTATTGCAGAACAAAGGAATTCTCGTCGATCGGGTAGTGGCAGTTCAGCAGTACCGTGCGTTGATCGCCATGGTCGTAGTGGTAGGTGAGGTCGTCGATCATGAACGACGGCCCGTGGTAGGAGGCCACCGACGTGGTGCCGTTGATCTTTGCTCCCTCACCGGACCCGAGATCCGGGCGCCCGACGCTCTTGTAGTACTGCGTCGCGGTGTGACCTTCGAAGATGTTCTTGAAACCGGTCGGCAAGCCGCCGTGAATATAGAAAAAGTGCGCCATATCGACGACATTGTCGATGATTTCGCGACAATTCGTGTTGACGGTCGTGGTGTACCAGTGCCAATCGGTCCACGTGTCGCCGCCCACCCCTTCGATGCGCGGAATCGTCACATCGGCCGGCGGCGCCTTCTTCTCCGGGTCGTTCCACACGAAAAGCATGCCGTCCTGCTCCATGGTCGGCCATGTCGCGGTGCGAGCGAGCTTGGGGACCCGGCGGCTGTACGGAATCTGCTTGCAACGACCGTCACCGCCCCAACGCCAATCGTGGAAGGGGCAAGCGATCTCATTGCCTTTGACCTCTCCGTCGGAGAGATCCCCGCCCATGTGTCGGCAGAAGGCGTCGAGCACATTGATCGCACCGTCCTCACCGCGGAAAGCCACCAGCTTGCCGCCGAATGCGTTGATCGCGTGCGGCTTTCCGTCGCCGAGATCTCGGAGCAGGCCCAGGCAATGCCAGCCTCGCGCGAACCGAGTGGGCGCGGCCTGAGCCTCGATCTGACGAACCTCTCCGACGCCGTCGGGCTGCAACGATGTCATTTGGGTCATCCTCGCTGTTCAGTGATTGCAGGTACGGTTCCGTTGTAACACCGTCACACTCACGGATGGGTCCGGTGTTCCACTCACCGGGCATGCCGGCGGCGTATCGGCACAGTGATGCCCACAATCGACGGGTGACCGATCAACAGAACATCACCGTCGATTTTCTCGTCGTCGGCTCTGGAACCGGTATGGCGTCAGCCCTGACCGCCCACGAGTTGGGTCTCTCGACGTTGATCGTCGAGAAGACCGCCTACGTGGGTGGCTCGACCGCGCGTTCTGGTGGCGCATTCTGGATGCCGGCCAACCCCATTCTTCGCGAAGCGGGCTCCACAGACACCCTCGACGCGGGGCGCACCTATCTCGATTCGGTAGTGGGTAGCACCGCGCCATCGGACCGCGCCCATGCGTTCGTTGAACACGGGGCCGCGACAGTCGAGATGTTGCGCCGCACCACTCCGATGAAATTTCAATGGGCCAAGGGATATTCGGACTATCACCCGGAGAAACCGGGCGGCAGCGCCGTCGGACGCACCTGCGAGTGCCGCCCGTTCAACACCGCTGTGCTGGGGCCCGAACTGACCCGACTTCGCCCCGGTGTCATGAAGTCGTCGTTCCCCATGCCGGTCACCGGTGCCGACTACCGCTGGCTGAACCTCGTGGCACGGGCCCCACGAAAAGCTCTGCCGCGCATCATGCTGCGGGCCTTCCAAGGCATCGGCGGGTTGGCGCTGCGCAGACGCTACGCGGCGGGTGGCCAGGCTCTCGCGGCCGGCATGTTCGCCGGAGTTCTGCGGGCCGGCATTCCGGTGTGGACCGAGTCGCCTGTCACCGAACTGATCATCGACGGGGATCGGGTCACCGGAGCTGTGGTGTCCAGAGAAGGCACGGAGGTCCGGATCAACGCCAGGCGCGGTGTCGTGCTGGCCGCAGGCGGATTCGATCACCTCATGGCGTGGCGGCACAAGTTTCAGTCCGAGAGGCTGGGCGAGCACGCGAGTCTGGGCGCCGAGGGGAACACCGGCGATGCGATTCGCCTGGCCCAGGACACCTGCCGAGCCGGAACCGGCCTGATGGATCAGGCCTGGTGGTTTCCGGCCTTTGCTCCCCTACCCGGCGGCGAGCCGACGGTGATGCTCGCCGAGCGTTCACTGCCAGGATGCCTACTCGTGGATCAGTCCGGCCGACGATTCGTCAACGAAGCGATCGACTACATGTCGTTCGGCCAGAAGGTGCACGAACGTGAGCAGGCGGGCGATCCCATCGACGTCATGTGGATGATTTTCGATCAGCGATACCGCAACAGCTATCTGCTTGCCGCGGAACTGTTTCCCCGGATGCCTATTCCCAAGGCCTGGTACGACGCGGGCATCGCGCACCGCGCCGAGAACCTGTCGGCACTGGCCCGCGCCATCGACGTCGACCCGACAGCCTTGGGCGCGACGATGGATCGATTCAACATGCAGGCGGGCACGGGAGTGGACGGCGATTTCGGGCGTGGCGCAAGCGCCTACGATCGCTACTACGGTGATCCGACGATCGCACCGAACCCGAATCTGCGCCCGTTGGACGACGGGCCCTACTATGCCGTCAAGGTCGTCTTGAGCGATCTGGGCACGTGCGGCGGTTTACGCGCGGACACCCGGGGCAGAGTGCTGCGCGAAGATGGATCGGTGATCGAAGGCCTGTATGCGATCGGCAATACGGCCGCCAATTCCTTCGGCGCCAGCTACCCGGGTGCGGGTGCGACGATCGGGCAGGGCCTGGTGTACGGCTACATCGCCGCGCGCCACGCGGCAGGTCTGCTCGCCTGAGCCGCCCCGAACACCTGCTCAGTCCGTCGCATCCCCGGTTTCGGGGCCGCCGTCGGCATTCTCTGCCGCGATGCGACGCTCGACCTCATACCAGTACTCGCGCACCGGGAACTGCACGCCTTCTGGTCCGTTCACGCCGAACGTCTCCTCGGCGGCATCCAGATCCTTGATGATCTGCGCCGCCAGTTCGCGTTCGGCGGCGTAGTACTGCTCTGACCACTTCAGCGCCAGTCGTGCGTAGGACCACGCGGGTTGCTCGCTGGTCCAGCGCACCTCGGTGGCCGCGGCCTGCTGTAACTGTTCGGCGTATGCCGCGTGCTCGGTCAAGATCTCTCGCAGCCGTCCGGGGTTGAGCAGATGGCCGAGCATCACCCTCAGCATCGGATTGTGCTTGAGTGTCGGGGGTTCGACCGGCTCTTCGTTGACCCAGCGGGTGACAGCCACCAACCCGGCATCGGTGATCCGGTACATCCGGCGGCTGCGGATGCCTGCATCGACCCGTGAGCTCAGTAGACCGAGTTTTTCCAACCGTTTGAGTTCCGAATAGATCTGGCTGTACGCCGGACTCGAATAGAAGAACCGAATCGCCCAGTTGATCCACTTTTTGATGTCGTATCCGGACAGTTCGGCACCGCCGGAGAGCATCCCGAGTAGTGCCCACCCGGTGGGCGACACATTCAACCCGCGAGGTCCGGTTCCGACATCGTCTGTCACCCGCCAAGGTTAACAATGCGAACTACCGGCAGCGGTGCAAGCACCGCTCACCGGGAGAACGCGTTGCCTCGGTCGGCACGGGAAGTGGACAGTAGCGGAAGTCTGGTCGACCACGAATGCAGAGGAGCCGTATGACCGAGGAGTTGACCGCGTCCCGTCGCGGTGGCGCGATCACGCCGCAGTCGTCCGAGATGCGCCGCGTGCTGGGCCACTTCTGCACCGGCATAGCGGTGATCAGCGCGCATGACGGTATCCGACCGATCGGCTTCACCTGTCAATCGGTCACCTCGGTCTCGCTCGACCCGCCCTACATCTCGTTCTGCCCCTCGAGTTCGTCGACCAGTTGGCCGCTGATCCGCGACGTCGGGACCGTGTGCGTCAACGTCCTTGCCGCCGGCCAGAAGGACATGTGTGCGCGGTTTGCGGCCCGCGTCGAAGACAGGTTCGCCGGCGTCGACTGGCGTCCGGGCGCCAACGGCGCCCCCACCTTGGAGGGGACCCTGGCCTCGGTCGAGGCGGATATCGAGTTCGAGCACACCGCAGGAGACCATTCGATCGTCGTCGCCCGGGTGACGGGACTGCGGGCAGCTCCCGATCGCGAACCCCTGCTGTTCTACCGCGGCGCCTACGGCGGGTTCGACGGAGCAGCTCATGCCTGACGTGGACGCCGCATTTGACGTGGTGGTCGCCGGAACCGGCGGCGGTCTGGCCGGCGCATACACCGCCGGCCGGGAGGGACTTTCGGTGCTTGTCGTCGAAGCCACCGACAAGTTCGGCGGAACCACGGCGTATTCGGGCGGCGGAGGCATGTGGTACCCGTGCAACCCCGTGCTGACACGGGCGGGAAGCGACGACACGATGGAGGCGGCGCTCAGCTACTTCCACTCGGTCGTGGGTGACCGAACGCCCCGCGCGCTACAGGACACCTATGTTCGGGGTGGTTCTTCGTTCATCGAATACCTGGAGCGGGATGCCGGGTTCGCGTTCACCGCGTTCCCCTGGCCGGATTACTACGGTTCGGCACCCGGCGCTCGTCACGACGGAAACCGCCATATCGTCCCGCTTCCGCTGCCGGACGCCGACCTCGGCCGCTACGCGGGAACAGTGCGCGGGCCCCTGGACACCGAACGGCTTGGCACACCGGCTCCCGATCTGCTCGTCGGTGGTCGCGCCTTGATCGGCAGATTCCTCGCCGCGCTCGACAAGTTGCCCACCGTCACATGCTGGCGCAACACCCCGCTGCTGGAGCTGATCATGGCGGACGGAAACGTCATCGGCGCGGTGGTCGATCACGACGGTGCCACGGTGCGCGTACAGGCACGCCGCGGTGTCCTGCTGGCCAGCGGCGGTTTCGAGCAGAACGCCGCCATGCGCACCGAATACGGCGTGCCCGGTGATGCTCACGACACGATGGGCGCACCGGGCAACACCGGGAGAGCCCACCGCGCGGCCATCGCCGCGGGAGCCGACTTCGACCTGATGGACCAGGCGTGGTGGTCCCCGGGGATGACACACCCCGACGGCCGATCCGCATTCGCGCTCTGGTTCACCGGCGGCATCTTCATCAATCAGGACGGCCGCCGATTCGTCAACGAATCGGCACCCTACGACCGTTTGGGCCGTGATGTGATCCGCCAGATCGACGAGGGCAGCTCCACATTGCCGTTCTGGATGGTGTATGACAACCGGGCCGGTGACGTCCCACCGGTCAACGCCACAAACGTGTCCATGGTCGATTCGGGGCAGTACCGCAACGCCGGTCTCTGGCACACCGCGAACACCATCGCCGAGCTGGCGGGCGAAATCGGGGCGCCGGCAGCAGAATTGGAAGCTACCGTCGAACGGTTCAACAGATTCGCTGCATCAGGTGTCGACGAGGACTTCGGCCGCGGCGACGAGGCCTACGACCGGGTGTTCACCGACGGCCAGTCACCGCTGGTTCCCATCGATACCCCGCCGTATCACGCTGCTGCCTTCGGCCTTTCGGATCTGGGGACCAAGGGCGGACTTCGCACAGACACCCACGCTCGGGTGTTGAGCCCCGACGGTGCACCGATCGCCGGGCTGTACGCCGCGGGTAACACCATGGCAGCGGTCTCGGGCACCACGTATCCCGGTGGCGGCAACCCCATCGGGGCCTCGATGCTGTTCAGCCACCTCGCGGCGCTGGACATGGCTGCCAGGGAAGCCGTCCGGTGAACCAGCCGGTCGATGCCGACGAAGCTCGCCACCTCGAAAGCCTGTATTCCCCGCTCACGCAATCCGTGCGCAACCTCATCGACCTCGTCATCCGCAGCGAGGCCGATGACGAGAATGTCAGACAGGCGCACGACTTGATCGAACAGGCAGCGCACCTTTTGGGCTCACAGGTCGATTCCGAACCGTTCGGTGTGCGCACCACCACCGATGGCGGCATCCTCACCTGGGGGAATGTGGCGATCGGTATGCGAAACGCAATAGCTCCCCCGTTGCAGGTGGTACATGGGGAGGACGGCAGTGCCGCAGCCGATGTGACACTGGGGGCGCCCTATGAGGGACCGCCCGGCCACGTGCATGGCGGAGTATGCGCGCTGCTCTTGGACCACATACTCGGCGCTACCGCGCACCGTCCAGGCAAGCCTGCGTTCACCGGGACACTGACATTGCGCTACGTGGCGCCCACCCGACTCGGCGATCTTCGGGTGAATGCGTGGGTAGAGAGTGAAAGCGAATCGAAAACCATTGCCGTCGGCCAGATCACCGACCCCGACGGGGTTGTGACAGTCCAGGCCGAAGGCATATTCATCAGACCGAGAGGGAAGTCATGACCGTTGAGACACCACCACCCACAGAGCCCGGGTTCGAGGGGTGGTTCGCCACCGATGACGACGGCGACACCCATCTGATCGGCGGCAAGTGCACCGCGTGTGCCACCTATGTCTTCCCGCCCCGGGAAACCAACTGCCCCAACCCGGCCTGTGACAGCGACACCCTCGCGTTGGTCCCCCTCTCACGACGCGGCACCGTGTGGAGCTACACCGAAAACCGCTACGCCCCACCCCCGCCCTACCCCTCACCAGAGCCCTTCGAACCCTTCGCCGTCGCCGCCGTGCAACTGGCCGACGAGGGCCTCATCGTGCTCGGCAAAGTCGTCGAAGGCACCCTGGCCGCCGACCTGACCGTCGGCATGGAAATGGAACTGACCACCATGGCCCTCTACACCGACGACGCCGGCGTCATCCGCACCACCCACGCCTGGAGGATCCCCTGATGTCGCCGGAACCCGTTTACATTCTCGGCGCGGGCATGCACCCCTGGGGCAAATGGGGCCGCGACTTCACCGAATACGGCGTCGTCGCCGCCCGCGCCGCCCTGGCCGAAGCCGGACTGGACTGGCGCCAAATCCAACTCGTCGCCGGCGCCGACACCATCCGCAACGGCTACCCCGGCTTCGTCGCCGGAGCCACCTTCGCCCAAAAACTCGGCTGGAACGGCGTACCCGTCACCTCCAGCTACGCCGCCTGCGCCTCCGGCTCCCAAGCCCTGCAATCAGCACGCGCCCAAATCCTGGCCGGATTCTGCGACGTCGCCCTCGTCATCGGCGCCGACACCACCCCCAAAGGCTTCTTCGCCCCCGTCGGCGGAGAACGCAAAAACGACCCCGACTGGCAACGCTTCCACCTCATCGGCGCCACCAACACCGTCTACTTCGCCCTCCTGGCCCGCCGACGCATGGACCTCTACGGCGCCACCGTCGACGACTTCGCCCACGTCAAAGTCAAAAACGCCCGCCACGGCCTCAACAACCCCAACGCCCGCTACCGCAAAGAAGCCACCGTCGAAGACGTCCTGGCCTCCCCCGTGGTCTCCGACCCACTACGCCTGCTCGACATCTGCGCCACCTCCGACGGCGCCGCCGCCCTCATCGTCGCCTCCAAAGCCTTCGCCGAAAAGCACCTCGGCAGCGTCGCCGGGGTCCCCTCGGTGCGGGCGGTGAGTCTGCAATCACCGCAGTACCCCCAGCATCTGCCCGAACTGCCCGATATCGCCACCGACTCCACCGCCGTGGTGCCCGGCCCCGAACGCGTGTTCAAAGACCAGATCCTCGATGCCGCCTACGCCGAAGCCGGCATCGGCCCCCAAGACCTGTCCCTGGCCGAGGTCTACGACCTGTCCACCGCCCTGGAACTCGACTGGTATGAGCACCTGGGCCTGTGCGCCAAAGGCGAGGCCGAACAGCTGCTGCGCTCCGGGGCCACCACCATCGGCGGCCGCATCCCGGTCAACGCCTCCGGCGGACTGGCCTCCTTCGGCGAAGCCATCCCCGCCCAAGCCATCGCCCAAGTCTGCGAACTGTCCTGGCAACTCAAAGGCCAAGCCACCGGCCGCCAAGTCGAAAACGCCACCGTCGGCGTCACCGCCAACCAAGGCCTCTTCGGCCACGGCTCCTCAGTCATCGTCGCCCGATAGCGTTCTGCCACAGGCGCCCTCGCTCGGCAGGTCCACCAGCCGGGCTACGGCTCCTGTGGCCCAACCAGTTCGATCCAATTGCCGTCGGGATCTGCCACGAACAACCAGGACCACCCCGGCACGGGAGCGAATTCGGTCAGCGGTTCGACGAGTTCATACGGCGATTCCTCGATAAGGACGGCGACGGCGGCGATGTCCTTGACGAACAGGGTGAAGTAGCGAATGCCCTCCTGCGCCCGGCCACCACCTGCGACGGCACGCTCAGCGGGCGCCTCGTCGTAGGCCACCAGCTTCAAGACGCCCTGACCCAGCGCATACCGTCGTTGAATGCCATGCGAGAACGCCAGTTCCCCCTGCGGCGGGAGACCCAGGAAGTTCTCGTAGAACTCCACCATGGGGCCCATATTCGTGGTCACGACACCGATCTCGACGTTCTCGGACAAGAGATCGATGGCCATTCGCTACTCCTCGCTGATCGGGCCGGCCGTCCTGTCGGACAACGCTTCGCCCTTTGTCAGATCAGTGAAGCGCGACCATCGCGGTCGGTGGGTGGAAACCGCTGAACTCGTGCAAGGTCGAACTGGAATTGAGCGGCAGTGACAGCTTCCTGGCCACCGTCAGACAGGGTCCAGGGCCGCGATGAGCCAGTGTCCGTCGACCTTGTCCAAGGTCACCACCACACTGCTGGCGGTGAGTGCCGGCTCCGGCCTGTCCCGGCTCATGGTCTCCTGGTTGAGGAAGAGCAACACCTTCGCGGTATCGGTCGACATCTCCATCAGTGCGGCGTTCACCACCTGGGCGCTGGCCTTGATTCCCTTGTCCCGCACGGCTGGGGCGACAACCTCGCTGGAAAACTTCCCGTAGTACGTCAGGAAGTCGCCGAACATCAATGTCCGAGCGCGATCCAAATCGCGGTCAAGTGTCTCGGGCGCATACGACAGCAACACCACCGTGGCCGTCGATGCTGCGTCGATCACCGTCTGCTGCGCCGCTGGGTCCGTCTGCTGACTGGGTCGGTACTCGGTGACGTACAGTACCGACGCCAACGCCGCCGTGGCCAGCACGAGCACGGTGAGCGCGATGCCCTTCCACCGCACGGCCACCTTCGACCACCGTGCGCCGCCGACGGCCGCTGAGCCCGATTCAGAGGTCTGCTCGGCCATTTCCAGCTCGGGCTTCTCATTCTCGACCGGCGAACCCGTCGACGGTTCATGCAGGCTCACGGAACGAACTCCACTTTCGCCATCTTGATCTGGTCTCCTTCGCGTTTCAGATCGACGGTGAGACGCCAATGCCGCGGCTCCTCGTTGACACCCGCCTCGTTGGTGACCGTCGACGACGCGGAAACCAACACCACCGCGGAGTCTGCGGTGACCGACGCAACGGCGGCGGCGTTCGCGGCCGCCTTGGTGGTCACCTTGGCGTCCTTGGCGACCTTGATGAAATCGTCTGCCGCGCCCTGAAACTCCGCACGGAAAGGATCGGTCGAATTGTCGACGATCTGCTGCACGCTCTCCTGCGGATCATTGAAGTCGATGGACATCAGGGTCACCACGACCTGCTTTGCCGCAGCGACGAATTCGGCCCTGTTGCGCTGGTCGGCCTGGATGTCCTGCTGTGTCTTGACCATATACCCGCTGACTGCCAGCAACGCGGCCGCACACAGCAACGCAGCCAGCGCCACGATTCGCCGTCGACCCAGCCGCAGACGTCTCGACACGAGCCGGCGCGGCACGGCACCGGCGACCCCGGATTGCCCCTGTCGCAGTCTTTGGGCGCGGGCCCTGGCCGCAGCCGCCAGATTCTCGGCTTCGGTGGCATCGGTCTCGGCCTGGTGCGCCAGCTCTGACAACTCCTGCGCGGTCAGGTCGGCAAGGTCGTGCTCACCGCCGCGCGCTGCGCCCTCAGCCCCGCAATCGGGCAACGTCTCGGTTCTCGACATACCGGCACGGTATGGCGAACAGCCGGTCCCGCCAGGAGCGCTTCCCACCCAGTGGGCGGCGTCACATCGGCCGATCGGTCACCAGTGCCGGATCGCGCAGAGCGCGCCTTTCGGCCCGTGTGCCTTCGCGACCACGACACCGTCAACCGCCAGTTCGCAATGGAATATCGGATCACCCGGCGTCCGTCCACTACTGGCAGAGACCATCGCCCACCTGTCCGGGTCCACCAAGCTCGTGTGCAGAACCCACGGCCGGCCGGGACCGAGCTCGACGCTGACCTTCGGACTGAAGATGTACGGATTGTGGCTGTAGTCCGCCCAGGTCGGCGGATCTGCTTCGCGGTAGTAGATGTCGGCCGACACCGGAGTCTCTGTGGTCACGGTGTAGGTGATGTGGCGAGTCGGTGGCGGCTCCGCCTGCGCCGCAACGGGGGTCGTGAACGCTGCGGCGCCGACACACAGCGCTGACAGCACGAGTCTAGGCATCGCCACGACTCCACAGAGGTCCGCCATCCTTGGATTGACAGCTGAGGAAGAGTCCGTCGGGCGCCTGCGCGACCCAGTTCTCGTAGCCCGCGCAACTGGTATCGAGCTCCTTCACGCCGGCCATCGACGGCGATCGGAAGTACCGGGGCTCGTATCGACGTGGCGAGCCGCAGAAGACCATCCGCCCCCAGGATGTCGTGCCGAACACGTAGTACGCGGTGTCGGGGCAGTACGCCCCCAGGACGACTCCTGCAGCGATGCCCGGCGTACACGCCGGTCCGTCACACAAGGGCGGGTCGGCCTGTGCGGGAGCTGAACTCAACAACGCCCCGGCCACAGCGGCCGTCGCGAGAACCGCACGAAGCTTCACGCTTCGGGACTCTGTCACCCCGCTCACGTGCGGTGACGGCCATGACCCACTGAGCGGACACGTTATCGGCGGCGCCATGCCGTCAGGTGTTTACTTTGCACGCTGCATGTTTCCCGGCAGCGGACCCAGTTCGAGGAGCAGGCGATGCCGCGTGTACCCGTAATCGTGACCTTCACGGCCGCCGTGGCCCTGACCGGCCTCGCGACGAGCACATCAGCCGGGGCGGACACCTCGGACTGGGGTCTCAACGGCACCTACACCGCCACGTCGAATGGCGAATGGGCACGCAAGAACGAGGTCTTCTACGACCAGGCGAGCCTGCGCAGCACCTGGACGGTCGAGGCACAGTGCAGCTACCCCGGAGAATGCACGGGCACCGTCGTCAGCGATTTCGGCTGGACCGCGCCGATCTATCAGAAGAGCGGGGTCTGGTACGTCAAGCACACGGTCGAGGGGTGGATCCCCTGCCCCGACGGCAGCGCGGCACCCGGGCTCCAGGTTTTCCGGTTCAAGCCGATGACGCCGGAAGGCGCCACCGTCGATCCGAACTCGAACACTCTGGTCGGCGAGGATGTCACCACCGGCCCCAGTGGAGCGTGCGGGGTGAACAAACCGGTGTACATCAACATGCCGTTCAAGCTGGTCAAGATCAACTGAGCCGGGCAAATCACCTGGGCATCAGCTCTTCCCAGCTCTGCGGGGCCGGTTGCACCAGATTTGGCTGGGTGTAGACCTTGCCATCCGGGGCCGCATATTGTCCGGTCGCAGGGTTGTAGGTCGCGAAGGCCACCGCGGGTCCCCCCTCTGTCGAGGAGTGCGCGCCACTGGGAACCGCCGGCACGGCACCTCCCTCAGCAGGCGGTGTCACGACTTCGGCTGCATCCGGTGGCGGCATGGGGGTGCCCTCCATCGGACCGTGGATCTGGTCCTCGAAGGTGATCCGATCATCGATCGGCACACCCTGGGCGATGAGGTTGGGGTCGATCGGGTACGGGCCGGTGGCGTGCTGGCGCATCGCCAGCGGCTCGTAGGGTCGGTCACTCTCACAGATCTCGACGGTCGGCGCGCGCTTTCCAGGCTTGGCCATGCACGGGAAGTTCCGCGCCCCGCGCACGCCGATCGGAGAATCCTGCGGAAGCTTGCAGTACAGCCCCTCCGGAGTGTCCACATCAGTCAGGTCCGACGGTGACCGCCAGGACGAAGGTGGCAGGAAACCCACCGAACAGGCCGGAGGATCGCCGAGGGTCAAGGTGAACTCCGACAGTGCCATTCCGGTCGGATTCTGCAGGGATGACCCATAGGACTGGGTGGCTGCCAGATACGGCGGCAGCAGCACGAGGAGTTGCTCGATCGAGGGATGGTAGGTGAGGCCGATCTGACCGACGGTGGTGAGATTGGCGAGCAGCACCGGCAGCGTCGGCTTGATCTGGTTGAGCAGCCGCGAAGCCTCATTGGCGGCACCCGCCCCGGTGTGCAGGATCGTGCGTACATCCTGATCCCGGTCTGCGATCTGTCCGGTGATCCCGGCCAGGCTCCTTGCCCACAACCGGATCGAATCGACTTTCTCGGCCTGGCCGTCCAACAGCGGGCGGCCGTCCTCGACCAGGTCGCGGGCGTTGTCCGCCGCACCGTTGAGCCCGGCCGCCAGTTGGCCGGAGGCATCGAACAGGGCGCCGAGATCATCGCCGGTTCCGTTGAGCGCGCTGAATGATTCATCGAGCAGATCGCCGAGCTTTCCCGTCGGGATGCTGTCGACCAACGCACTCATCTGATCGAGCATGGGCCCGACGGCTTGGGGCAGCGATGCATTCTCCGCGGTGATGACCGAGCCGTCTTCCAGGTAGGGCCCGTCTTCGGTGCGTGGCACCAGGTCCACATACTGCTCGCCGACCGCCGACACACTGCGGACATTGGCCGCAAGATCGGCGGGGATCTTCGGTGATCGCTGCAGCGACATCGTCACCTCGGCGCCGCCGCGAGTCGGCCTGATCGCGGTGACCTTTCCGACCTCGACACCCCGATAGGTCACGTTCGAGAACTGGTAGAGGCCGCCCGTCGCGGGAACCTGCAGCGTGATCTCGATCCGGCCGAGGCCGAGCAGCATGGGAACCTGCAGGTAGACGAAAATCATTGTGCCGACACCGATCACCGAGGCGATCGTGAAGATGATCAGCTGGTTGCGGACAAAACGCGTCAACATCAGTTGCCTCCTTCGGCCGGCGCCATGGCATGGTCGACCGGCGCGGACTGAACCGGATCTGTTGGCGGGGCGTCGATGAGCGGCGGAATGGCGGCCACCTCGTTCGGAATCGGTGTGAAGGGCGCCGTCAGCGGATCGCGGGTATAGGTCGAATACCAGGGATCGCCGGGGGCCGGAACCAACGACGCATCAGGGTCTCCCCACCTGGTGCCGAGGAGCATTCCCTTTTTCAGTCGCGGAATCGTGAAATCGAACACGATGAATTGATTCATGTAGTCGCCGCGGATGCCTCGATCGATGAATTCCTGCGTGTAGGGGTAGGTCGGCAGGTAGGTCAGTGCCGTCGCCAGGTCGGGGCCCACATCGGCCAGCGCGCGCACCGTCGGTTCGAGGTTCTGGAGATTGCGCACGATATCGGCCTGCGACTCGTTGATGAGTTGTGACGCGGTATCGCTGAAGGTGCCCAGTTTCGTCAATGCACTGGTGATTCGGGGTCGCTGCTCGTTGAGTACATCCAGTGCCGCCGGGATACGGTTCAGTGCGCTGGTGAGCACACCGCGTTGACCGGCAAACGTCCCGGCGAGTCGGTTCAGCGCCGAGATGGTCTCGATGATGTTGTCCTGCTGCCTGTCCAGCAGACCGATCACCGTGTTCATCCGGGTGAGCAGGTCGCGGATCTGGACCTGACGGCCGTCGAGTGCAGCGTTGAAACTTCTGACGATGTCACCGATCTGAGTAAGTCCACCACCATTGGCCACCACCGAGAGGGAGGACAGCGTCTCTTCGGTCGAGGGGTAGGTCGACGCCCTGTTGAGGGGAATCGTGGCGCCCGGTTCCAGCCGGCCCGCCGGCTCCTCGCCCAACGGCGGATCGAGCGCCAGATGCATGGACCCGAGCAGACTGGTCTGGCCCACGGTGGCGACGGCATTCGCCGGGACCGACGCGCCGGGCTTGACAGAGATCTCGACGTCGGCGCTCCAGTTGTCCACCGTCATCCTGCGGACCGTTCCGATGACGACATCGTCGACCATGACGGGCGAATTGGATTCGAGGGTAGCCACATTGGCGATCTGGACCCGGTAGGTCGTCGCGTCCGACGCGGTCCCCACCGTGCCAGGCAACGGCAGCGAGTTGATGCCGTTGAACGAGCACCCGGACAACACCAGCACCGCGCAACAGGCGATCGCGGCCGACCTGCGCGCTGCCTTGGGTGCCATCACGGGGTGCCTCCTGGAGATGGTGCCGCGGCACCGGCCTCGGCGGGGAGCAGCAGCTCCGTCAGATTGGACGCAGCAGGGGCCGGCGGCGCGGGCGCACCGGGCGGGATGGGCGCACCCGGATAGAGCGCCGGCGTGCGGGCGGCAGGTAGTCCGTTCGGGGCATACGCACCCGGCGGCTGGGGCGGATCGGTCCAGCCTGGCGGTGGCGGCATGTCGCCCGCACCGGTATAGGCCGATACGGCAGGCGCTATCTCGGCCGGGAGGGGGGCTGCACCGGCGCCGCCAGGTGCCAGGTTCGGATCGGAATAGATCACATTCTTCGGCGCCGGCCCCAGATAAGCGTTGAACGGCAACGGCAGATGGTTGAAATTCATCAGTCGCAGCGCAGGCCCCAGATACTGCGCGCAGGCCTTTCCGGACTCGGCGGCGGTGACGTTCTCGACGGCCGCGATCGCCGAGCAGACCGTTGCGACTGGGTTGGAGAAGTTGTTCATCGCGAACGATCCACGAGGGCCGCCGGAATCGGGGTTGTAGATGTTGTAGCCGTTGACCAGAGCGTTCGGTGCCGCGTGCAAAATGTTCTTGACCGCCATGCTGTTGTCGGAGAGCACCTGCGTCACATTCGCGAGACGCTCGATCTGCTCTGCGGTCTGGTCACGTGATCCGGCAACGAAGCGCTGGACCTTGCCGACGGCCATGGACAGCTCTGTGATGGCCGAATCCAGATCGCTTCGACTGCCGTCCACGACACTGGTCACGTCGGCGAGACGATCCTGAAACTGCACGATCTGAGTGTTGCTGTCGCGCAAGGCGGTGACGAACACCTGGAGGTTCTTGATGACATCGACGATGTCTCCGCTGCCCGCACCGAGGACTCTGCCGACATCTGACAGCTGGGTGATGGTCTCGCGCAGCCGGTCTCCGTTGCCGGCCATGGCATCTGCAGTGCTGTCGATGAAGCGGCCCAAGGAGGTGCCCGATATGCCACTAGCCGGGCCGAGTTCGGCTGCGAGCCGGGTCAGTTGCTCCTTGATATCGTCCCACTCGACCGGGATCGCCGTGCGGTCCTCGCCGATCTCGGCACCGTCTGCCATGGTGGCACCGCTGGACTCCGGTGACACGCCGTACGCGGGTGTCAGCTGCACATAGCGTGCGGAGACGAGGTTGGGAGCCACGATGATGGCCTTGGCATCGGCCGGCACCGGCACATCGCGGTCGACCTTCAACGTGACCCTGGTTCGGGTGCCCAGCGGTTCGATCTCGTCGATGGTGCCGACGCGGACGCCTACGACACGCACCTCATCGCCGGGATAGATGGCAGTCGCGGACGTGAAGTAGGCCGTGATCGTCTTCGGGCTCAGGAACTGCCGGTAGGCAACGAAGCCGAGGCCGGTCACCAGGATCGCGACGATCGCGAGGACGGTCACCTTTCTGGCCCGCGGACCGAGAGCCATCATCGCGAACCTCCGGGGATGCCGTTGTAGGGGAACGGGAATTCCGCGCGGGGGCCGGCGTTGTCCGGCGGCTGCCCCGCGTCGACACCGCGACGGAACCCGAGTGCGTAGTCGAGGAACGGTTGAACAGCAGGTCCGGGCAACAGGTTCGATGCAAAACCGTAGTAGTAGAACCCGTTGTTGACCGCTTCACCCTGAGTCAGCTGGTATTTGGCCAGCCCGTTGAGCGATTTGGTCAGATTGTCCCGATTGCGTTCGAGCACCTCGGAGACACGGTTGAGTTGTTCGAGGGTGGGCGCGAGTTCCTGCTCGTTCTCATCCACCAGGGCGGACAACTGCTGAGCTACCGCTGTTGTGTTGGCGAGCAAATTGACGATCGCATACCGACGATCCTGCAGCACGCCGAGCAGGTCGTTGGCGTTCAGTAGCAGGCTGTTCACCTGTTGGCTTCGCTCCGAGAGTATTCCGGTGACATCGGCGGCGGCCGAGAGCAGACCGCTCAACGACTCGTTGCGGCTGTTCAGCGATTTCGACAGCCGGCTCACACCGTCGAACGTCGGGCCCAGCTGGGGCGCAAGCCGTTCAATTGTGTCGGACAACACATCCAGCGATTGGTTGATGGCCGCAGTATCCGTCTGGGCGGTGTTGGCGGTGAACTCATTGAGCGCTTCGGTCAACGAGTAAGGGGACGACGTGCGCGCCAACGGAATCACTCCGAGGGCCCGCATGCGGTCGTTACCACGCGGTTCGACCACCAGGACCCGCTCGCCGAGAAGTGTGCCGATTCCGATTTGCGCGATGGTGTCGGTGCCGAGGCGGATCTTGCTGTTGACAGCGAAGGTCACCAGCGCCGTACCCTTGTCGAGTTCGACATCGGACACGGCGCCCACCGTGACGCCGGAGATCTTGACGTTGTTACCGGCGGTGAGTCCGCCCGCTTCGGCAAAGACGGCCTGGTACCGGACCGAGGTGGCCATCGCCACCAACTGTTGGGGTTGCAACCCGACAGCGATGATCAGCACGATCAGCACCAGTCCGATGAATCCTGAACGCACCAGGGATGATTGACGGTATTTGAGCATCAGGGTTCCCCGCACCTTCCGGTGTTCTGGATGACCCATGGGAAGTGGGCTGTACGTCCCTGCAGATCGGACACCCGAATCGAGATTCCACAGAGATAGAGATTGAGCCAGCTCCCATAGGAGCCGAGCCGGACCAGTTTCCGGTAATTCTGCGGGGTCTTCTGCAGCACGAGGTCAAGACGGGCCAGGTCGGTGTCATTGGCCAGCAGCGGCGCGAGTCGAGTGAGCTGGTCCACCGTTCCCGACAACGGCGGGCGCGCCTCGGTGAGCAGGCCGGCCAGCGAGGCTGTCCCGTTGTCCAGTGCGGTGATGGCCTCGCCGATCGGGTCGCGCTCCTGTGCGAGACCCGTGACCAGACGCTCCAGCCCGTCCACCACACCGGAGAACTGCTCCCCGTCCTTGGACAACACGGCCAGTGTGTCGTTGAGATTGTCGATGAGGCTCTCCACGGTCTGCCCGTTGTCGGCCAGCGCGTTGGTGAATGACGATGTCCGAGCGAACAACGACTCCAGGTCACCACCCTGGCCCTGCAGAATCTGGATCAGCGAACCGGTCAGGGCGTTGACATCGTCGGGGTTGAGTCCCTGGATGACCGGCTTGAGACCGCCGAGCAGAAGGTCGAGGTTCAACGCAGGCTCGGTCTGATCGACCCCGAAGAGCGATCCGGGTGGCCGGATTCTCGTCGATCCGGGTTGATCGAGGAGTTCGAGATAGCGGTCCCCGACCAAGTTCAGATAGCGCACGGCCACCTTGGTGTTCTCGGTGAGGCGGATGTTGTCATCGGCGTCGAACGCGACCAGGACAGTGTTGTCCGATTGCAGTTCCACATCCTGGACCGTGCCCACCCGGATACCGGAAACCCTGACCGAGTCACCGGATTTCAGACTAGATGCATCCCGGAACAGTGCCGAGTAGCCCACGGTGGATCCCGACCGGTACTGACTGAAGATGGCGAACAACCCCGCGGTCAGCACGACCATCGTGAGGGCGAATGCTCCGAACTTGATCGCCGTCCTGGCAAGCGCGCTCATCCGGGCTGCCCCACCTGGGCGGAGTTGCGGGGCGGCCCGTCGATCGGGCCGAACAGTGCCTGTTTGAGGCCGTCGGAGTTGAGCAAGATCCCCTCATTGCCGTACTGGGCAGGGTTGGCATTGACATCGGCGATCACGAACGGCGGGCTCTTCTGGAAGGGCACCTTGGGGAGGTCGGTGCACTGCGGTCCGCCGGTGGCCGCCACCTTGGGCAGGTTCTGCGGATAGCGGTAGCGCTCCTGCCCGAGGACGATCGACTGGAGGAGCACTCCACCGGGCAGTGGCGTGCCCGGGGCTTTGGCCAACTGCACCGCACCGCCGAGCCCGCAGGTCAACGCCGGGTTGTACTGGTTGGTCAAATCGGTTGTCGGGACGAGCAGGTGCATGACGTCGGTGATCGCCTCCCGGTTGACACCGACCACTTCGGTGCCGGTATCGGCCAGGCCGATGACGCTCACCAGCAGGGCGTCGAGGTTTTGTCGTTCGTCGACCAGTGTCTCGCTCATCCGTGTTGCGGCATCGACGGTCGTGATCAGGTCAGCCGACGCATCCGCGTAGGCCGCGGTGACCTCGGGTGCAATGGTGATTTCGTGCTCCATGGTCGGCAGGCTCGGATCGATCTTTGCGAGGAATTCGTCGAAATCCACCAGCATCTGGCCGATCTGGTCGCCTCGGCCGTCCATCGCCGTGGCCAATGCACCCAGGGTCTCGTTGAGTTTGGTGGGCTCGATCTTCTTCAACACCGTCGACAGCTGTTCGAAGACCGTGTTGATCTCGACGGTGACGTGGCCGGCGTCGAGCACCTGTCCGGGCCGCAGTGCCTGCGCCGACGGGTTGGGCGGAGACACCAATTCCACGAACTTCGAGCCGAAGACCGTGGTGGACGCAATGTCCACCCGGACGTTGGCGGGGATGATCTCCATATATGACGGATCCATGGCCAGGTGCAGTGCGGCACGACCGTCGTCGAGAGATTCGATCGATTGAACCGAACCTACCTGCGCGCCATTCAGTTTGACCTTGGCATCGGCGTTCATCACCAGGCCCGCACGTTCGGACAGCACGGTGACCGGAACGGTCTCGGTGAAGCTCCCCCGGAACAACCCGACCGAGAGCGCCACGACAGCGACGCCCGCGCCCACGGTCACCAGGCCCACAAGGGGACGTCTGACATTCGAACTCATCGCCATCTGCGCTCCGCCCTATCCCGACAGGTTGAAGTTGCCGTTGGAGCCGTAGATCGACAGCGACACCAGCAACGTCACCGAGATCACGACGATGAGGGAGGCGCGCACCGCATTACCCACTGCGACCCCGACACCGGAGGGACCGCCACTGGCGAAGTACCCGAAGTAGGTGTGGACCAGGAGAACCGCGATCGCCATCAGAATCGCCTGCAGGAACGACCACAACAGATCCACCGGGTTGAGGAACGTCGAGAAATAGTGGTTGTACAGGCCCGCGGACTGGCCGAATAGCCCCACGGTGATCAGCTTGCTGGCCACGAACGACAGGATCACCGCGATCGAGTAGAGCGGCGTGATGGCGATCATGCCGGCGATGATGCGGGTGCTGACCAGGTACTCGACGGGACGGATCGCCATGGCGTCCAGCGCGTCGATCTCTTCGTTGATCCGCATCGCGCCCAATTGCGCCGTGACACCGGCGCCGAAGGTGGCGGCCAGCCCGATGCCCGCTACGACGGGGGCCGATATCCTGACGTTGATGAATGCCGCCAGAAATCCGGTCAGCGCTTCGATCCCGATGTCGCCCAACGAGCTGTAGCCCTGCACGGCCAGGGTGCCGCCGGCAGCGAGGGTGAGGAACCCGACGATTACCACCGTCCCGCCGATCATCGCCAACGTGCCTGCACCCATGCTGATCTCGGCGACCAGGCGGATGACCTCACGCCGGTAGTGGATTACCGCATGGGGCACACCGGCCAGCGAACGGCCATAGAACATCGTGTGGTCACCGATCCGCCCGAGAGAGCTGACCGGCCTGTTCAGTTCCCGCGCCAAGTGCGGGCGAAGCGCTCGTGTAGGGGTCATCGCCTAGTCCGATGTCATCTGGATGCCGATGGCGGTGACCAGGACGTTGACCACGAACAGTGCCATGAAGGCGTAGACCACCGTCTCGTTGACCGCGTTGCCGACCGCTTTCGCTCCGCCACCGCTGATCATCAGACCGCGATAGCAGGCCACCAGCCCGGCGATCAGGCCGAACAGCCCGGCCTTGACGCACGAGATGATCACCTCGGGCACACCCGTCAGAAGCGTGATGCCGGCCGCGAAGGCGCCGGGATTGACGCCCTGGATGAAGATGGAGAACACATAGCCGCCCAGGATCCCGATGATCACCACCAGGCTGTTGAGCAGCAGGGCGACCAGTCCGGAAGCGAGCATCCGCGGCGTCACCAACCGCTGAACAGGGTTGATGCCGAGTACCTCCATCGCGTCGATCTCCTCGCGAACCGTCCGGGACCCGAGGTCCGCGCACATCGCGGTCGCACCGGCACCGGCCACGATCAGCACCGTCACCATCGGGCCGACCTGGGTGACCGCGCCGAACGCCGCACCGGCACCGGACAGATCGGCCGCACCCAGTTCACGCAGCAGGATGTTCAAGGTGAAGCTGACCAGCACGGTGAACGGAACCGCGACGAGGATCGTCGGCATCAGCGACACCCGGGCCACGAACCAGGACTGCTCCAGAAACTCTCGGCCCTGGAACGGACGCTGAAAGAGGAACTTGACGGCATCGGCGGACATGGCCAACAGACCGCCGATGGCTCGCATCGGTCCCGATCCGCCCGATCGGAAGATCGGCAGTCCCGAGGACCAACGGTCCTGCGCCTTGCTGACCATGTACCGAAGAACCTCCACGACTGGTTTCGCCGAACCTCACAACCGGCCTGTCGGCACGCTGACCCCAGAACGGTGACAGCCGGGCATGATCTGCGGCACACTGCGTCCCATCCACCGGGAAGCGTCACACCGCGGCAAGGTGGTCAGGCGGGAACCTGGCGTCCCGTCGAGAAGAACGAGAGTTCACCACCTGATGAGGAGCTGCGCTGTGTCTGTATCCGCCCACTCCGGGCCCACCCTCCCGCGCTACGACGACCGACGGGTGCTGATCACCGGCGGCGGTTCCGGTATCGGACAAGCCTGTGTGCTGCGGATCCTGGCCGAGGGTGGTCAGGTGGTGGCAGCAGACATCAGCCCGGAGGGCCTCGCGGACACCGCCGCCAAGGCAGGCGAGGTCGCCGGACGCCTCACCACTCTCGTGATGGACATCAGCGACGAGGCGTCGGTGCGTACCGGCATCGCGGAAGCCGTCGCAGCGCTCGGCGGCCTCGACACCCTCGTCAACGCGGCCGGCATCCTTCGCTCGTCGCACCTGGCAGACACCACACTGGCGGACTTCGAGCAGGTGCTCCGCATCAACCTCGTCGGGACCTTTTTAGTCACCCGGGAAGCCATCGCCGCCCTGCATGATGGCAACGGCCCGTCGGTGGTCAACTTCAGCTCCACCTCCGCTCATTTCGCGCACCCGTACATGGCGGCCTACGCGGCATCCAAGGGCGGCGTGCTGTCCATGACGCACGCCTGGGCAATGGAGTTCGCGAAGGCCGGAATCCGGTTCAATTGCGTTCAGCCCGGCTCGATTTCGTCCGGAATGACCGATGGCTCCGGGTCGGCGCGGCAGAGCGTCGGCCCCGGCCTGCCCGCGGATGCCGACTTCGGACTGTTCGGCAAGGTCGCACCCATGCTGCCGCTGGCCGACGGCGCGATCTTCGCCAAGCCGGATGCGGTCGCCGGAGTAGTGGCGATGCTCGGCAGCAACGACGCCTACTTCATCACCGGCACCGAGGTTCGGATCGACGGTGGATCACACATGTAGGCGCGCCCGGTCCGGGCCCGAGACAAGGAGTCAGAAGTGAGGTTCACGAGACTGCTGGCGGCGTTGTCCATGCTGACAACGACCGGCCTGGGGGCGGCACCGATGAGCCAGGCAGAGCCGTTCTTCGCCAACTATCAGATGCTGATCCCGGATCGGTACGACTTTCACACCTGGACATGGGCAGTCTCGCATTGCATCCCGGCTGCAGCTGACTGCGCGCACATCAGCGCGATCCCGATGCCGGTGGCCAAGGCGTTCGAATACACCGGAGAAGCCCATCTCGCGGATGGCCGGTACACGCTGACGGTCGATGTTCCCGATGGTTTACGTTGCGACAACATCTATTACGGCCCGGTCATCCCCACCCGGGACATCTATTCCTGGGATGCCGTGACACTGCAGGGCACCCTCTCGTCGTCCTTCGCCGCCGGTTGCGGTGGCACACCCAGCGGCACCTTCACCTATCCGTTCTCGCTCGTACGGCTGTAACCGACCACGCTGGACGTACCCCCAAAATGAGCATTCACCCTTGTGAACCAACAGGTTCCGCCTGCGCGAACGACGTCCACTCACCAGAACACCTTGTGCAATAACTCGCTTTCACCCTTCATTGTGTGGACGATCACATCTCTCACCGAAGGGTCCCGGATCATGCAACCAGCCGCAGCCGCGCAATCGTCGGCCAAAAGATCGCCCAGAAGCACTCCCCCTCAACGGATGTCACGCAATATCAAGACCACCGCTCGGGCCGGCCGATATGGCGGCATCGCGGTGTCCGCATGGCTCGTGACCGCGGTCGCCACCGGACACGGTGTGGCCGCCGCGGACGACGCGGCATCGGCGACGACATCCTCAGGTGGTACGTCGACGTCCGCGACCACCGAGACATCGCCATCGGGGTCCGGCCCCACCCAGCGGAGCGGACCGAAGCGGCCGATGACGGCCTCGACGCCAAAGACACAGCCCAGGTCGGCCACGGCGGGTTCACCGTCATCGAGTACCTCGCCGGAAACAGACACTGCGGCAACGGAAGAGCCGACCGACAGCGAGGCACAGATCGATCCGCATCACGCTCCCGGCACGGTGGCACCCGTGACGTCCGCCGACGGTCCGGTCACCGCGCCGCCCGCACCGCTCGCCGGCAGGAAGGGGCCCACCGCATCGCGGCGGTCGGCGATGACGGCGACCTCGGCGCCGATCACGGCCACTGTGACCGCCGCCTCTGGCCGCGCTGGCCGGCACCTGGCCGCGGTTCCTACCCCTTCGGCACCGATCAGCAGCAGCACCGCCACCGCCACGGTCGAGACATCGTCGGGGTTGCCCGTGACCCAGTCCGCAGCACCCGCCGCGCTGGCCGTAGCGACAACACAGAAACTCGCGTTGCCCGCGGCACTCCCGACAACCGGGCCGCTGGCCTTCATCAACAAGGTGGTGACCGGATTCTTCAATGCGGTCCTGGGCCCCGTCATCGGGTCGTCGCCGACACCCTCCGGGCAATCGCCGTTCGCGTGGGCCTTGCTGGCGTTCGTGCGGCGGGGCTTTTTCAACCAGTCACCGGTCATTTCATCGGTACAGATCGGCGCGCAGAGCTCCACGGGCGTCATCACCGGCAACATCGACGCGGTCGACCCCGACGAGCTCGGCAAGACCGTCCAGATTCGCTCCAGCGTGTATGCCGGCGCAGCGGTGCCGACCGACTGCGGGTGCGCCCCGGAGCCAGGTTTGATCGGACTGTCGTTCACCAACCCGGCCATTCTCGGAGGAGCGCCGGGCGACAATTGGCATGCTCCGGCGGCGGTGGACAACACCTGCGCCTACCTGAACCCCGAGGACTACAGCGTCGCCTTCTACCGCGGAACCGAAACAGGTGAGGTGACCATCGACGGCCTCGGAACCGGTCATGTCGTCCTCAAGTTCGACGGAACGCTGCTGGAAGGTGGCGCCAGCGAGCAGTCGTTCGCGACATTGGTGCCCGAACTCGGGACCGGCGACCTCAGAGGCGTGACCGGAACCGTAACCAGCGTGAGCAGTTTCAACCCGGACGGCTCGCTCAACGGCGTCCTCACCGGCACGGTGGTCCGCCCGGAGGTGCGCTACGTCGTGGTCGGAACTCCCTCGCACGGCACGGTCACCGTGGACGAACTCACCGGGGCCTTCACCTACACACCCGATCCCGAGTTAGCCGCAAAGGGCGGTGCGGATTCGTTCAAGGTGGTGGCGACCGATAACAGGTTCAACGTCCTGAAGCTGTTCAAGCCTTTCAACGGCGATCCGGTGAAGACGATCACCCTGAACGTCATCAGCACCTCGGTTTGACGTGTTTTGTTGCCGAACGCCGTCGCGTGCCTCGGTACGCGACGGCGTTCGCGTACCGGACCGACAGACACCGCAGTGTCCAGACAGGCGCGAACACGATGGCGACCCGCGACCCGCAGGCCGGATATCGGGCAGGTCAGGCGATGAGACAGACTCGTCACGATGAGTCTCAAGTTCCGACGCGGAAACCCGTCGGACCCGGAACCGGTGGTCGACGTGCCGGAGTGGTTCAGTGCCGCCCTGGCTGTCCGGCCGGTGCATTCCGCGATCGACGTCCGCGGGTGCCGCATCCAGCTGCGCATGTGGGGCGATCCCGATAAACCACCGCTGGTCTTCGTCCACGGTGGCGGCGCACACTCCGGATGGTGGGATCACCTCGCTCCCCTGTTCACCGCCACCCACCGGATCGTGGCTCTCGACCTGAGCGGGCACGGTGACAGCGGCACGCGCCCGCAGTACTCCATGTCGATGTGGGCGCGCGAGGTTCTCGCCGCGGCGGAGGCATCCGGGTCGTCGGCTCGGCCCGCTGTCGTGGGGCACAGCATGGGCGGATGGGTTGGTGCGGCGGCCGCCACCCGGTACGGGAAGCAGATTGACAGCGTGCTGGTCATCGATTCACCGCTGCGCGACCGCGTTCCCGAGGAGTCGCGGTTGGCCAACCGTCGCCGTGACAGTCCCGGATACCGCACCGAGGCAGAGATCCTGGCCCGCTTCCGAGCGGTGCCCACCCAAGCGGTGACACTGCCGTTCATCGAACGCCATATCGCCGCACAGTCGGTGCGCAAGGCCGACAGCGGATGGGTGTGGAAGTTCGACCCCGAGATCTTCGGCGGCCTGCGGTTGGAGGAGACGCCGGCCGACGAGGAGATCCTGGAGAACGTCTTCGCCCGAATTCCCTGCCGGATAGGGTATTTACGGTGTGAGAACGGTCTGGTGCCACCGCCGATGGCCGACCAGATCCGTTCCCTGCTGCAATTGCGGGGTCCGTTCGTCGAACTCGCCGAGGCGGGGCATCACCCGATGCTGGACCAACCGCTCCCGCTGGTGGCGACCATCCGTACCCTGCTCGAGTTCTGGTCCATCACGTAGATCGGCGGGACGAGGTTTGACGGTGCGCCGAGTGGGCATGCCTGCAGGCGTGCCTGACGACGTACATCCCCCTGCCGTGTTGTTCGATGTCGACGGCACCTTGATCGATTCGAACTATCTGCACGTCCACGCGTGGCACCGTGCGTTCACCGATCTGCGAATTCCGGTGCAGAGCTGGCAGATTCACCGTTCCATCGGCATGGACGGCGAGAAGCTGCTGGACACGTTGGCCGCTGGAGCAGAAGAAGATTCGCGCAACCGGCTCAAAGAGCTCCACAAGCTGTACTACCAGGAGACGGCATCCCTGCTGTCTCCGTTGCCTGGTGCACGCGACATCCTGGACCGTATCGATTCTCTGGGACTACAAGTCGTGTTGGCCACCTCCGCTCCCGAAGATGAGTTCGCCACGCTACGCGCCGTGCTCGACCGTGACGACCTGATCTCCACCGCGACCTCAGCGCAGGATGTCGAGACGGCAAAGCCCGAGCCCGATATCGTCCAGATCGCTCTGGAACGCGCGCAGGTCGGTCCGCAGCGCGCCGTATTCGTCGGCGACGCCGTATGGGATGCAAAGGCCAGCGTCGCTGCCGGGGTGGCCTGCATCGGCGTTCTCAGCGGGGGTGTCTCACGCGGCGAGCTTGAGCAAGCCGGCGCCGAGGTGGTGTTCGACGACGCACTCGACCTCTTCACCCATCTCGGCGACAGCCCCGTGCAACGCCTGCTCGACCTCCGCTGACGGTTCTTGCGCGCCTGAGCGCATGACCCGCTGGACCGACGCGGGAACAATCCGAACCGCCGCTGAGTTGAGTGCAACAGAATCAACTTTGGAGGATTGATGTCTGAACCCATCTCCGTCCCGGTCGTGTTCGTCCGTGAGCCCATCCTGCTGCCAGGAATGGTGGTGCCCATCGAGCTCGACGACGCCGCCCGGGCCGCGGTCGACGCCGCCCAGTCCAGCGACTCCGGACAGCTGTTGATCGCCCCGCGTCTGGATGACCGCTACCCCACCTACGGTGTGCTGGCCTCGATCGTGCAGGTCGGGCGCATTCCCGGCGGCGGTGCCGCTGCCGTCGTCAAGGGCGAACGACGTGCCCACATCGGCACCGGGACCACCGGACCGGGCGCGGCGCTGTGGGTGGAAGTCACCGAAGTGGCCGACGCCGAGGCCACCGAGGAGACCCGCGCGCTGGCCGCCGAGTACAAAAAGCTGCTGCTGGCGATGCTGCAGCGGCGCGAGGCGTGGCAGATCGTCGACGTGGTCAACAAGATCACCGATCCGGCCGCCATGGCCGATACGGCCGGCTACGCGTCGTACCTGACCGATGTGCAAAAACGTGAACTGCTGGAGACCGAGGATGTCTCGCAGCGGCTGCGTCAACTCATCGAGTGGACGGGTGAACACCTGGCCGAGGTCGAGGTCAACGACAAGATCGCCGAGGACGTCCGGTCCGGGATGGACAAGCAGCAGAAGGAATTCCTGCTGCGCCAGCAGCTCGCCGCCATCCGCAAGGAATTGGGTGAGGGCGAACCGGAAGGCTCAGACGATTACCGGGCCCGTGTCGAGGCCGCCGATCTGCCGGAGAAGGTCCGCGAGGCCGCGCTGCGCGAGGTGGGCAAGCTGGAACGCTCCAGCGACCAGAGCCCCGAAGGCGGCTGGATCCGCGCCTGGCTGGACACCGTCCTGGACCTGCCCTGGAGTGTCACGACCGAGGATTCGACCGACCTGAAGTCGGCCCGCGAGATCCTGGATGCCGACCACCACGGCCTCGACGACGTCAAGGACCGCATCGTCGAGTACCTGGCCGTGCGGGCCCGCCGCGCGCAGCGCAACATGTCGGTCGTCGGTGGCCGCGGCTCCGGTGCCGTCATGGTGCTGGCCGGCCCTCCCGGTGTCGGCAAGACCTCACTGGGCGAATCCGTGGCACGGGCGTTGGGCCGCAAGTTCGTTCGGGTCGCGCTCGGCGGCGTGCGCGACGAGGCGGAGATCCGCGGCCACCGGCGCACCTACGTCGGCGCGCTGCCCGGCCGTATCGTCCGCGCCATCGGCGAGGCCGGTTCGATGAACCCCGTGGTGCTGCTCGACGAGATCGACAAGGTCGGCTCGGATTACCGCGGCGACCCGTCGTCGGCCCTGCTCGAGGTGCTGGATCCGGCGCAGAACCACACGTTCCGCGACCACTACCTGGAGCTGGATCTGGACCTGAGCGATGTGGTGTTCCTGGCGACGGCCAACGTCATCGAGAACATCCCGTCGGCGCTGCTGGACCGCATGGAGCTGATCCAGATCGACGGCTACACCGAGGACGACAAGGTGGCCATCGCGCGGGATTACCTGCTGCCCCGACAGGCCGAACGGGCCGCGCTGACCTCCGATGAGGTCACACTCACCGATGCGGCGCTGCGCAAGATCGCCGCGGACTACACCCGCGAACCGGGGGTGCGGCAGTTCGAGCGGTTGCTGGCCAAGGCATTGCGCAAGGTCACCACGAAGCTGGCACCTGGAGGAATCACCAACCTCATCGTCGATGAGCCGGATCTCGTCGAGTACCTGGGCCGTCCGCGGTTCACGCCGGACTCCGACGAACGCACCGCTGTGCCCGGTGTGGCGACCGGGCTGGCCGTCACCGGCCTGGGTGGCGATGTGCTCTACATCGAGGCCGGCGCCGTGGATGCCGAACCGGGCTTGAAGCTGACCGGACAGCTGGGTGACGTCATGAAGGAATCGGCGCAGATCGCGCTGTCCTACGTGCGGGCCCACGCCGCACAGTTGGGCGTCGACCCGAAGGCCCTGGATCGCCAGATCCATGTGCACGTGCCCGCCGGCGCGGTGCCCAAGGACGGCCCGTCGGCGGGTGTCACCATGGTGACGGCGCTGGTCTCGATGGCCACCGGCCGGCAGGTCCGCGGTGACGTCGGCATGACCGGTGAGGTCACGCTGAACGGCCGGGTGCTGCCGATCGGCGGCGTCAAGCAGAAGTTGCTGGCCGCGCAACGAGCGGGGCTGAAGACGGTCTTCATTCCGCAGCGCAACGAGCCGGATCTCGACGAGGTCCCGGCCGAGGTGTTGCAGGCGCTGGAGGTCAGGCCGATGACCGATGTCGCCGAGATCGTCGCGCTGGCGCTGGAGCCGGTGACCGAGGCGGCCACCCAGGCTGCCTGACCCTTGCCCCCGCGAGCAGTCACAAATGGCCCCAGATCCGACGGATCTGTGGGCCATTTGTGACTGCTCGCGCCGCTAGGGTGACCCGATGGCCGACAAGACACATCACTACGAGCTCGACATCACCTGGACCGGAAACACCGGTTCGGGCACCAGCGGCTACCGCGATTACGAACGAGCCCACGACATCAGCGCACCGGGGAAACCCACCATCGCCGGCACCGCCGACCCGGCGTTCTGCGGTGTGCCCGAGCGCTGGAACCCCGAGGAACTCCTGGTGGCGTCGCTGTCGCAGTGCCACATGCTGTGGGTGCTGGCGTTGTGCGCCCAAGCCGGTGTCACGGTGACCGGCTACACCGACCACCCGTCGGGCACCATGGCCCAGACCGCCGACGGTGGCGGGTATTTCACCGACGTCGTGCTGCGTCCGACCGTGCACATCACCGATGCGCACCAGGCCGAGACCCTCACCGACATCCACGAGCGCGCACACGAACTCTGTTTCATCGCCAACTCGGTGAATTTCGACGTCGGCTGCCAGCCGCGTGTCGTTGTCCAGGTGTGAGGTCCGGCCACCGCATAGACTCGGCTGACCAGCGACTCGGGGAGCCCGATGGCCGATTTCAACACCACCAAACGCCGCGTCGTGCACGCGGTTCAGCGCCGTGTCGTCAACCCGATCGGGCGCAGGCTACCCGTCACCATGCTGGAGACGATCGGGCGCACATCCGGTCTGCCCCGGCGCACCGCCGTCGGCGGCCGGGTCATCGACGACCAGTTCTGGATGGTGTCCGAGCACGGGGAGCATTCGCACTACGTGCTGAACATCAAAGCCAATCCTGCTGTCCGGGTGCGTATCCGAGGGCGGTGGCGCACCGGCACCGCGCACCTGCTGCCCTCCGATGACCCGATTGCCCGGCTGGCCCACCTGCCCCAGCTCAACAGCTCGATGGTCCGGGTGATGGGCAGCGACCTCCTCACTGTCCGCATCGACCTGGACTAGCACGATGGCCTACGACGAGGACCTCGCCGAGCGCATCCGGGAACTGCTGGCGACCACCGCCGGCGTCGACGAGAAACGTATGTTCGGTGGCCTGGCCTTCCTCGTGCACGGCCATATGGCCGTCTGCGTGTCCGGCTCCGGGGGCCTGATGGTGCGGGTACCGGCCGAGGACACCGCTACACTGCTCACCCGCGCACACGTCACACGGATGGTGATGGCGGGCAGGGAAACTCGGGGCTGGATCCGCGTGGCGGCGGTCGGCCTGACCACGAAACGGCAGTTGCAACCGTGGGTGACCCGCGGTGTCGAACACGCCTCGAGCCTGCCGCCCAAGTAGGCCCGGTTAGCCCCCGGAGCCCCGGGGTATGTCTCCCCCATGGCAGGCTCCCCCACCTCGATCAGCCGCCTGCTCAAGCAGGCGGGCACCACCTACGCCGACGAGGCCGGCATCACGCTGCGCAACACACCCAAACCGCTGTTCCAGCTGCTGACGCTGACGATGCTGGCCAGCAAGCCCATCGCCGCCTCGGTCGCGGTCGCCGCAGCAAGGGAACTGTTCCGTACCAAGCTCCGCACACCGGCGGACGTGCTGCGCACCGACCGGCCGACCATGATCAACGCCTTCGGCCGCGCAGGTTACGCCCGCTACGACGAGAGTTCTGCGACCCGGCTCACCGAACTCGCCACCGCCGTGCAGGACCGCTACTCCGGTGACCTCCGCAAACTGGCCGAGGAGGCCGGGCAGAACACCCGAGCCGCCGCTGCGGCCCTGCAGGAATTCGACGGCATCGGTCCCACCGGAGCCGATATTTACCTGCGCGAAGTGCAGAACGTGTGGCCGTGGGCCCAGCCCTATTTCGACGACCGCGCACTGAGGACGGCCCGCGACCTGGGACTGCCCGGCGATCCCGAACACTTGCTCGAACTGTCCGAGGGCAGGCCCGCCGAGCTGGCCGCCGCCTTGGTGCGCGTATCGCTCGACCAAGAGCTGCGCGAGCGGCTGTCCGCATAGCCCTGATCAAAGGAGAACACCATGCCCACATACGTCATCGTCGGTGCCGGACTGGCCGGAGCCAAGGCCGCGGAAGGACTGCGCGACAACGGCTTCGAAGGCAAGATCATCTTGTTCGGGGACGAAGATCAACTGCCCTACGAGCGGCCGCCATTGTCCAAGGACTACCTCGCCGGCGACAAGTCACTGGCGGATTTCACCGTGCACCCCACCGAGTGGTACGGCGAGCATGATGTGGACCTGCGCCTGGGCACCGGCGTGCAGGTCATCGACACGGGCGGCCACAGCGTCGGTTTCGACGACGGCCGCCATGAGCACTACGACAAGCTGCTGCTCGCGACCGGCTCCCGGGCGCGCCGCCTGGACCTGCTGGGCGCCGACGCCGCCGGCGTGCACGTACTGCGCACCGCCGACGATGCGTCCGCGCTGCTGTCGGTGCTGACCGAGCGCAGCAGGCTCGCCATCGTCGGCGGGGGCTGGATCGGGCTGGAGGTCGCCGCCGTGGCCCGAACCCGTGGCGCACAGGTCACCGTCGTGGAAAACGCAGAACTGCCCCTGCTGGGGGCCCTCGGACCCGAGGTCGCGCAGGTGTTCGCCGCGCTGCACACCGACCACGGTGTGGATCTGCGGCTGAACACGACGGTCGACGCGGTCACCACCACTGCCGACGGCGCCGCGAGTGGACTCCGACTCGGAGATGGGTCGACCGTGCCGGCAGACCTGGTTCTGATCGCCGTCGGCGCGGAACCCAATATCGCACTCGCCGAGAAAGCCGGCCTCACGCTGGCCGACGGCGGTGTGGCCGTCGACGAGTCGCTCAAGACCAGCGACGACGACGTGTACGCCGTCGGTGACATCGCTGCCGCGCAGCATCCGCTCTTCGGTGAGCGCATCCGCACCGAGCACTGGGCCAACGCGCTCAAACAACCTGCCGTCGCGGTGAGCGGGATGCTCGGAAACCCGGACAGCTATGACGAGCTGCCGTACTTCTTCACCGACCAGTACGACCTCGGCATGGAATACGTCGGCCACGCACCGAAGTACGACGCGGTGGTGTTCCGGGGTGACGTCGACAAACGCGAGTTCACCGTGTTCTGGCTGGACAAGAAGAAGCGGGTACTTGCCGGGATGAACGTGAACATCTGGGAAGGCCTCGATGACATCAAGGCGATCATCCGCGCCGGTGCGAAGATCGACACCGATCGACTGGCCGACCCGAAAGTCCCGCTGTCCGAACTGGTCTAGGAGTCGTTGACTAGGGTCGGTCCATGTCCCCGACCCCATCACCGATCAATGTCGTCGTCACCGGTGCCGCAGGCCAGATCGGTTATGCCGCACTCTTCCGCATCGCGGCCGGAGCGATGCTCGGCCACGACACCCCGGTCCGACTGCGGCTCCTGGAATTGCCGGGCGCCGTCCGTGCCGCCGAGGGCGTGGTGATGGAACTCGACGACGGGGCCTTCCCACTGCTGGCCGGCGCCGAGATCCACGACGACCCGGTGCGGGCATTCGACGGTGTCGACGTCGCCCTGCTGATCGGGTCGCGGCCGCGCACCAAGGGTATGGAGCGCGCCGACCTGCTCGGCGCCAACGCGCAGATCTTCGCGACCGCGGGCGAGGCGCTCAACGCCGGAGCGTCGCCCGGCGTCCGGGTGCTCGTCGTCGGAAACCCGGCCAACACCAACGCGCTGGTGGCCTCGGCGCACGCCCCGGACATTCCGCGCGAGCGATTCACCGCACTGACCCGTCTCGATCACAACCGCGCGGTGGCGGCGCTGGCGCGGCACACCGGCGCGCCGGTCACCGAGATCAGCCGGATGAGCATCTGGGGGAATCACTCGCCGACGCAGTACCCGGACATCTTCCACGCGATCGTAGGCGGCCGCTCCGGTGCCGATTTCGCCGCCGATACCCGTTGGCTCGCCGACGATTTCATCCCGACGGTGGCGCGCCGCGGAACGGCCATCATCGAGGCGCGGGGCGCGAGTTCGGCGGCGTCGGCGGCCAACGGCGCCATCGACCATATCGACGACTGGGTGCACGGCACGCCCGACGGCGACTGGACATCGGTGGCGCTGCCCTCCCCCGGTGTCTACGGCATCGAGGAGGGCCTGGTGTGTTCGTTCCCGTGCCGATCGCGCGAGGGCCGCTGGGAGATCGTGGAAAACCTTGACATCAACGCGTTCTCCCGCGCCCGGATCGACGCGTCGGTCGCCGAGCTGCGCGCGGAACGCGACGCCGTCGCGGCACTGGGCCTGCTGTAGTCAGCCCAGTGTGGCGGTGCCGTCGGCCCGCACGGTGACCTTGGCACCCGCGATGTCCTCGGCGACGCTGGCCGCTGCCTCGGAGCGATCGTTGAGAACCGCCAGCGTCCGGGTGTCCGCCGGTGTCCGGACAGCCAGGTACGCCTTCTCCGGCACGCCTTCGCGGTCGAACGGTGTGGTCCAGGTTTCGACGGTGCCGACGCCTTCCCATTCGACCTCGGCGCCCCGGATGGGCTCGGCATCGACGTCGGATTGCACATCCTCCCAACGGAATCCGTCGCTGGGTGGCTGGGTGCCGTAGACCCCGAAACTGTGCTTGGTGAGGTAGCCACCGTTGGCGGTGATCAGGCCGACCGCTCCGGGTGTGGCGGTCAACCGCTCGGCCATGGTGGCGATGGAATGTGTCACATAGTTGTTCCATGGCCCACCGGCGAATGTCAGTCCGCCGGTCACGGTCAGCGGCCGCTGTGGATCGTCGAGACCAAGGCCGAGTTCGTTGGCCGCGACCTGCACCGCGGACGGGAAGCACGAGTAGACGTCCACGAGGGCGATGTCATCGACGCTCAGTCCGGCGAGTTCCAGTGCCCGCTTCCCGCCGATGCGGATGGCCGGCGATCCGTGGAACTCGGCTCGGTGGCTGATCTCATAGGTGTCGTGCGCGTCGGTGCCCGCGTACGGGAACACCCATCGTTGCTGCGGGATCTGCAGATAGGTCGCCTTCTCCGCGGACATCAGGATCAGGGCGGCGCCTTGATCGACCATGTTGTTGGAGTTCATCAGCTTGGTGTAGGGGGCGCTGATCATCCGGTTCTTCGGCCCGGGTTGGGCGATCTCCTCGGCGCTGAGCGCCTCCCGGCTCCAGGCGTGCGGATTGCCGGCGGCCACCGCGCTGAATCGTGACCACAGTTCACCGATGCGCTGCTGGTGTTCCTGCGGGCTGACACCCGCCGCGATCCGGAGCGCCTGCTCGAACATGGGGTATACGAACGCCGGTCGGTCCAGATGGATGCGCAGTTCACCGGGTCCGGCCAGCTGGAATTCGTCATCGGAACCGGGCGCCGGCGCCACCGATTCGTCCTGCTTGGTGCCGACCAGTTTCTCACCGCGGGCCCGTAGCCGGGTCCGCGAGCGCCAGGTCTCGCCGCCGCTGATGAGCACCACATCGTTGCGGCCCTGCTGGATGTCCAGGCAGGCCTGGTTCACCAGTGACTGCGGCACGTTGCCGCCGATCGGCGTGTACCGGGTGGCCGCGTTCTGGGCACCGATACGTTGCGCGAGGAGCAGGCCGGGATCGCGGTAGCGCCAGGACAGCAGGTTGACCACGCGCACCGAGTCGACGGCGGCGAGCACCCGGGGGTCGGCGGCGGCGCGGGCGGCGGCCTCCATCAGGTCGACAGGTTCGGTCGTCGAACTCTCGTCGCGCTGGTTGACCTGGCCGTACCCGACGAGCACCGGGGTTCTGGGGTCGATCGTCACTGTGTGGTCCTCTCCACGAGCGTGCGGAAACTTGGTGTCGCGCGCGGCGTGTCTGGCAACGGACACGCACGCTGGCGCCGAATCAGGCCGGTCCGACCCGGTAGATCGATTTCAGCGTCTGATAGGCGGCCAGCCCCTCGGGTCCGAGTTCGCGGCCCAGTCCGCTGGCCTTGACGCCGCCGAACGGGGCGTTGACGTCCAACTGGTATTCGTTGACGCCGATGGTGCCGGTACGCACCCCGCGGGCGATATCGGTGGCCCGGTCCACATCGGGAGACCACACCGTGCCGCCCAGGCCGAACTCGCTGTCGTTGGCGATGTCGATGGCCTCCTGATCGGAGCCGTAGGGAATCACCGTCAGGACCGGGCCGAAGATCTCTTCCTGGGCGATGCGCGACGAGTTGTCGACATCGGCGAACACCGTCGGCGAGACGAACCAGCCGCGCGGCTGATCGGCCGGGATCGCGCCGCCGGCAACGAGTGTGGCCTCGGACCTACCGACTTCGATGTATTCGAGCACGCGTTCCTGCTGGCGGCGGCTGACCAGGGGCCCGATATCGGTGGACTTCTGCAGCGGGTCGCCCACCACCAGCCCGTCGGCCAGTGCCGCGACCGCGTCGACCACCTCGGCGTAGCGCGACCGCGGCGCCAGGATCCGGGAGCTCAGGTGACAGGTCTGCCCGTTGTTGACGAACGAAGCCGACTTCAGCCCCTTGACGGTGGCGTCCAGATCCGCGTCATCGAGGATGATCGCGGCCGATTTACCACCGAGTTCCAGCGTGACCGGCCGCAGCAGCCGACCGCAGGTCTCGGCGATGATGCGTCCGGCGACCGTCGACCCGGTGAAGGCCACCTTGTCGACCCCGGGGTGCGACACCAGGTGGGCGCCCGATTGCGCGCCGCCCGCGATGATGTTCAGCACACCGGCCGGCAATCCGGCCTCGTCCGCTGCCTCGGCGAAAACCAAGGCATCCAAGGCAGTTTCGGGCGCCGCCTTGAGCACCATGGTGCATCCTGCGGCCAGTGCCGGCGCGATCTTCATGATGGCCAGCGCCTGCGGGTAGTTCCACGGGGTGATCGCGGCGACGACGCCGACGGGCTCGCGGCGCACGATGGTGTGCCCGATCGCGGCGGGACGCACCTCCTCCTGCCCGGTCGTGTCCAGCAGGTCGGCGTAGTAGCGCAGCAGCACCGCCGGGAACATGCCGTTGGCGCCCTTGGACAGCCGGATCGGCATCCCGTTCTCGCGCGAGCACAGTTCCAGGGTGGCTGCGGCCCTTTTCTGCAGCGCATCGGCCATCAACCGCAGCACGCCGGCCCGCTCACCGGCCGGGGTGGTCGCCCATCCCGGCAGTGCCGTGCGAGCCGCCGTCACGGCGTCGTTGATCTCGGATTCTGTTGCCGCCGCGCCCAGCCCGAGCCGCTCCTCGGTGGCCGCCTCGATCACGGCGACGTGCTCGGATGCGGTGCGGAACTGTCCAGCGATGAAAACTGACGCGGAACTCATGGTGTGCTCCTCTGGTCGGTGGTGCTCTCGGAAGGCACGCGAGGTTCGAACGGTCCTTCGCTTTCGAACAGAACCTTGTCGGCGATGAGCCGGTCGATCTCGTCGTTGTCCAAGCCGAGTGCCCGGTGGGCGATATCGCGGGTGTGCTCCCCGGCCACCGGTGCCGGGCGCAGTTCGCCGCGCGGAATCGTGCGGAACGGCGCGGGTCCGGTCTCGCTGGGCATCGGCTCGTCGAAAAGCGGATGCTCCAGATCGGTGTAGAGCGACCGGAACTGCAGCTGTACATCGTCGAGCACATCACCCGGCCGGTTCATCGGCCCGGCCGGGAGGCCGGCGCCCTGCAGTTCCTCGGTGAGGACGTGCTTGTCCCGGCTGACGGTGTACGCACCGAGAATGGCGCTCAGCGCGGCGGCGTCGGCGGGCAGGTCGATACCGATGAGGGCCGCCAGGGTTGCGCGGTCGTGCTCGTCGCGCACCGAGATGACGCACCATTCGTCCTCCCCGGCGCACGGGCACACCGCGTGTACGGCGGGGTCCTCGGTGAGCGGCAGCCCGGCCTGCGCAGCGGCCTCGGCGACGTATGCCACGGCCAGTTGGTTGACCGCCACCTCGGCCTGCGAGATATGCACGTGCGCACCGCTTCCGGTGCGTTCCCGGTGGATCAGTGCGGCCAGGGTGGCGATCGCGGTGATCCTGGCCGCCACGTGATCGGGGAAGATCGTGGTCGCATCGAAGAACTGATCGGCCCGCGAACCCGCACCCCGCCACAGCCGCGTGACACCGGTGGTGGCGCGCACCAACGGGCCGTAGCCCATCCGGTCGCTCCACGGCCCGGTGTCGCCGAACGCGCTGCTCTCGGCCAGCACCACCGTGGGGTTCAGCGCGCGCAGGGCTTCGAAGGAGAACCCCAGTGCCGCAAGAGTTCCCGGTTTGAAGTTGGCGAATACGGCGTCGGTGCGCCCGACCAGCCTGCCAAAGATCTCGGCACCTTCCGGTCGGCGCAGGTCCACCCCGAAGCTCAGTTCGTTGCGGTGGGTCAACGCCCACGACGAACTCATCGCCTGCCCCGGCGCGGTCTGACGCAACCCGTCGGGGTAGGCCGCACTCTCCACCTTGACCACCCGGGCTCCCAGGTCGGCGAACAACCGGCCGAGTTCACCGCCGGCGACGATCACCCCCAGATCCAGAATCCGCAGTCCGTCGAACGGACGTTTCCCGCTCTTGCGCGGCCGGCCGAGAGTGTTGGTCGGGCCCAACCACTCGGGCACCGCGTCCTCGGCCACCGATGCGTTCAGACCGCGGTGGGTGCCGTCGACGACGAACGGGCCGACCGGCACCGCCACGGTGCCGCCGGCCACCGGCAGCGGCGCCAGGGCACCGACGGCACGGAAATGCTCGGAGGCCAGCGCCTCGGCCGGCGTCTGCACCGCGGCGATCGGCACGCCCCGCGACTGCCCCTGCGCCACCAGATCGGCCATGGTCTCGGGCGCGAACAAAGCCGCTATCGCCGCATTCAGCGGTACGGACGCGGCGAATCGCGCCGCGATCGAATCGAATTCGGGCCCACTGAACTCCTCGGGTTCACCGAGCCAGGCCCGCATACCGCGCCATTGCCGCGCCGAGAGCAGACAGATCCGGACGTACCCGTCGCGACACGGGAACGTCGGATAGATCTGCTGGTTGCGGGGCCGGCCGCGCCAGCCGCCGGAGCGCTTCAGACCGGACGCCGCCTGCCCCTGCGAGCCGAACGGCGGGTCGAGTGCCTGCACCACGGCCTCGAAGCGGGAGAAGTCGATGTAGTCGCCGCCACCGTGGCGCAGCCGGTGGTAGTAGGCGGCCAGTACCGCCCACGCCGCCTGCGCCGCCGCCGTCGCCGACGCGATGCCGATCGGCGGCAGCACCGGTGTCCCGGTGGCCGGGCCGGAACGCGACAGCGCGGTCGACATCGCGTAGAACACCGCGTCGGTGCCCACCCAGGACCGGTAGGGCCCGTCGGCCCCGAAATCGGTGACCGACAGCGCCACCAGATCGGGATGGCGGTCGGCGAGCTCGGCGCAGGAAGCGCCGAAGGCACCGGTCAGGTGGCTGCCGGCGGCGACAAGGATGTCCGCGCCTGCGACCAGTTCGTCGAATCGGCGCCGGTCCGACTCCTCGGCGGGATCCAGCGTCGTGCAGCGCTTGTTGGCGTTGTTGAGGGCGAACGGCACGCTGGTGTCACCCACCAACGGTGCGGCACTCCGGTCGCGGTCGTCGCCGGGCAGTGCGATCTTGAGCACGTCGGCACCCAGATCGGCCAGTAGCCGGGTGACTGCCGCGGCATCGGCGCCTGCGAGGTCGAGCACCCGCACGCCGCCCAGCAGTGGCCCCTGCGCCGTCACCGCGTCATCCTCAGCACGCTCGACACCATAGCGTGTCAGTTCGCTAACTTAGGTAGACAACCACGGCACGTACACTTACAACCAATGTCTGACGCCGGCGCGGTGGCTTCACCGATCGAAATGCCTGCCCATCCGCTGGTTGGGCAGCTGTCGGCGCTGCACCATTTCCGGGTCTACGTCGATGTGGGTGTCGTCGTGGTGGTGCTCGCCCTCACCAATCTCGTGGCGCATTTCACCACGCCGTGGGCCAATGTCGTGATCGTGCCCGCCGCCGCGGTCGGTCTGGTCATCCTGGTGCGCTCGCGCGGTCTCGACTGGTCCGAGCTCGGCCTGGGCCGCGAGCAGTGGCGCTCGGGTGCCGGCTACGCCGCCGCTGTCGTGGGGATCGTGCTGCTGGTTATCGCGATCGGCGCCCTGCTGCCGTGGACGCGTCCGATGTTCATGAACAACCACTACGCGACGCTGTCCGGCGCGCTGCTGGCGTCGATGGTGATCATCCCGCTGCAGACCGTCATCCCCGAGGAATTGGCCTTTCGCGGTGTGCTGCACGGTGCGCTGGACCGCGCCTGGGGCGTCCGCGGAGTGGCCGCCGCCGGATCGCTGTTGTTCGGCCTCTGGCACATCGCCAGCTCATTCGGACTCACCAGCGGCAATGTCGGGTTTTCCCGCATCCTCGGTGGCGGCGTGTTCGGCATGGTGGCCGGCGTCGTCGGTGCGGTGATCGCGACCGCAGCGGCCGGTTTCGTGTTCACCTGGCTGCGCCGGCGCAGTGGCAGTCTGATCGCGCCGATCGCACTGCACTGGTCACTGAACGGGATGGGCGCACTGGCCGCCGCGCTCGTGTGGCACGCGTCCACCTGAGCGCGGCACCCGCGCCTGATCAGGACTTTTTGCGGATGAGACCGACGATCCACAACAGCAGCACTGCACCAAGTAGCGAGGTGAAAAAGGTGAACCAGCGGCGGCCCTCAATGACATCGACGCCGAGTCTTTCCAGCAGGAATCCACCCAAGAAACCGCCGATAATGCCGACAACGATGTTCAGCACGATGCCTTGACCACCGCCGCGCACGATCTTGCCAGCCAACCAACCCGCGATCCCGCCGATGACGATGTAGCTCAGCCAGCTCACAGCCGTCGGCGGCGCAAAAGCCAAATACTCTTGGGCGGCAAAGATACTCATTCTGGCTATTTCTTGGTCGCCGCGGTGTAGCCCAAGGTAAGAACCGCGGCAGCAGCGATGCTGATTGCCCACCTGATCCAGTCGATACCGCCGGTATTGGCGTTCCCCTCGCTAGCGATTAGGCCCCAGGCCCAATAACCAATGAGGGCACCGGC
Source organism: Mycobacterium sp. ITM-2016-00316 (assembly GCF_002968335.2). Classification (NCBI taxonomy): domain Bacteria; kingdom Bacillati; phylum Actinomycetota; class Actinomycetes; order Mycobacteriales; family Mycobacteriaceae; genus Mycobacterium; species Mycobacterium sp. ITM-2016-00316. Next base: position 3,237,247 of record NZ_CP134398.1, read on the forward strand.
GACGCCGAGGACGATGGTGATCACCCACCCGATCGACTGCTTGCCAGGAATGACCAGACGCGCCAGCACGCCGATCACTGCGCCAAAGATGATGGTTCCGATGATGGTGCCCATGAGACATCCTCCCCGGGCCCGACATGGCCGCCAGGCCCATATCTATGGATTACCGACTCAAGGTAACGATCATGCCCGCGAAACGGGCACGATCTCCCATCGCCGCAGTGAACACGCAACGCAATGTCGCCCCGAGGAGGCCGCTGCGGATGTATATCCGCGCCGCGGCCCTCAGAGCGACATTGCGATGGTCAGCGCAATTACGCCGGCAGCATCCCGGGGGCGCTGTTCGGATCGACGGGCACCGGGACACCGACGCCGGGACGCGGCGGCGGCGCGTTGGGATCGGGCGGGGGCGCGTTCGGATCCGGCGGCGGCGGAGGCGCGTTCGGGTCCGGCGGTGGCGGCGGTGGCGGCGGGCTCCACGGCCGGATCGACTGGGCCAGCGTCACCGCGGCACCCTTGTCCACCGGGTTGTTGGCCGTACCGAGCCACACCACGAACCAGCGCTCGGGTGCGCGCTGACCGCGGGCAGCCGCGGTGGGGGCACCGACCACACCGGCCCAGATCTGTCCGGTCGGCTTGCTGGTGTCGGTGAATTTCACCTCGTAGTAGGAGGCGGTGCCGGTGAGATCACCAGCCGTCAGCGGCACGGTCTCTTGGCCGAGCCGGGTCCCCGGGAACGGCATGAAGAACTCGCCCATGTCGGAGGCCAGTCGGGCTGCCGCCTTGGCGTTGTCGGCCTCGGAACCGGCGAACAGCTTCATGTCGAGGCGGCCCAGCAGCACGCTGGTGTCGTTCGGCGGCTGCTCGGTACCGGGCGGCGGGATCTTGGTCAGCAGCGCCTGCCCGTAGGACAACTGGGTGGCGTCGGCCACCTTCCAGCCCTCGGGCAGGAGATAGCTGAAACCACCGGGAGCGTTGTTGACGCGGCCCGGCTCCGGCTCCGGCGGCGGGGGCGGAGCGTTGGGGTCGACGGGCGGTGCGTTCGGATCGGGCGGCGGGGGCGGCACGCCCGGCGGCAGAGGTGCAGCGGGCGGCGGCGGAGCGTTGGGATCGGCCGGCGGGGGCGGCGGCGTCGGTTCAGCGGGGGCGGGGGCCGGCGCGGGTGGCACCGGTTCCGCGTGCGACACCGCGACCGGAAGGGTCAGGGCCGCCGCGGACGCAACCGCTACAGCGACCGTAAGCCTCTTGCCGAGCCGCTTGCGGTGTGAGGAATTCACGTCCGACTGATCCATGGTGAAGAAACTACCGTGTTACGGCCGTGACGCAAGTGTGAGTTGCTCATTGACTGCCAAGCTGAGATGTTGCTGCGAACCTTTAAAGCCTACGCAGACGCCGGTGCGCAGCGTTGCTGAATTTACGAGCCCGCGACGGAGTCCACCGATGGCGCTCGGGTGTGCCGTCCGCGCCCCGGTGGGGTTCTCACTCCGTACGTCGCCGCCGCCCCGCGTTCCGTTACGCGACGTTGCCGGCCACCCGCACGCCCGGCGCGTCTGATTTCCCCCACCTAGCTACTGTCCAGTAACATGACCGTCACTCGCTGGCTTCAGCGCTGAACCAAGGAGATCCCATGGAGTTGCTCGTCACCGGTGGCGATACCGAACTGGGCCGTGTCATCGCAAGCGGGTTCCGCGACGAGGGCCACAACGTGGTGATCGCCGGTGCGCAGCGCGCCGAGCTCGAAGTGGCGGCCAAGGAACTCGATGTCGACTATGTGGTCTTCGACAACAACGATCCAGCCAGCCTCGAAGCCGCCCGCGGCGCCTTCCCGCAGCACCTCGACGGCATCATCAATGTGCCCGCCCCGCGCTGGGACGCCGGCGACCCCCGCACCCACACGCTGACCGACCGTGCGTCGGCCTGGCGCCACGCGCTGGACACCACGGTCTTGTCCGCGGTCCTGACGGTGTCGATTTTGGGCGACCAGCTGAGTTCGGGCGGCTCGATCGTCAACGTGGTGGCGTCGAATCCCGCCGACGGCAGCGCCGATGCCGCCATCAAGGCGGCGCTGTCGAACTGGACCTCCGGCCAAGCCGCCCACTTCGGCGTCCGCGGCATCACGATCAACCTCGTCGCCGCCGGCCGTGGCGTCGACCCCGGCTACGACGGCCTCGGCGGCTCCCCCACCACGACCGCCGACGAAATCACCCGTCTGGCACTGTTTCTCACCACCCCGGCGGCCAGGCACATCACCGGCGAGACGCTGCACGTCAGCCAGGGCGCGCTCGCCAACTTCGGCTGAGATATTCCCATGTTCGCCCCGAGCTAAAACGGGGTGACCGCTCCGCTTAGTTGTGGTTACGTGAGTCCCATGGCGATTCGACTCGGACTCCAGATTCCCAACTTCTCCTACGGCACCAGCGTCTCCGAACTGTTCCCCACCGTCGTCGCGCAGGCGCAGGAAGCCGAGAATGCCGGCTTCGACTCGGTTTTCGTGATGGACCACTTCTATCAACTGCCCGGCCTCGGCGCGCCCGAGGAGCCGATGCTGGAGGCCTACACGGCACTCGGCGCACTGGCCACCGCCACCGAGCGGGTCCAACTGGGAACCTTGGTCACCGGTAACACCTACCGCAACCCCACGGTGCTGGCCAAGGCCATCACCACGCTGGACGTGATCAGCCAGGGCCGTGCCATCCTCGGCATCGGCACCGGCTGGTTCGAGCTGGAGCACGACAGCCTGGGCTTCGAGTTCGGCACCTTCACCGACCGCTTCAAGAAGCTCGACGAGGCCCTGCAGATCATCGTGCCGATGCTCAAGGGCGAGCGCGTGACGGTTGACGGCGCGTACTACAAGACTCAGGAAGCCTTTGCCAATCCCCGCTTCCGCGAGCACATTCCGCTGATGATCGGCGGCAGCGGCGAGAAGAAGACCATCCCACTGGCCGCGCGGCACTTCGACCACCTCAACATCATCGCCGGTTTCGACGAGCTGCCCCGCAAGCTGGCCGTCGTCAAGGAGAACTGCGAGAAGATCGACCGCGACCCCGCCACGCTGGAGACCAGCATGCTGGTGGTGGCCTTGATCGGCGAGCAGTTCACCGCGGACATGATCCCCGACGACTTCAAACAGCAGGCGGTCTTCGGCACCCCCGAGCAGGTCGCCGAGCAGGTCAAGGAGAAGGTCTACGACGCCGGTGTCGACGGGGTGATCCTCAGCCCGGTGACGATGGGCGGTTATGTACCAGGTGGCGTCACTGCGGTGGCCGAGGCATTGAAGCCGGTGATCGGCGGGTGAAATCTTGGTCGGTGCGCCATCTCACCGCGCTGGTGGGATGGCCACCGACTACCCTAGGGTTGTATTGACAAAGTACTTCGCTAGGAGCAGAGATGAGCCACCCGGGAGCTACGGCATCGGATCGGCACAAGGTCGTCATCGTCGGTTCGGGTTTCGGTGGATTGAACACCGCACAGGCACTCAAGCGTGCCGATGTCGATATCAAGTTGATCGCCCGTACCACCCACCACCTGTTCCAGCCGCTGCTGTATCAAGTGGCCACCGGAATCATCTCCGAGGGCGAGATCGCGCCGCCGACCCGGTTGATCCTGCGCAAGCAGGAGAACGCCCAGGTGTTGCTCGGTGACGTCACCCACGTCGACCTGGAGAACCAGACGATCGACTCTGTTCTGCTGGGTCATACCTACCGCACGCCCTACGACACGCTGGTCCTTGCCGCCGGTGCCGGTCAGTCGTACTTCGGCAACGATCATTTCGCCGAGTTCGCCCCCGGCATGAAGACGATCGATGACGCACTGGAGTTGCGCGGCCGCATCCTGGGCGCCTTCGAGCAGGCCGAGCGGTCGAGCGACCCGGAGCGCCGCAAGAAGCTGCTGACGTTCGTCGTCATCGGTGCCGGGCCGACCGGTGTGGAGATGGCCGGCCAGATCCAGGAACTGGCGGACCAGACGCTCAAGGGCAGCTTCCGGCATATCGATCCCACCGAGGCGCACGTCATCCTGCTCGACGCCGCCCCCGCAGTCCTGCCCCCGATGGGCGAGAAGCTCGGCCTCAAGGCCAAGGAGCGACTTGAGAAGATGGGCGTCGAGATCCAACTCAACGCCATGGTCACCGACGTCGATCGCAACGGCATCACCGTCAAGGACAAGGACGGCACCATCCGCCGGATCGAGTCGGCGTCCAAGGTGTGGTCGGCCGGTGTGCAGGCCAGCCCGCTGGGCAGGGATCTGGCCGCCCAGTCCGAGACCGAGATCGATCGCGCAGGCCGCGTCAAGGTCAACCCCGACCTGTCGATCCCCGGACACCCCAACGTGTTCGTGGTCGGCGATATGGCGTTCGTCGACGGTGTACCGGGTATGGCGCAGGGCGCCATCCAGGGCGCCAAGTACGTCGCCGCGATCATCAAGAACGAGGCCGCTGCGCGTGCCCACGGCACCAAGCCCAAGCCCCGGGTGCCGTTCAAGTACTTCGACAAGGGCTCGATGGCCACCGTGTCGAAGTGGAACGCCGTGGCCAAGGTCGGCAAGCTCGAGTTCGGCGGCTTCATCGCCTGGCTCGCGTGGCTGGGGCTGCACCTGATCTACCTGGTCGGCTTCAAGACCAAGATCGCCACCCTGCTCTCCTGGGCGGTGACGTTCCTGAGCCGCCAGCGTGGTCAGCTGACCATCACCGAGCAGCAGGCCTACGCCCGCACCAGGATCGAGGAACTCAAGGAGATCGCCGCCTCGGTACAGGAACGCGAGAAGGCGGCCAGCTAGCCGCCCAATCGCTGTCCCTGCCACGTCGACAGACTGCCGCCACCGGCCAGCTCCAGGACGGTGCCGGGGCTGTCGAATCCGGTTTCCGGATAACGCAGTTCGCTGACACACGCCAGCGGTGTGCCCAGCTCGTCGTCGGCCACCGATCCCGCGCCCAGCTCCACCCGGTGCCGTAGCAGCGGCGTGCCGTCTGCATCGGCATGCAGCGCCGAGGTCCAGAACCCTTGGTCCTCACCGGTTCTGCCGATCTGCACGCTCTCGCGCACCCGTGCCGTCGCGGTCCCGCCCACCCGCAACCGGGTGCTGGTGTGGTGGCGCGCGCCGCCCGCCACGACAGTGGGCTGGGGATCGAGGTCGAGCTCACCTGCCACCTCCAGATCCCAGAAGCTGTGCGACACCACGCTTCCCGCACCCGGGAGCGCGACGCTGGCCGCGACACTGCGCACCCGCAGCCGCGCGCCGGCCTCCACGACGATCCGCACCGAGATGACATCCCCGCCCAGCGGTGTCGCCGCGGCCGACAGCAGGTGTACGGCGTCGGGCTCGGTGCGACGCGCGGCGAGCCCGCCCGCGCATTCGATGTGCGGGCCGCGGCCGGGCCGGGCCACCAACAAGACGTCGGAACGCATCTCAGCCCGCGACCGGTACCCGTAGCTGCTCGTGCACCCACTGCAGCACCGGGCCGGCGGTCGGGTCGTCGGTGAGGGAGATGAGCACAAAGGGACGGTCTCCCCGCACCTGGGCGGAATCCCGGCGCATCACGTCCAGATCGGCACCGACCATGGGCGCCAGGTCGGTCTTGTTGATCACCAACAGATCCGAGAAGGTCACCCCGGGCCCGCCCTTGCGCGGCACCTTGTCACCGCCGGCCACGTCGACGACGAAGATCTGCACGTCGATGAGGCCGGAGGAGAACGTGGCGGTCAGGTTGTCGCCGCCGGACTCGACGAGGATCAGGTCCAGACCGGGATTGGCGGCGATCAGGTCGTCGATGGCATCCAGATTGGCGGTGATGTCATCGCGGATGGCGGTGTGCGGGCAGCCTCCGGTCTGCACCGCGGCGATGCGCTCGTCGGGCAGCACGGCATGCCTGCGCAGGAAGTCGGCGTCCTCGGTGGTGTAGATGTCGTTGGTCAGCACGGCCAGCGAGATCTCATCGCGCAGCTGACGGCACAGCGCGGCCACCAGGGCCGTCTTTCCGGACCCCACCGGGCCGCCCACGCCGATGCGTAGCGGCTCCCCCGGCTGACGCACCCGCTTGGGCCGGTCGGCATGGGTGTGCGGTTCGCCGTCGATGAAATGTGGTGGCATGTCTGGACCTCATCAGCTCTCGGAATTCAGGACACAAAAAGGGGACGCTCGCGCACTGCGTGGGCCTCGGCCAACACATCGAGCAACGGATCGGACAGGTCGGCGAGTTCCGTGACGGCCAGCGCGGCGGTCTGCTCACACAGCGCGGACAACTCGAAAGTCAGTGCCGCGACATCGGCGGGATCGAGCGCCAGCAGCCGTTGCGCCGCCGTGGCCGACCCGGTCATCGTGGTGTACACGATCGACAGCGCCGTGTGTTCGGGCGCCATCCCGCCGGCGATACCGACCGCGCCCGCCGCCACCGCGAGGTGAGGTTTGATGCCGACGGGCTGCCAATCGTGTTCGGGCCACACCCGTTTCGCCAGCCGCACCAGCCCACGCCCCTGCGCCCGCGATGCCGCCCGCGATGCCGGAGACGGTGTGCGGGCATCGGTTTCGGTGTCGGCGGCGTCGACCGCCAGACTGCCGGTGTGTACCGCGGCCGCCAGGGACGCACTCACCAGGCCCTGACTGCGGATCCGGCGGCAGAGGTAGGCCCGCAGCGTGCTGACGCCGGTGACCCGCCCCGCCGTGATCGCCTCTTCGATGCCGCCGGAGTGCACGTGACCGCCGGTGGGTAGCCGGGAATCGGCCAGCGTGAGAAGTGTCGCCAGGGACGAGGGCGAGCGAAGCGACGGGGAGATCGGCTCAGGCGAGCGAAGCGACGGGGGAATCGGCTCGGGCGAGCGAAGCGACGGGGAATTGGCAAGCATCAGAACAAGAAGTAACGCTGCGCCATCGGCAGTTCGGTGGCGGGCTGCTCCTGCCATACCTCGCCGTCGATGCGGACGGTGAAAGTATCGGAGTCGACCTCGATCCGCGGCAAGGCGTCGTTGAGCGGCATCTGGGCCTTGCCCACCTGCCGTACGTTGCCCACCGCCAGCAACCTTCGCTTGACGTCGAGCCGGTCGGCCAGACCGTCCTCGAGCGCTTGCGGTGCCACGAAATGCACCGACGTTGCCGCTGCGGCCGCGGGCGCGGCGCCGAACATCGGCCGGGGCAGCACCGGTTGCGGGGTCGGAATGGAGGCATTGGCATCACCCATCGCCGCCCAGGCGATCATGCCGCCCTTGATGACGGCGTGCGGGCGGACACCGAAGAAGGCCGGCTCCCACAACACCAGATCGGCCAGTTTGCCGACCTCCACCGAACCGATCTCGTGATCCATGCCGTGCGCCACCGCCGGGCAGATGGTGTATTTCGCGACATAGCGACGGGCCCGGTTGTTGTCTGCCCGCACGTCGCCTTCCAGGAATCCCCTGCGGCGCTTCATGACATGCGCGGTCTGCCAGGTGCGCAGCACCACTTCGCCGATACGCCCCATGGCCTGGGCATCGCTGCCGATCATCGAGATCGCGCCGATATCGTGCAGCAGATCCTCTGCGGCGATGGTCGAGGGGCGGATCCGGCTTTCCGCGAACGCGAGATCTTCGGGGATCCGCGGGTTGAGGTGGTGGCACACCATCAACATGTCCAGATGTTCGTCGAGCGTGTTGACGGTGTGCGGGCGGGTCGGGTTCGTCGAACTCGGCAGCACGTTGGGTTCACCGGCGACCGTGATGATGTCTGGTGCGTGCCCGCCGCCCGCGCCCTCGGTGTGGTACGCGTGGATGGATCGGCCCTTCACCGCAGCCAGGGTGTCCTCCACGAACCCCATCTCGTTGAGCGTGTCGGTGTGGATATTGGCCTGCACGCCGGCGGCCTCGGACACGGTCAGGCAGGCGTCGATCGCGGCGGGCGTGGTGCCCCAGTCCTCGTGCAGCTTGAATCCGGCTGCACCACCGCGTAATTGCTCCCACATCGCCTCATGGCTGACGGTGTTGCCCTTGCCCAACAGCGCGATGTTGAGCGGCCAGGTATCCAACGCTTCCAGCATGCGTGCCAGGTGCCAGGAGCCGGGCGTCACGGTGGTGGCCTTGCTGCCCTCCGCCGGCCCGGTCCCGCCGGCGACGATGGTGGTGATGCCGCCGCCGAGGGCCTCCTCCATGATCTGCGGACAGATCAGGTGGACGTGGCAGTCGATCGCACCCGCGGTGACGATGCGGCCGTTGCCGGAGATGATTTCGGTGGACGGGCCGACCACCAGGTCGGGGTGCACCCCGGACATGATGTCGGGGTTGCCCGCCTTGCCGATCGCCACGATGCGGCCATCGCGGATCCCGATATCGGCCTTGATGATTCCCCAGTAGTCGAGGATCACCGCACCGGTGATGACGGTGTCCGGCGCACCGTCGGCCCGGGTTGCCCGGCTCTGGCCCATCGATTCGCGCAGCACCTTGCCGCCACCGAACACCGCCTCGTCACCGGCCAATTCCGGTCCGCCGCTGCGGTCCTCGGTGATCTCGATGAACAGGTCGGTATCGGCCAGCCTGATCCGGTCGCCGGCGGTGGGACCGTACAGGGCGGCGTAACGGTCGCGGGAGAGGTAGGTCACTGTGGCGCATCCAATCTGCCCGGTGGATTCAGCGAAAGCCCGTACACCTCACGCGTCCCGGTCAACGGAACCAGCGAAACATGCTGGGCGATGCCGGGTTCGAAGCGCACCGCGGTGCCGGCGGGGATGTCGAGACGGTGCCCGTGCGCGGCGTCGCGATCGAATTCCAGAGCCGAGTTCGCCTGCGGCAGGTGCACATGACTGCCCACCTGCACCGGCCGGTCACCGGTGTTGACCACGTCGAGCGAGGTGCGCGGCGCGCCCGGACTGAGGCCGATATCGCCGTCACCGAAGACGATCTCACCTGGGTACATGCCACACCCCTGTCACGGAATCGGATGGTGGACGGTGACGAGCTTGGTGCCGTCCGGGAAGGTCGCCTCGACCTGGACGTCATGGAGCATCTCCGGCACACCGTCCATGACCTGCTCACGGGTCAGCACATCGCGGCCACTGACCATCAGTTCGGACACCGTGCGTCCGTCGCGCGCGCCTTCCAGGATGTGGTCGGTGATGAGCGCGACGGCTTCGGGATGGTTCAGCCGCAGCCCTCGGTCCTGCCGTCGCCGGGCGAGGTCGGCCGCGTAGGAGATGAGTAACCGCTCTTGTTCATGCGGCGTTAAACGCATAGTGCGCGATACTGCCACGCCTTGGGCGAATCAGCAGCGCTCACGTCATTCCGCGATGTTCTGCAGCCGGACCTGGCCGCGCGCCACCGTGCGGTCATCCTCATCGGTGATGGTGATCAGCCACAGCTGCTGCCGCCGGCCCCGGTGGATCGGCGTCGAAACCGCCGTCACCGTGCCGGATTTGATGGCACGCAGGAAATCGGTGTTGTTGTTCACACCCACGACGGTCCCGCCGCCGTGCTCGGCAAGCCAGACGTGTCCGGAGACACTGGCCAGGCTTTCCACGATGGCGCAGTAGACGCCGCCGTGGACGATCCCCCAGGGCTGCTTCACCTTGTCGGTGATCTCCAGACGGGCGCGTCCGCCGTCGGGGGTCACCTCCAGGTATTGCAGTCCCAATTCGCTGTCGAAGCCGGCGCCGAGGCCGGGAGGCAGAGATGCGGTCACGAGATCTGTGTCTACACGGTCTGATCACGGAATGCGGAAGGGCCCCACGCGTAACGCGTGGGGCCCTTCCTTCGAGTGGACCGGGGGTCTCTGCAGCCCTCAGGACTCCGGCTCGGTCCGTTAGCCTCGCACCTAAATAATAGGCAAGGCTGCCCTAATTTAGCAAGACCTTCCCTGCGGCAGTTCTACTGGCGCCGCGCACCGGCAGGCCGAACCCGACCAAGGCGTCGAGGATTGCCTGGCCGCGGCACATGCTCGTCAGCTCACTGGACCCGGCCAGCAGGGGTACCTGGGTCGATGCGCCGACGACGGCCGCTCCCACGATGTTCCACATCGAGGCGATCGAGATGGCGCCGCCACTGACCTCATAGAGCTTGGCGAACAGCGGGGCCAGGGCCCGGTGACTGCGATGGGCCACCCAGGTCGTCAGGGCCGCCTCACTGGGCAGCGCGACGATGCCGTCGCGCGTGGTGCGCACCGTGCCGACCGTGGCGCGTTGCGTCAGATGCGGATCGTCCGGCAGCGCGCGCAGCGTCGGGTCAACCACCCCGACCCAGTCGATGGCACCCTCGGAATCGACGTGCACCCACAGGTTCTCCAGCCCGGTGTCCCACGCTCGACCCTCCAGCGCGATCAACGGCACCACCCGCCCTATCACGACATGGGACAGCGTCGCCGCCAGCTGCTGCGCGACCGCGGCACGGCTGTCGGTCTCGGCGACCGCGGCGTCGAACATGGTGCGCAGGCGGTCGGTGGTCATCACCTCGACCAGCGGCCACCAACGCCGCCGGGACAGATCACCCATCACCGCCACGCCGTAGACCCGCGGGCATTCGGGATAGAGCTCCCGCAACCGCCGGCTGGACTCATGTAGCGGCAGTGCCCGCCTAATCGACATGCGTGCGATCAGCGGATCGTCGACCACGACCGTCATCAGCACCTCCTTCTTCGGTTAGGTTAGCCTTACTATAGTCATCGGCGTCAAGCGGACCAGTACCTGTGACTGGACTCACAGGTACCTCGGAAATGGGCCGTGACCGGCGCAGGAGAGAACGGCTCCAGGTAACCGACCTGGCGCGTAGAAGGGATACGACGCGCGGTAGTAAGCGCGTAGTACCCTGATTCCATTGCTCAGGAGAGTGAACAGAACATGGCCAAGTTGACGCGGCTCGGGGAACTCGAGCGCGAAGTGATGGACCACCTCTGGACCTCGCGCGAACCACAAACGGTGCGACAGGTCCACGAGGCTCTTGCTGCGCGCCGCGACCTCGCCTACACCACGATCATGACGGTCCTGCAGCGGCTGGCGAAGAAGAATCTCGTCGTCCAGCATCGCGATGACCGCGCCCACCGCTATGCCCCCACCCACGGCCGCGACGAGCTCGTCGCCGGACTGATGGTCGACGCACTCGACCAGGTCTCGGACTCCGGCAGCCGGGAGGCCGCTCTGGTGCATTTCGTCGAACGAGTGGGCGCGGACGAGGCCGACGCGCTGCGCCGCGCACTCGCCGAACTGGAATCCAAGCACCGGGTTGTCCCACCGGCTGGTAATTCGGGTACCGGCTGAGGGACACTGACGACGTGTCCGCGCTGGCCTTCTCCATCGTCGCGCTGGTGCTCGTCGGTCCAGTTCCCGCGCTCCTCGCGCGCGCATCCTGGCCCCTACGCGCGCCGCGCGCCGCCATCGTGCTCTGGCAGGCCATCGCACTCGCCGCGGTGCTCGCGGCGTTCTCCGCCGGTATAGCGATCGCCAGCCGGCTGTTCGTCCCCGGTCCAGACGGCCGCCCCACCGCCACGCTGACCAGCGAAATCGCCGTGCTGGGCTGGCCGCTGTGGGCGCTGTACGTGGTGGTCTTCGCGCTCACCCTGATGATCGGCGCGCGGCTGATCATCGCCGTCGTGCTGGTGGCCATCGCCACCCGGCGCCGGCGCGCCCATCACCGCATGGTCGTCGACCTCGTCGGCATGTCACGCGACGAAGTGCCCACCCCCGCCCGTCGGCCCAGCGGACTGCGCGTCCTTGGCGTCGCCCAACCGATGGCCTACTGCCTGCCCGGCGTGCGCAGCCGCGTGGTGGTCAGCGAAGGCGCGCTGACCACGCTCTCGGAATCCGAGATCTCGGCAATCCTCAGCCACGAACGAGCCCACCTGCGAGCCCGCCACGATCTGGTGCTGGAGATGTTCACCGCCGTCCACGCCGCGTTTCCGCGGTTCGTCCGCAGCGGTAACGCCCTGGACGCCGTCCGGCTGCTCATCGAACTGCTCGCCGACGACGCCGCCGTCCGGGTCGCCGGCCCCACTCCCCTGGCCCGTGCGCTGGTCGCGTGCGCGGGCGGGCGCACCCCGTCCGGCGCGCTGGCCGCCGGCGGACCGACCACGGTGGTGCGCGTACAGCGGCTCTGCGGCGAGGGCAATAGTCTTGCCCTGGCAGTCGCGGCCTACACCGCAGCGGCTGCGATCCTGATCATTCCCACGGTGGCGCTGGCACTTCCCTGGCTCACCGAGCTGCACCGCTTGTTCAGTCACTAGGGCATAAACCCCGAACCGGCGGCGATTCACCATCGAAGACGTAGACGACACGAAAGGCTGCCGCATGACCAGTTCGGGCAACACCGGTAAGGCACAGATCGGGGTCACCGGCCTCGCGGTCATGGGATCCAACATCGCGCGGAACTTCGCCCGGCACGGCTACACCGTTGCGCTGCACAACCGCTCGATCGCCAAAACCGATGCGCTACTGGCCGAGCACGGCTCCGAGGGCAACTTCGTGCGCAGCGAGACGATCGCCGAGTTCCTCGACGCGCTGGAGAAGCCGCGCCGCGTGCTGATCATGGTCAAGGCCGGTGACCCGACCGACGCCGTCATCAATGAGCTCGCCGACGCGATGGAGGAAGGCGACATCATCATCGACGGCGGCAACGCGCTCTACACCGACACCATCCGCCGCGAGAAGGCGATCCGGGAGCGGGGTCTGCACTTCGTCGGCGCCGGCATCTCCGGCGGCGAGGAGGGCGCGCTCAACGGCCCCTCGATCATGCCCGGCGGCCCCGCCGAGTCCTATGTCTCACTGGGTCCGCTGCTGGAGGAGATCTCCGCGCACGTCGACGGGGTGCCGTGTTGCACCCACATCGGCCCCGATGGCGCCGGGCACTTCGTGAAGATGGTGCACAACGGCATCGAGTACTCCGATATGCAGCTCATCGGCGAGGCCTACCAACTGCTGCGCGACGGCCTGGGCCTGGCCGCCGGACAGATCGCCGACGTCTTCACCGACTGGAACTCCGGCGATCTGGACAGCTACCTGGTGGAGATCACCGCCGAGGTACTGCGCCAGGTCGATGCGAAGACCGGCACACCGCTGGTCGATCTGATCCTCGACGAAGCCGAGCAGAAGGGCACCGGCCGCTGGACGGTGAAGTCCGCACTGGATCTGGGTGTGCCCGTCACCGGCATCGCCGAAGCGGTGTTCGCCCGCGCACTGTCGGGCTCGGTGGCCCAGCGCACGGCCACCACCGGCCTGGCCTCCGGCGATCTCGGCGAAAAACCAACGGATGCAGCGCAGTTCACCGAGGACATCCGGCAGGCGCTGTACGCCTCCAAGATCATCGCCTACGCCCAGGGCTTCAACCAGATCCAGGCCGGCAGCGCCGAGTACAACTGGGACATCACCCCCGGCGACATGGCCACCATCTGGCGCGGCGGCTGCATCATCCGGGCCAAGTTCCTCAACCGCATCAAGGACGCCTTCGACAATGATGCCGACCTGCCCACCCTGATCGTCGACCCGTACTTCCGTGACGCCATCGAGGCCGCCATCGACAGCTGGCGCCGCGTCGTGGTCAAGGCCACCGAGCTGGGCATCCCGATCCCCGGCTTCAGCTCCGCGCTGTCCTACTACGACGGACTGCGCACCGAGCGGCTGCCGGCGGCGCTCACCCAGGGCCTGCGCGACTTCTTCGGCGCCCACACCTACGGCCGCATCGACACCGACCGCGACAAGCGATTCCACACCCTGTGGAGCGGTGACCGCAGCGAGGTCGAGGCCTGAGATTCCCCGAACCCGATTGCAATGTCACCCTGACAGCGGAGCCACGCACATATATCCATGGCGGCGCTGTCAGGGCGACATTGCGCGGCGCACTACCCCACTAGAATCGGTGACGTGCAGTTCCTCAACGGTCACACCCCGCCCTACGACCTGACCTACAACGACGTCTTCGTCGTTCCCGGACGCTCCGATGTGGCGTCCCGCTTCGATGTGGACCTGTCCACCGTCGACGGATCGGGCACCACCATCCCGGTGGTGGTGGCGAACATGACCGCCGTCGCGGGCCGACGGATGGCCGAGACCGTGGCACGCCGCGGCGGCATCGTGGTGCTGCCCCAGGATCTGCCGCTTTCGGTGGTCCAGCACACCGTGGACTTCGTGAAGAGCCGCGATCTGGTCGTCGACACCCCGGTCATCCTGGGCCCCGACGACTCGGTCTCCGATGCGATGGCGCTGATCCACAAGCGCGCGCACGGCGCGGCGGTGGTGGTGTTCGAGGGCAGGCCGATCGGCGTGGTCACCGAGGCCTCCTGCGCCGGGGTGGACCGGTTCGCCCGGGTCCGCGACATCGCCATCAGCGACTTCATCACCGCGCCGGCCGGCACCGAACCGCGCAAGGTGTTCGACCTGCTCGAGCACGCTCCGGTCGACGTCGCGGTGCTCACCGACGACAACGGTGAACTCACCGGTGTGCTGACCCGTACCGGCGCCATCCGCGCGGGCATCTACACCCCCGCCGTGGATGCCTCGGGGCGGCTGCGCATCGCCGCGGCGGTCGGTATCAACGGTGACGTCGGCGCCAAGGCCCGCGGGCTCGCCGAGGCCGGGGCGGACCTGCTCGTGATCGACACCGCACACGGTCATCAGGCCAAGATGCTCGAGGCCATCGCGGTGGTCGCCTCACTCGATCTGGGTCTGCCGATCGCCGCCGGGAACGTGGTGTCCGCCGAGGGCACCCGCGACCTGATCGGCGCGGGTGCCTCCATCGTCAAGGTCGGTGTCGGCCCCGGCGCGATGTGCACCACCCGCATGATGACCGGCGTCGGGCGCCCACAGTTCTCGGCCGTCGTCGAATGTTCAGCGGCAGCAAAGGAACTCGGCGCTCACGTGTGGGCCGACGGCGGGGTGCGCCACCCCCGCGACGTGGCCCTGGCACTTGCCGCGGGCGCCTCCAACGTGATGATCGGCTCCTGGTTCGCCGGCACCTACGAATCACCCGGCGACCTGTTGCGCGACCGGGACGGACAGCCCTTCAAGGAGAGCTACGGGATGGCCTCCAAACGCGCGGTGGCCGCGCGCACCGCCGCCGACAGCGCCTTCGACCGAGCCCGCAAGGGTCTGTTCGAAGAGGGCATCTCCAGCTCCAGGATGGCTCTCGACGCGGCGCGCGGTGGCGTGGAGGACCTGCTCGACCACATCACCTCCGGGGTGCGCAGCACCTGCACCTACGTCGGCGCCACGACGCTGCCCGAACTGCACGACAAGGTCGTCCTCGGCGTGCAGTCGGCCGCCGGGTTCGCCGAGGGACACCCGCTGCCCACCGGTTGGTGATTCCGCCGGCCCGATCCGGGCAGTTACCATGTAGCGATTCCGTCGCCATGACATCCGTCAATACAGAGAGGGACCCCGTGCCACAGGCACCCGTGGAAGCCCGCGGAGATCGATTGGGCTCCGGGATTCCGCTCGGCACACCGCCCTCGCCCAGCGAACCCGGTGAATCCGAGCCGTCCAGTAGCCGGCCGGGCATCAGGCCCGGCAGACCCGCGGTGAGCAGACGATGAGTCTCACCATGACGCTGCTCAGCCTGCTCGCGTTCATCCTGCTGACCGCAGGAACCGCCTTGTTCGTCGCGGCCGAATTCTCCTTGACCGCACTGGAACGCAGCATCGTCGAGTCCAACGCACGGACCGGCGGACGGCGCGATCAGTTCGTCCTCAAGGCACACCGCACCCTGTCCTTCCAGCTGTCCGGCGCGCAGCTCGGCATCTCGATCACCACGCTGGCCACCGGTTACCTGGCCGAACCCGTGGTGGCCCGGCTGCTCTACGCGCCGCTGACCGCGCTGCGCGTCCCCGCCGACTGGGTGAGCCCGATCGCTCTGGTGCTGGCGCTGCTGATCGCCACCTCGGTGTCGATGATCTTCGGTGAGCTGGTGCCCAAGAATCTGGCCATCGCCAAACCACTGCCCACCGCCCGTTTCGCGGGCGCGCCGCAGTGGTACTTCTCCAAGCTGTTCACCCCGGTCATCAAGGCCACCAACGGCACCGCGAACTGGATCCTGCGCCGGTTGGGCATCGAACCGGCCGAGGAACTGCGCTCGGCACGTTCCCCGCAGGAACTGGTGTCGCTGGTGCGTACCTCGGCGCGCAGCGGCGCGCTGGACGCCGATACCGCCGTCCTGGTCGACCGTTCACTGCAGTTCGGCGACCGTTCCGCCGAGGAACTGATGACCCCACGGTCCAAGATCGAATCGCTGGAACTGGAGGACACCGTCTCCGACCTGTTGGACGCCTCGATCCGCACCGGCTATTCGCGTTTCCCGATCGTCGACGGCGACCTCGACCAGACCGTCGGCATGGTGCACGTGAAGCAGGTCTTCGAGGTGCCGGCGCAGCGGCGCGCCACCACCCCGTTGTCCCGGTTGGCGGTGCCGGTGCCCACAGTGCCCGCGTCGCTCGACGGCGACGCGGTGATGACCCAGATCCGCGGCAACGGGATCCAGACCGCCATGGTCGTCGACGAATACGGCGGCACCGCGGGCATGGTCACCTTCGAGGACCTGATCGAAGAGATCGTCGGCGATGTGCGCGACGAACACGATGACGCCACACCGGATGTGGTGCAGAGCCGGGCCGGCTGGCAGGTCTCCGGACTGCTGCGGATCGACGAGGTCGATTCCGAGACACCGTTCCGGGCCCCCGAGGGCGATTACGAGACGATCGGCGGCCTGGTCCTGGAGAAGCTCGGGCACATCCCCGACGTCGGCGAAACCGTGGAGCTCACCGAGTTCGACCCGGACAAGCCCGGTGAGGACCCGGTGCGCTGGCAGGCCCGGATCCTGAGGATGGACGGCCGGCGTATCGACCTGCTGGAGCTCGTCGAGACCGCCGGCGCCGACGGATCACCCGCCGAGGGCAAGGAGCGCTCCGATGGGCGGTGACCTGTTCGCGGTCGCACTGACCGTCCTGCTGCTGGGCCTCAACGCGTTCTTCGTCGGCGCCGAGTTCGCCCTGATCTCGGCGCGGCGTGACCGCCTCGAAGCGCTGGCCGAGCAGGGCAAGAAACGCGCAGTCACGGTGATGCGTGCGGCGGAGAACCTCTCGCTGATGCTGGCCGGCGCGCAGCTGGGCATCACCATCTGCTCGATCCTGCTCGGCCGGGTCGGCGAGCCCGCGGTGGCCCATCTGCTGGAGAAACCGTTCGCGCTGATCGGCGTCGGCGACGCCGTCCTGCACACGGTGTCATTCATCGTCGCGCTCGCGGTGGTCGTGACCCTGCACGTGCTGCTCGGCGAGATGGTGCCCAAGAACATCGCCATCGCCGGACCGGAAGCCACCGCGATGCTGCTGGTACCGCCGTACCTGATGTACATCCGCGCGGTGCGCCCGCTCATCGGCTTCTACAACTGGGCCGCCAACACCACGCTGCGGGCGATGCGGGTGGAACCCAAGGACGAACTCGACGTCACGGTCTCCACCGTCGAGCTGTCCGACATGATCGCCGAGTCCCTGTCGGAGGGTCTGCTCGACCGGGAGGAGCACACCCGGCTGACCCGCGCCCTGCAAATCCGTGATCGCAGCGTGGCGGATCTGGCCATCCCGCTGGACCGGATCCACGCGGTGCCGTCGGCAGCACCGGGGTCCGGACCCACGATCGCGGCAGTCGAGCGGGCGCTCTCGGAAACCGGGTACTCCCGCTTCCCGGTGACCAATGCCGACGGCAGCTACCTGGGCTACCTGCACATCAAGGATGTGCTGCCGGTGCTCCACGAGGAGCGCACCACGCTGGACGCCGCGATGGTGCGCCCGCTGATCGAGGTGGCATCCACGCTGCCGCTGCCCGATGCGCTGACCCGGTTGCGCCGCAACAAGAGTCACCTCGCACTGGTCACCGACGGTGGCCGGGTCACGGCGATGGTGACGTTGGAGGATCTGGTGGAAGATCTGGTCGGCACGGTGCGCGACGGGACGAACCGGATCTGATGGCGACCGTCCTCACCGAATCGGACTGGCTGGCTCGGGAGGCCGCGCACCAGCAGCGTGTCGCGCGGTTCACCGCGCCGCATCAGCAGCGCGCGCAGCGCGGCGAACCCCATCCGGTGTGGGATTTCCTGTTCACTTACTACAGCCTGCGGCCCCGCCAGCTACGGCGCTGGCATCCCGGCTTCGGCGTCGCGCTCGCCGGACCCGCCGCCGAACGCTTCGCCACCCGCCCCGGCTACCAGCGCATCGAGGGCACCGTGACGGTGACCGCTGAGCTGCTGACGGCCCGGCGCGACACCGTGGCGTTCATCGCCGACCTGCTGTCGGGTACCGCGCAGCGGCCCGCCCGGTTCAACTGTTTCGGGCTGCATGAATGGGCGATGGTCTACCGCTCGCCGGAGGTGCGCCACGGCCAGGTCCCACTGCGGCTGGGGTCGGCCGGCACCGATGCCGTCGTCGATTCGATGCCGTTGCGATGCAGCCATTTCGACGCCTTCAGGTTCTTCACCCCGGCCGCCGCCGAGCGCAACGGTGAGCGGTTGCGCCGCGACACCCAGCTGGTCACCGAGCAGCCGGGCTGCATCCACGCGGCAATGGACTGCTACAAGTGGGCCTACAAACTGGGACCGCTGGTGCCCTCGGAGCTGGTGATGGACTGCCTGGAACTGGCCGCCGACGCACGGGCGGTCGACATGTGTGCCAGCCCATACGACCTGACCGACTATGGTTTCGACCCGATTGCCATCGAGACCGCCGCAGGCCGCGCCGAGTACGTCACAGCGCAGCAGGGCATCACCGAACGGGCGGCGCCGTTGCGTGCGGAGCTGGCTCGCCGGTGTGACCTGCTGCTCACCCGGTCCTCCGCGGGGTCACCGGTAGTTACCGGCGGGTAAACTAGTCCGACTGCTAAGGGAGGAAACATGACCGAGCGCGTGACGGTGGGAAACCTGCGGGTCGCCAAGGTGCTGCACGACTTCATCACGACGGAAGCGTTGCCCGGCACCGGCCTGGATCCCGATACCTTCTGGTCGGGTGTGGACAAGGTCATCGCCGACCTCACTCCGCAGAACCAGGATCTGCTGGCCCGTCGTGATGACCTGCAGGCCCAGATCGACAAGTGGCACCGTGCCCGGGTCATCGGTCCCTTCGATGCCGCCGAGTACAAGCAATTCCTCACCGATATCGGTTACCTGGCGCCCGAGCCCGCCGACTTCAGCATCACGACCTCCGGCGTCGACGCCGAGATCACCAGCACCGCGGGCCCGCAGCTGGTGGTGCCGATCCTCAACGCCCGCTTCGCGCTGAACGCCGCCAACGCACGCTGGGGTTCGCTGTATGACGCGCTGTACGGCACCGACGTGATCCCCGAGGAGGGTGGCGCCGAGAAGGGCTCCTCCTACAACCGGGTGCGCGGCGACAAGGTCATCGCCTACGCCCGCAACTTCCTCGACGAGGCCGTCCCGCTGGCCTCGGGCTCCTGGACCGACATCACTGAGGTGACGATCACCGACGGCGTGCTGTCCCCGCTCTCGCCGATCCGAGCGCCTTTGTCGGGTACACCGGTGAACTCGGCGCCCCGGCCTGGTCGGTGCTGCTGGAGCACAACGGCCTGCACATCGAGATCCTGATCGACCCGGACTCGCCGGTTGGGTCGACCGACAAGGCCGGCATCAAGGATGTCGTGCTGGAGTCCGCCATCACCACCATCATGGATTTCGAGGACTCGGTGGCCGCGGTCGATGCCGAGGACAAGGTCCTGGGCTACCGCAACTGGCTGGGGCTCAACCGCGGCGATCTCGCCGAAGAGGTCAGCAAGGGCGGCAAGTCCTTCACCCGGGTGCTCAGCCCCGATCGGACGTTCAGCACCCCCGACGGCACGGGCCAGCTCAGCTTGCCCGGGCGCAGCCTGCTGTTCGTCCGCAATGTCGGGCATCTGATGACCAACGACGCGATCGTGGACGCCGACGGCAACGAGATCCCCGAGGGCATCCAGGACGCCCTGTTCACCGGCCTGATCGCCACCCACGGACTGACGGTCAGCGACGAGACGGGTCCGCACGCCAACAGTCGCACCGGCTCGATCTACATCGTGAAGCCCAAGATGCACGGGCCCGACGAGGTCGCGTTCACCTGCGAGTTGTTCAGCCGAGTCGAAGATGTCCTCGGTCTGCCCCAGGGCACCCTCAAGGTCGGCATCATGGACGAGGAACGCCGCACCACGCTGAATCTCAAGGCCTGCATCAAGGCCGCCGCCGACCGGGTCGTGTTCATCAACACCGGCTTCCTGGACCGCACCGGCGACGAGATCCACACCTCGATGGAGGCCGGCCCGATGATCCGCAAGGGCGCCATGAAGAGCCAGCCGTGGATCAAGGCCTATGAGGACCAGAACGTCGACGTCGGCCTGGCCACCGGCCTGTCCGGGCGCGCCCAGATCGGCAAGGGCATGTGGGCCATGACCGATCTGATGGCCGACATGGTCGAGCAGAAGATCGGCCAGCCCCGCGCCGGCGCCACCACCGCGTGGGTGCCCTCCCCGACGGCGGCCACCCTGCACGCCATGCACTACCACCAGGTCGACGTGGCGGCGGTGCAGAAGGAACTCGCAGGCAAGCGGCGCGCCACCGTCGACGAGTTGCTGACCATCCCGCTGGCCGGTGAGCTCGCCTGGTCGACCGATGAGATCCACGAAGAGGTCGACAACAACTGCCAGTCCATCCTGGGCTACGTGGTGCGCTGGGTCGACGCCGGTGTCGGCTGCTCCAAGGTGCCCGACATCCATAACGTCGCGCTGATGGAAGACCGCGCCACGCTGCGCATCTTGAGTCAGTTGCTGGCCAACTGGCTGCGCCACGGAGTGATCACCGAGGGCGACATCAAGGCCAGCCTGCGCCGGATGGCCGCTGTCGTCGACGAGCAGAACGCCGGCGACCCCGACTACCTGCCGATGGCACCCGATCCCGAGGCCAGCATCGCCTTCCAGGCCGCACAGGAACTGATCCTGTCCGGCACCCAGCAGCCCAGCGGCTACACCGAGCCGATCCTGCACCGGCGCCGCCGCGAGTTCAAGGCGCGTGCCGCAAGCCTGTGACTAGACTTCGGCGGGGCATTCGACACGACGAGTTGAGAGGGTAGGGATGGGCAGGCACAGCATTCCCGACCCCGACGAGGCCGACGACCGGACCGGCAACGGGCCGGACGCCGGTTACGGGTCGGAACCCGCCGGGGACAGTGACGCGGGTGTGCGCGACTCCGGTTACGGGGCCGACGAATACGGTCCTGACGACTACCGATCCGATGACTACGGGTCCGAGGAGTACGGCCCTGACGACTACCAATACGAAGTCGATCGCGGGTACGACGAGCCCGACCCGGCACCGCGAGGTTTCCCCGCCGTCGCCGACGAGGATTCGCCGACCCAGGCGTTCTCGGTCACCGGCCGCCAGCGCACCTACGAGGACGGCGAGTGGACCGGCAGTCACCGTGCGGTGACCACCGGGCGTCGCAAGGTCAGCCCCGTCGTCATCGGCGCCCTCATCACCGTCGTCGTGGTGGTCGGCGCCGTCATCCTGTGGCGCTTCTTCGGTGACGCGCTGTCCAACCGCAGCCAGGCCTCCGCCGATCGTTGCGTCGAGGGCGAGGTGACCGTCGCGGTCATCGCCGACCCTGCCATCGCCGAACAGGTCGGCACCTTCGCCGAGCAGTACAGCGCGACCGCCGACCCGGTGGGTGACCGCTGTGTGCAGGTCGCGGTGCAGGCCGCGGACTCCACCGCGGTGATCAACGGTTTCGCCGAGTCCTGGCCGGGTGAACTCGGTGACCGCCCGGCCCTGTGGATTCCGGCGAGCTCGATCTCGGAGGCACGGCTGGAGACGGCCAGCGGCGGCAAGACCGTCATCGACAGCCGGCCGCTGGTGAGTTCGCCGGTCGTGCTGGCCGTCCGGCCCGAACTCAAAGATGCGCTGGGCCAGCAGAGCTGGTCGGCCCTGCCGGGGCTGCAGAGCGACCCGGCCGGGCTCGACGGGCTCAACCTGCCGGGCTGGGGTGCCCTGAAACTGGCTCTGCCGCTCGCCGACAACAGCGACGCCGCATACCTGGCCTCCGAAGCGGTGGCCGCCGCCTCGGCGCCCGCCGGCTCGCCGGGCAGTGCGGGCGCGGGCGCCGCCCAACGCCTGCTTGCCGGGCAACCCGAGTTGGCCGACGCCGCCGCCTCGACCGCTTTGGATGCCCTCGTCAACGCCGCCGACCCGGCAACCGCACCCGTGCACGCCGTCGCCACCACCGAGCAGGAGCTGTTCGAGCGGGGCGCGAACCTCGCCGATGCCGCCGGCAAGCTCGCTTCCTGGATCCCCTCGGGGCCGGCGTCGGTGGCCGACTTCCCCGCGGTGCTGCTCAGCGGTGACTGGCTGTCCAAGGAACAGTTGGCCGCGGCGAGCGAGTTCGACCGCTTCATGCGCAAACCCGAGCAACTCGCCGAGCTCGCCAAGGCCGGATTCCGCGTCGAAGGGGTGGCACCGCCGGCCAGCCCGGTCACCGATTTCCCGGCGCTCGCCCAGCCCTTGTCGTTCGGGGACGCGGAGTCCCGCGCCACGCTGGCCACCCGGATGACCGCACCCGCCCAGAGCGGCACGGTCACCGTGATGCTCGATCAGTCGATGCCCGTCGACGAGGGCGGCCGTAGCCGGCTGACCAATGTGACCGCCGCGCTCAACGACCGGCTGCAGATGCTGTCGCCGACGTCGTCGGTGGGTCTGTGGACCTTCGACGGCGTGGCGGGACGCTCGGTGACCACCACCGGACCGCTCGGTGACGATGTCGGTGGCGAACCGCGCTCGGCGGCACTGTCAACGAATCTGCAGTCCCAGACGAGCTCCGGTGGCGGCGCGGTGTCCTTCACCACGCTGCGGCTGATCTACGCCGAGGCGCTGGCGAACTTCCGCGCCGGTGAACCGAATTCGGTGCTGGTGATCACCTCCGGCCCGCACACCGACCGCAGTCTGGACGGCCCGGGACTGATTTCCTACATCCAGGGCGCGGTGGAACCGGATCGGCCGGTCGCGGTCAACGTCATCAATCTCGGCGACGACCCTGACCGCTCGACGTGGGAAGAGGTCGCACAGGCCAGTGGCGGCGAGTACCGCAATGTGCCCAGCTCGGCCGATCCCGGTCTGGCCGATGCGGTCGCCGAATTCCTGGGCTGAGCGGGCCGGTTCAGCGCCGCCGCAGCACGCAGCGCACCCCGAAGTGATCCGACGGGAACACCCGCGGCAGTGCGGCCGAAATCGGTTCGCGGCCCAGTAGTTCGATCGATTCGGGTACCCAGGCATCACCCGCGGTGAGCACCCGGTCGAATCGGACGTGGCGGCGCTTGTCCTTCATGTCGAACCGCATGTGGTTAATGGTGGTGTCCTCGGTGTACCCGGGTTCTCCCGGGCGCAGCATCGGCCAGGCGTCCCGGTAGTCCGGGTCGATGATGGCGTTCTCGGAGTCACGGATGTTGAAGTCGCCCAACATCACCACGTTCTCGGCGTCGCGCTGGGATGCGAAGATCCGCTCGAGCTGGCGGGCACGCAGAGGCGCTGACGCCTTGCCGCTTTCGAGATGGATACCGACGACGGTCAGCAGCTCACCATTGACGGTGAGCTGTGCGGTCAGGTATCCACGAGACAATCGGGTCGGCAGCGGCGTGTAGGTGACGGTGTCGACGGGGACGCGGGACAGCAGCAGCATGCCGTAGTTGCCCCGGCGGCCCCCGACCGCCGCGGCACTTCGATAGCGCTCCCGGATCCAGGGTTGTTCTCCGAACACGGCGAGAGCATCGGGGGTCACCTCCTGAAAAACCATGATGTCCGGGGATTCTCGGGACAGCAGTTCGGCGATGGTGCGATGGCGCTGCCCGGCGTGGTGGTCGTTGAACCAGATGTTGTACGTCGTGACGGTGAGGCGTTCGACGTGGCCCGGGCAGGCCGTTTCGCGTGCGGCGACCCACCTTCGGCGTCCGGGATCGAACCGCAGCACGGGGACCTGTGCCGGGCGACGGAAATAGCCGCGCCACAGCCGGTCCATGCTGCCCAAGCTACTCCGCTGCGGTGGCGCACCCCCGCGGAGCCCGCCACGCCCGCGGCAGTGTCACCGCGATTCCGATCAGTCCGACCCCGAGCGGCACCAGCAGCGCCGCACGGTATGACTCGAGCAGGTCGGCACCCGTTGCCAGGACGGCGACCTGGACGGCGGTGGTGACAGCGAGCCCGATCGCCGCGCCGAACTGGAAGGTGGTGTAGAGCAACCCCCCGGTCAGGCCCTGCGCTGCTTCCTCGACGCCGTCGGTGGCGGCAATGGTCAGTGGGCCGTAGGCCAGGGTGAACGCGATCCCCAGCGCCAGGAAGCTGGGCAGCATGCTCAGGTACGCCCAGTCGTCCTCGACACCGGTGAACAACGCGAACGACAATGCCGAGAAGAACATGCCGACCACGATGACCCGCCACAGCCCGAACCTGCGGACCAGGACCGGGGTCAGTGTCGGCGCAAGGATGGCGTCGATGGCGACCACCAGCAGCGCCAACGCCGTGGTCAGTGCCGACCACCCGCGTAATTCCTGCAGATAGAGCACCACGATGAATTGGAACCCCATGAAGCCACCCGCCAGACAGCCGGCACCGATATAGGCGTTGACCAGGCTGCCGTTGCGCAGCAGACCAGGAGGGACGAGCGGGTCGGCGGCGGTGCGCTGCCGGACGGTGAATGCGGCGAACAGCATGAGCGCGACGGCACCCGTCGCTGCCGAGGCGAAAACGGAAGCGTGCGCGGCATTCTCGATCGTGGTGACGGTCAGGACCACCGCGCCGGTGATCAGCAGGGCGCCGGGCAGGTCGAGTGAACGCCGCGCTCTGACGGTGTCGCGTGGGATCAGCGGAAGACCCAGGGCCAGCACGGCGAGCGCCAGCACGACGGGAGCGAAGAAGACCCAGCGCCAGCCGAAGGCCGTCAGCACACCGCCGGCGATCAGCCCGAGCGAGAATCCGGCAGCGCCGATGCCCGCGTAGATGAGCACCGCGCGATCCCGTTGCGGGCCTTCGGGGAAGCTGGTGGTGATGATGGCGAGCCCGGCCGGCATCAGGAAGGCCGCCGCGATACCGGTGATGACGCGGACCGCGATGATCATCGCCCCACTGGGCGCAATCCCACCGAGCGCAGAGACACCGATGAAGACGACCAGGGCGATCAGGAAGACCCGCCGCCGTCCGTAGACATCGGCGGTGCGCCCGCCCAGCAACATGAAACCGCCATAGCCGATGACGTAACCGCTGACCACCCACTGGAGTTGGACGGTCGGCAGCGCCAAGGCCTCGCGGATCACCGGCAGGGCGATGTTGAACATCGCGATGTCGATGCCCTCCAGGAAGGCGGCCCCGCAGAGCGCCACCAGCAGCAGCGCCGAGCGTGTCCGCGAGGGCGTACGTGCGGGACCTGCCGCAACTGTGTCCATCTACCCCACCTCTAGGTTCCTATTGGTAACTGACCACATCATCAGGCACCATGGCGGTGTGGCGGAAGAAGGCACTTTGACGTCAGCCGGTACCCCTGAGGTAACCGACTGCTGCCCGGACGCCTTTCAGTGGGATCGGCGCGAAGACTGTGAGGTCCGCCAGATCCTCGACCGGATCGCGGACAAATGGTCGCTGCTCGTCATCGCCCTGCTCGAGGACGGGTCCATGCGATTCACCGAGCTCAAACGCATGATCGATGGTGTCAGCCAGCGGATGCTGACCGTCACGTTGCGCCAGCTCGAACGCGACGGCCTGGTGCGCCGCACCGTGCATCCCGTCGTCCCGCCCCGGGTCGACTACGAACTCACCGATCTCGGGCGCACCCTGCACCAGACCGTCCAATCGTTGGTCCGGTGGACCGAACGCCATCAGGGCGATATCGCGGCGGCGCGCCGGGCGTTCGACGCCGCTCACAGCTGAAGCAGACCCAGGGCCTCCCTGGCGAACACGTCGGGCACCTCGACCTGGGGGTAGTGCCCGATGCCCGGCAGTTCGACCACCGTTGCCGCGGGGCGCAGTTCACGCAGGCCGGCAAGGACGTTGACCGTGGCCACCGGATCGTCCAGCCCCCACAGGAAACTCAGCGGCTTCTGCCACGCACTGATCGCACCGTGCCACCGCGACGCGTAGCGCACCCGCTCGTCGAGATAGGCACACAGCAGGTGCGTGATCCGATGACCGTCGTTGTGCGCCAACAACGCCCATTGGGCCTCGGCCTCCTGTGCCGCCAGCGGATGATCCGCACCGAACAGCCGGCCGAAACCGCGCACGAAACCGCCCCGGCCGATCAGTCGCGACATCACCGGTCCGAGCGGTCCCCGCAGCACCTTCTGGGACGGGCGCAGACTGGCCCGCTCCAGGATCACGCTGCCATTGGTCAGCACCGCAGAGCGCAGATCGAACGGCAGCCGGCCTTCCACATCGCGGGCCAGCAGCTCGGTCGCCACCGACGTACCCATATCGTGCGCCACCATCGATACCGGCCCGGTGGTGGTCGCGGCCAGCACCTCCTGCACCAGGTCTGCCTGTTCCAACAGGCTGTAGGTGTGCGGTCGGCGCCGACTCCCCGGTCGCTGCGCTCCTGCCCACCGAGGCTTGTCCGACAGACCGAAGCCCAGGAAGTCCAGCGTCACCCACGGCCGGCCCGCCAGCTCGGTGACCACCTCGCGGTAATCGAAGGAGCTGGACGGAAATCCGTGCAGCAGAAGCACCGTCGGCCCCTCGCCGGACGCGGACCGGACGAACACCGAACCGGCGGAGGTGGCCAGGAAGCGTCCACCGTCGGCCCAGTTCTGCACATCTGCAGGCAGCACCGGGCCAGGCTAAGCGAATGCCTCCACCGGCGGGCAGGAACACACCAGATTGCGGTCGCCGTAGGCGGCGTCGATCCGGCGGACCGGCGGCCACACCTTCGGACGAAATCCCTTGCCCAACGGGTATGCGGCCTGCTCCCGCGTGTAGGGGTGCGACCACTCCGGCACCAGCAGTGCCTCCGCGGTGTGCGGGGCACCGCGCAGCGGGTTGTCCTCCACCGGCCACTCCCCCGAACCGACCTTGTCGATCTCGGCCTTGATGGCGATCATCGCGTCACAGAACGCGTCCACCTCGGCCAGGCTCTCGCTCTCGGTGGGCTCCACCATGAGCGTGCCGGCCACCGGGAAGCTCATCGTCGGTGCGTGGAAACCGAAGTCCGCCAACCGCTTCGCCACATCGTCGACGGTGACGCCGGTGGCCTTGGTAATGCCGTTGAGATCAAGGATGCACTCGTGGGCGACCATGCCGTTCTCGCCGGTGTAGAGCACCGGGAAGTATTCGTCGAGGCGGCGCGCCACATAGTTGGCCGACGCGATCGCGGTCAACGAGGCTGCCCGCAGCCCGGCCCCGCCCATCATCCGGATGTAGGTCCAGGTGATCGGCAGGATCGACGCCGACCCGTACGGGGCCGCCGAGACGGTGTAGCTGTCGCCGAGTTCATCGGCCAGCGGATGGCCGGGCAGATACGGCGCCAGGTGGCTGCGCACCGCGACCGGTCCGACGCCGGGACCCCCACCACCGTGCGGGATGCAGAACGTCTTGTGCAGGTTGAGGTGGCTGACATCGCCGCCGAAGCGACCCGGGCGGGCCAGCCCGACCAGCGCGTTGAGGTTGGCGCCGTCCACGTAGACCTGGCCGCCCGCATCATGCACGGCCGCACAGATATCGGCGACATCATGCTCGTACACCCCGTGGGTGGACGGGTAGGTGATCATCAGCGCGGCCAGCCGCTCGGCGTGCTGCGCGACCTTGGCACGCAGGTCATCGAGGTCCACGTCCCCGTTGGCGCGGCAGGACACCACGACCACCCGCATCCCGACCAGTGCTGCGGAGGCGGCATTGGTGCCGTGCGCACTGGAGGGAATCAGGCAGACGTCGCGGTCGGTCTGACCGTTGGCCCGGTGGTAGGCCTGGATGGCGAGCAGCCCGGCGTACTCCCCCTGCGATCCGGCGTTGGGCTGCAGCGAGATCTCGTCGTAGCCGGTGATGCCGGTCAGCCAGTCCTGCAGATCGGCGATCAGGCGGCGCAGGCCCGGGTTGTCCGACGCCGGGGCGAACGGATGCTGCTTGGCGAATTCCGGCCAGGTGATCGGTTCCATCTCGGCGGCCGCGTTGAGCTTCATCGTGCACGACCCGAGCGGGATCATGCTGCGGTCCAGCGCGATGTCCTTGTCCGCCAGCGACCGTAGGTACCGCATCATCGAGGTCTCGGTGCGGTACAGATGGAACGCCGGGTGGGTCAGGAAATCCGATGTCCGGGTGGCGATATCGACGCCCGCGGGCTGCACGGGCGCCACCGCGAATGCCTCCAGCACGGCCGCGACATGCGCGTCGGTGGTGGCCTCGTCGCAGGCCACCGACACGTGATCGGCGTCGACCTTCCACAGGTTGATGCCCGCGGCCTTGGCCGCGGTGAGGATCTCGTCGGCCCGGCCGGGAACCTTGGCCAGCACGGTGTCGAAGAAGGTGTCGTGCACCAGCGAATCACCCAGCGCCGCAGCGATCTTCGCCGCCTGCCCGTGCACCCGACGGGCGATCGCGGTCAGTCCGGCGGCGCCGTGGTAGCTGGCGTACATCGCCGCGATCACGGCCAGCAGCACCTGCGCGGTGCAGATGTTGCTGGTCGCCTTGTCGCGCCGGATGTGCTGCTCGCGGGTCTGCAGGCTCAGGCGGAACGCCGGCGATCCATCCCTGTCGACGGAGACACCGACGAGGCGGCCGGGAAGCTGGCGGGCATGCTTGGTGTGCACGGCCAGGTAACCGGCGTGCGGGCCGCCGAATCCCATGGGCACACCGAAACGTTGGGTGGTGCCGAAGGCGACGTCGGCACCGATTTCGCCGGGCGGAGCGATCAGGGTGGTCGCCAACAGGTCGGCCCCCACGGCGACGAGCGCGCCGCGCTGATGGGCCTGGGCGACCAGTGCGCTCCAGTCGTCGACGCGTCCGCTGGCGCCCGGCAGCTGCACGATCACACCGAAGAAATCGCCTTCGGGCAGGCCGTCGCGCAGGTCGGCGGTGACGATCTCGATACCCAGCGGCTCGGCGCGGGTGGCGATCACCGCCGCGGTCTGGGCGTACACATCGGCGTCGACGGCCAACCGGTTCGACGGACCCTTCACCGCACGGTGCATCAGCGTCATCGCCTCGGCGGCGGCGGTGCCCTCATCGAGCATCGAGGCGTTCGCCACATCCAGGCCGGTCAGGTCGCTGACCATGGTCTGGAAGTTGAGCAGCGCCTCCAGCCGGCCCTGGCTGATCTCGGGCTGGTACGGCGTGTAGGCGGTGTACCAGGCCGGGTTCTCCAGGATGTTGCGTTTGAGCACCGGCGGGGTCAGCGTGTCGAAGTACCCCTGGCCGATCATCGACACGGCAACGGTGTTGGACTCGGCCAGGGCGCGCAGCTCGGCGAGGGCCTCTTCCTCGGTGGCCGCCGGCGGCAGGTGTTCCAGGCCGGGTGCCAGGCCGTCGGCGCCGACCGCGTCGAGAATGCCGGCCGGCAGTGCCTTGTCGGCCAGCTCATCGAGCGAGCCGACGCCGATGACGTCCAGCATGGTGGCGATGGCGTCGGCATCGGGCCCGATGTGGCGGGCGGCGAAGCCGGAATGGTCAACAGACACGTGATCTCCCCTGTTCGAGGGCGCGGACAGCCGAGTCCCTCTCCCTCTGTCGGGGCGCCTGAGAGATTCAGCCGTCGTCGGCCTTTCCCCATGGGCGGGCGCGCGGAGCACCACTTTCCAGAGGCATCGTGGCCGTCCGCGGTCCTGGGTGCCTGAGAGGTTGACGGAGAGGTATTGCTCCTTCGGCGCCCGTGACTGGCCGTCACGGAACTCTCCCGCGCAAGGGCGATGCGCTGCCGATCCTACCGGGCGGCCAGATCCAGCGCCGTCCACGCCGGATTCAGCCGCGCCGAATGTGACAAAGATGGCGAGGAATCAAGGATTCCTCGCCATCTTTCTCACATTCGTGACTGAGCGGTCAGCCGATCTTGCGGTCCCGGGTCTTACGCCGCGAGGCCAGTTCATCCTCCGGCGCGGCGATCGATTCGCCGCCGTCGGCACGTTCTCCCGGGAAGTCGGCGATCGCGCCGGTCAGTTCCCGCATGGCACCCGACACCGCGATCCCGAACACACCCTGGCCGCCCTGCAGGAGGTCGACGACTTCTTCGGCGGAGGTGCACTCATACACCGTGGTCCCGTCGGAGAACAGGGTGATGTTGGCGAGATCCTGCACCCCGCGCTGACGCAGGTGATCCACCGCGACCCGGATGTTGTGCAGGGAGATCCCGGTGTCGAGCAGCCGCTTGACGATCTTGAGAACCAAGACGTCCTTGAAGGAGTACAGCCGTTGGCTGCCCGATCCGGCGGCGCCACGGATCGAGGGCACCACCAGCGAGGTGCGCGCCCAGTAGTCGAGCTGGCGGTAGGTGATGCCGGCGATCTGGCAGGCGCTCGGTCCGCGGTAACCGACCAGCTCGTCCGGGATCGAGTTGTCCGGGAACAGTCCGCCTTGCACGGGCTCGCCGGGTGCTCTGCTCACGGGCGGAGTCGCACCGCCGGCGGAAGACAGATCCAGCTCCCCCTGATGTGGCGTGTCGCCCACTGTCCATCCTCTCGCCGTCGCCCCCGGGCCCGTGATCGTCGCGCGTCACGTCCGAGTTTGAATGTGTCGAGCATACGCTCAACACATTGCTGCTACTGCTCGTCGTCGATCAAAATTATGGCTGCCCGTTTCCCGTGCGGCTCACACCCGGCCCGCGTGTCGAACTCACGAGACGCATCCGTGATGTTCGTCGTCACGGCGACGCCGCGGTCTCAGGTCGCCTTGAAATCGTCGGGTGACACGCTGTCGAGGAATTCCTTGAACTTCTCGACCTCGTCCTCGCGGACCGGTCCGTCGGCTTCTTCGTCGGTCTCGTCGGGAATCAGCAGCCCGGCCTCGGCCAGCACCGCTTCCTCGACGTAGATCGGCACCCCGACGCGCAACGCGATGGCCACCGAGTCCGACGGCCGCGCCGACACCTTGATATCGCGATCGAAGATCAGGTCGGCGTAGAAGGTGCCCTCCTGCAGATCGACGATGCGTACTTCTTTGAGCGAATGGCCCAGGGCAGCAATCAGATCGCGGATGAGGTCATGGGTGAGTGGGCGCGGGGCCTCGACGCCCTGTTGTTCCTGCGCGATCGCGGCGGCCTCGGACTGCCCGATCCAGATCGGCAGGTAGCGGTCACCGTTGGACTCCCGCAGCAACAGCACAGGCTGATTTTGGGGCTGCTCCACGCGAATACCGACTACCCGAACCTCACCCATCAGCGCCTGCCCTCCGCAACGAAGCCGTCGAGGCAAAGTCTAGTCCTCAACGATCGAGAACGTCTCGCACCGCGGACTTGATCAGCGATGTGTGCAAGGTGATAGCCAGTGCCGCCACCTCGCGGGCCAGGTCATCGGCGCGGTCACGCGCCCCGGCCTTGCCGGCGGCCGCCACCGGGCCGGCGATCTGGGCGATCAGATCGGACTGCCGGTCGGCCGCCGACCGGAACGCCCGCAGATGCCGCGGCTCGACACCGTAATCGGCCAGCGCCCGCGCACACTGGGCAATGGTCACCGAATGCTCGTCGAAGAACCCTGCCGGTCCGGGCTTGATGACACCCGCGGTGACCAAGGCCGCCAGCAGGGCGTTGTCCACACCCGAGCGGGACAGCAGATCCTCTCGGCTGAGCCGCACCTGTGCCGGTGCCACCGCCTCGGTGCCCGCGGGATCGGTGCCCGCGCCGGCATCCCCGGCGACCTGAACCAGGCGCGGAACCGTGTACGCGGATCCGAGTGTGGGCAGCTCTCCGTCGGGCTGCGCGTCCAGTTGGGCCTTGATGACCTTGAGCGGAAGATACTGCTCGCGCTGCGCGGTCAGGACGAACCGCAGCCGGGCGCAGTCGTAAGCGGTGAACCGGCGATAGCCGGCCGCCGAGCGCTGCGGGGTGACCAGCCCTTCGGCCTCCAGGAACCGGATCTTCGAGATCGTGACGTCCGGGAAGTCCGGGCGCAGCAGGTCAAGAACCGCGCCGATGGACATCCCGGCGGGTGCCGGTTCGGGTTGGGTCATCTGATCCTCGCGCAAGCGGCGCTCGGCAGTTAGCCGGCGTCGTCCGTCTTCGGCCCGGTCAGGAAGACCAGCCGGAACTTGCCGATCTGGACCTCGTCGCCGTTGGCGAGCACGGCGGAGTCCACCGGCTCGCGGTTGACGTAGGTGCCGTTGAGGCTGCCGACGTCGACGACCTGGAACTCGCCGGACTCCAACCGGAACTCGGCATGCCGGCGGCTCACGGTGACGTCATCGAGGAAGATGTCGCTGTCCGGATGGCGGCCTGCCGACGTGGTGGCCTGGTCGAGCAGGAAGCGCGAACCGGCATTGGGGCCCCGCTTGACGACGAGAAGCGCCGAACCTGCAGGCAGCCCCTCGACACCCGACACCGAACTCTCGGTGCCGGTGCTGGCCGGGGCATCCAGTTCGTTCAGGAAATCAGCGCGGAAAACCGATGTCGTCTCCACCGTGACTTCGTCGGACTGGTCGGCCTGAAAGTTGCTGTTCTCCGTCACCCGCTGCTCCTCTACTGGCTGCTGTGGCGTGCTTGTCGGGCGGCCGGCGCTGGCCCCCCGACCGTCAATGCGTCTCACGACGACCGTACCGCGCGAGGCGGGCCATTGGGTCCACCACCGCCGGATCCGGTGACGCAGACCTGCTCACGCTTGTCGCTGATCAACCGATCCGCAAAACCCTAACAACACCTACTCGGGAAGAATCCCGCGGTAGCCGTCCGCGTCCAGAAGGTCCGGAAGCGGACCGGCCGGCGCCGCGGTGTCGGTCTGCAGTTCGACCAACCAACCGGCGCCGTACGGATCGGAGTTGACCAGCTCCGGGCTGCCCTCGAGCTCACCGTTGACCGCAACGACTTTCGCGGTGATCGGCGCGTACAGGTCCGACAGCGATTTGGTGGATTCGACCTCCCCGAACGCATCGCCTGCGGCGACCGCTGCGCCCACGTCGGGCAGCTGCACGAACACCACATCGCCGAGGGCGGCTTGCGCGTAGTCGGTGATGCCGACCCGCACGGTGTCCTCGCCGGTGCGTCGCACCCACTCGTGCTCGGCGGTGTACTGCAGATCGGACGGGATCTCGCTCACGGGACTCCTTCGGCGGCGGGACGCGGGCACTACTTGACGGGCTGAGCGTATTGGCGAGGTTTCGGTTGCCGCAAGGCGGTCACCTCTACGGACTCGGACTGGGTCACCGTCATCGTGCCGCCGACCCGCTTCACGCTGTCCATGGCCCCGCCGGGGATGTTCATCGCGGCCGAGAGCGTGGGCGGATCACCAATCGCCAGAACCGAATACGGAGACCCGAGGGTGACCCCGTCGATGATCAGTGCGCCCGGCGCGCCGATCACCCAGGTGTCGACGCCCACCCGGACACCCTGCGACACATTCCCCGGGTCCTGCCCGCCGGTCCCGGCCCCCCGAACCTCCATGGCCTCGGCGCCGGCGGCCCGCAGTTCGTTGATCACATCGAGCATCGTCTCCGGCGACACGCCGCGTGCGTCATCCCGGACGCTGATCGTCACACCCGGACCGACGGCGGCCACGGAGCCGATCAGAATGGACAGTGCCGCCAGCCGGGCCTGGGCGTTCTCGATGGCCGCCTGATCGCTGCTGCCGGACGCCTGCAGCGCGTTGAGGGTCTGCTGCAGATCGGCGACCTCGGTATTGAGCGCGGCCTCCCGCTGCTGCAGGGAGTCCAGCAGCACCAGCAGATCGGCCGGCCGTGCGGTCTCCAACGAGTCACCGGATCCGGTCTGCCGCACCTGGGTGACGATCGCGATCCCGAGCAACATGCACAGCACGACGCCGAGAGCGCCGAAAATCCATTGCGAGCGCGTGCGGCCGGCGGGCGCGACAGCGTCCTCCGGCAACTCGTGGCGGCCGTGTTCGGGCTGCTCGTTCCCGGCGTGCTCAGCCATCGCTCACGCTCCGAACAGCCTGCGCCGCAACGCGGCTGCATTGCCGAATATCCGGATGCCGAGCACCACGATGATCGCGGTGGACAACTGGGTGCCGACACCGAGCTGGTCGCCCACATAGACGATGAGCGCGGCCACCAACACGTTGAAGACGAAGGACACGACGAACACCTTCGAATCGAAGATCCGCTCCAGGTAGGCGCGCAAGCCACCGAACACCGCGTCCAGCGCCGCCACCACGGCGATCGGCAGGTACGGCTGGATAGCCTCGGGCACGCTCGGGTGGAAGACCAACCCGAGCACGATGCCGACGACGAGTGCGGCGATGCCGATCATGTCTGGATCAACTTCCGGTTCAACCTGTGGATCAACTCTGTCCCATACCTCACCGCTCAATCCGGGTGGCAAAGCGGATCTCTCGTACCGAACCACCGGGCACGCTCAGGGCCTCACCGGTACTGACCGTAACCCCGACGCCGTAGGACTGCTGCAGCAGCGTGAGCCGCTGCATCCCGGGACTGCGGTTGAAAACGTCCTGCAACGCGTGCGGCGGCCCCAGTGCGACGATGGCGTACGGGCTGGTGATCGGCCGGTTGTCGACGAGGATGCCGCCGCCGGCCTGCCGGATGGTGACGTTGGGCCCGATCCGCACCCCACCGACCGCGACCGCCTCGGCTCCCCCGACCCACAACGAGTTGACCACGAGTTGCAGATCGCGGTCCAGGATCGCCTGTTGACTGCCCGTCACCCGCTGTTTGGACACGTCGGTGAGATCGCGGGACATGCCGGGGTCGGTGACGCTGACCTCGAGCCCGGGCCCGATCGCGGGCGTCACGGCGGCGGAGAACTCCGCCTCGTCGAGCGCGGCGAGCAGTGCCCGACCCTGTTCGTCACCGGCGAGGCGGCTGCGCCGCTCGGTCTCGACCTCGGCGGCCAGCTCATCCCTGGTTGCCTCGACGGCGTCGGTGCGGCTCTCGCCGGCCCGCACACTGTCGGCGAGCACCAGCTGTGTCTGGCGGTTCGCCGGCGCCACCGACTGCGCCTGCGAGGCGGCCGCGGCGAACACGACCGCCACGGTCAGCCCCGCCAGCAACGTCCAGCCCCCGGCGCGCAGTCGGCCCGCGGGATGGTCGTGGCGGGCCGCTGCGGCCGCCGCATAGCCCGGGTCGAGATGGTCGGAGAGCAGCGAACGCAGCAGAGACGGTACCGGGATGCGTTGTGGCGCATCCTTTTCGTGATGGTTCAGGCCGGCCTCGGGGTGAAAGCCGCCCAGCGAACTCGCGGGATCAACCATGCCCCGGTGCTCCCCGGTTCGCTGCGGCGGTGCGGGGCAGTCGCTGGATCACCAGCCCTACCTGCGCCAGGTACAGCACCGCCGACCACAGGTACAGCACCATCCCCCAGATGAGGAACGCCCAGCCGCAGGCCAGGATGACCCGGCTCCACAGCGCGTCGAACTGGCCCAGCAGCACCAGCGGCAGCCCGGACATCAACGCGAAGGTGGCGGCCTTGCCGATATAGGTCACCGGCAGCGCGGTGAGCCCGCGGCTGCGCAGCACCGGCAGCGTCGCGGCCAGCACCAGATCCCGGCCGATCAGCACGATCACGAACCACCACGGCACCACGCCGGCGGCGGCGAGCGCCACCGGGGTCACCACCATGTAGATGCGGTCGACGGCCGGGTCGAGCAACTCGCCCAGCCGCGAGGACTGATCGGCGACCAGC
Organism: Mycobacterium sp. ITM-2016-00316; assembly: GCF_002968335.2. Lineage (NCBI taxonomy): Bacteria > Bacillati > Actinomycetota > Actinomycetes > Mycobacteriales > Mycobacteriaceae > Mycobacterium > Mycobacterium sp. ITM-2016-00316. Next base: position 3,272,944 of record NZ_CP134398.1, read on the forward strand.
CGGGCGATCTTGCCGTCGGCCCAGTCGGAGAAACCGCTGAACATCAGCACGGCGACCGCCCAGCCGATGGCACCGCCGAACAGCAGATACAGGAACACCGGCACCAGCAGCAGGCGCAGCACGCTCAGCGCATTGGGGATGGTGAGCACCCGATCGCCGGGCCGATTCCCCCTCGCTCCGCTCGCCCCGGGCTGATCCCCCGTCGCTCCGCTCGCCCCGGGCTGATCCCCCGTCGCTCCGCTCGCCCCGGGCTGCATACGGGCCAACCTAGCGGAAGACGCCCGGCAGGCTCAGCGCCGACATGACGTTGTCGGCCAGCGGATCGTCGTGGATCATGTACGTCCACGTCGAGGTCGGTCGCGCCAGCCGGGTCAGGTCCAGGCCGGTCTCCCCGCCCACGATGTTGGCGGTGTCGAAGGTCTGCTGGGCCGCCTCGATGGCATCGGCGGCCAGCGAGGCGAAGGCATCCACCGCCATCCGGTGGAACTCGTCGAGCGGGCTCTGGTTACCGAGCGCGCGCAGGCTGATGCTCTCCCGGATATCGGCCAGGTAGGCCAGGTGATCGGCCCAGCCGCGGTCGAGGTGATAGAGCATGATCAGTCGGCAGATCTCGTCGAGCCGTTCCTCGGACACCGTTTCCGCGATCTGTGCATAGCGCTTCGGCGAACGCTCTTGCAGTTCTTCGCGCGCCGTGGAGGTGCGCAGCAGAGTGTCCCGGCGATCCACCAGGATGGCGCGCTGTTGGGCGGTCAGCTGGTTGTACCGCCAGGTGTTGGCGTGCAGGTCCAGCGTCTTGCCCTCGGCCACCCGCTGGGCATGGTCGAGCAGGGTTGCCGCCTTGTTGCTGGTGATCTTGCCGTCCTCGTCGGTCTGCAACGGCAGCTTGTTGGGCTCCAGGAAGGACACCACCACGTCGTCCTCCCAGCTGGAGAAGAACACCGAGGAGCCCGGGTCGCCCTGGCGCCCGGCGCGGCCGCGCAGCTGGTTGTCCAGCCGTTCGGTGTAGTGCCGTCCGGTGCCGATGACGTGCAGCCCGCCCAGCTCGGCCACCTGATCGTGGCCCGATTCGTCGGACCCGCCCAGCCGGATGTCGGTGCCGCGGCCGGCCATCTGGGTCGACACCGTCACCCTGCCCTGCGCACCGGCCTCGGCGATGACGGCCGCCTCCTCGGCATCGTTCTTGGCGTTCAGCACCACGGCCGGGATGCCTGCCTTCACCAGCCGCTCGTGCAGATCCTCGGATTCGGCGACGTCGCGGGTGCCGACCAGGATCGGCTGCGACGTCGCGTGCACCTCGGCGATGTGCTCGACGATGGCGTCGTTCTTGGCGGCCACCGTGATGTAGACGCGATCCGACTCGTCCTCGCGCACGTTGGGCTTGTTGGGCGGGATCGGCGAGACCCCGAGCTTGTAGAACTGCCGCAACTGCTCACCGGCGGCCAGCGCCGTACCGGTCATCCCGCACACCCTCGGGTACCGGTTGATCAGCGCCTGCACGGTGATGGTGTCGAGCACCTCACCGGTCTCGGTGATATCGATGCCCTCCTTGGCCTCGACCGCCGCCTGCAGGCCGTCGGGCCAGCGCTGCAGCGACGCGATGCGGCCCCTTGAGGCGTTGATCAGGTGCACCGCATCGTCGCGGACGATGTAGTGCACATCGCGTTCCAGCAGCACATGCGCGTGCAGGGCGACGTTGATCTCGGTGAGCGTGGTGCCGACGTGTTCCTCGGAGTACAGATCGATCCCGCCGAGCGCGGCCTCCAGCCGGCGCGCACCGACATCGGTGAGCTGCACATTGCGCCGGTCGGCGTCGGTCTCGTACTCGGTGTTCTCGCGGAGCTCGCCGACCAGCCGGATGACCTCCAGTCGCGGGGTCTCGCGGTGCGAGGTGCCGGCCAGCACCAGCGGGACCAGCGCCTCGTCGACCAGCACCGAGTCGGCCTCGTCGATCAGAGCCACATCCGGGCGCGGGGAGACCAGATCGTCCACCGAGATCACCAGCTGATCGCGCAGCACGTCGAAACCGATCTCGTTCACCGAGCCGTAGGTGACGTTGCAGGCGTAGGCCTCGCGCCGCTGCGCGGGGGTCGCGTCGGCCGTGATCCAACCGACCGTCAGACCGAGCGCCTCCAGCAGCGGGCCCATCCATTCGGCATCGCGGCGGGCCAGATAGTCGTTGACGGAGATGACGTGCACACTGCGGCCCCCGATGGCGTAGCCGGCCGCGGCGATGGCGCCGGCCAGCGTCTTGCCTTCACCGGTGGCCATCTCGACCACGTCGCCGGCGAGCATCCGCAAGGCTCCGAGCAGCTGGACGTCGAACGGCCGCAAGGAGATCGACCGATCGGCCGCTTCCCGCACGATGGCCAGGAACTGCGGGATATCGCTGGAGTCGGCGAGGTCGTCGAGGTTCAGCAGTCCGGCGGCCTTGCGTAGCTGCTCATCATCGAGGCCGGCGGCCTTCTCGTCGAATTTCGACGAGGCGCTGACCTGGGTCATGGAGCGCGCCTGGTCCTTGTCGGTGCTGGCGCCGAGCAACTTCCAGAACCGGTTGCTCAACCCGCCGGATTTCGAGCCACCGGACTTGGACGCCTTCGAGGTCTTGGAACTCACAGCCACAGTCATACGGTACGCGGCAGCGCCGCGGCGGCCGCACTGCCGTGGCAGGGCGCCACGGCACCTGCGCTGCGGTAGCTTGCTGCCCAGCAGCACGCCGAACGGACCGGACCGTCGAACGGACACAGATGGACACAGCGACGCTCGGCCCGTCGATCGACTGGAGTACCGAGTTCGGGCATTCGGCACTGTGGGTCCTCGAGGCGTTCGGCATCACCGCGGCGTGCTTGGCGGTCATCATCGCCGTGGTCGCGCGCCGCACCCAGTGGGGCCGTCAGTTCGTCCGCATCACCGGACGCTTCTTCACCGGCCGCGCCGGCGTGCAGGTCTGGCTGCTCGTGGGGACCCTGCTGCTCTCGACGGTCATCGCGGTCCGTCTCAGCGTGCTGATCAGCTACTACACCAACGACCTGTTCACCGCCCTGCAGATGGCGTTTCAGGGCAACGGCACCGATGACGCCGCGCTGAAGGCAGATGGCATCGCGCATTTCTGGGATGCCCTGCTGATCTACCTGGTGCTCGCCCTGCTGTTCATGGCGCGTTACTTCGCCGACCTGTATCTCACCCAGCGCTTCCTGATCCGGTGGCGACTGTGGCTGACCCGCCACGTCCTCGACGACTGGCTGGACGGGCACGCCTATTTCCGCGGCCGATTCATCCGCGATGCCGTCGACAACCCCGACCAGCGGATCCAGGCCGATGTCGACATCGTCACCACCGGTTCGGCGGACCCGAACAACCCGGCACACGGGTCGAACCACATTCTGCTGTTCGGCGCGATCGAGTCGATGCTGACGGTCGCCTCGTTCGGCGTCATCCTGTGGAACCTGTCCGGGCCGCTGAACCTGCTGGACATCGTCATCCCGCGAGCGCTGTTCTGGACGGTGATCGTCTACGTGCTGGCCGCGACCGTCGTCGCGTTCTGGATCGGCCGCCCGCTCATCCGGTTGAGCTTCCGCAACGAACTGCGCAACGCCGGTTTCCGGTTCGCCATGATCCGGCTCAAGGAAGCGGCCGCCGGTATCGGCCTGTACCGGGGCGAGCCGGCCGAGCGCCGCCAGCTCGAGGAACGTCTGGGTGGGGTGATCGGCAACTACCGGCGCTGGCTGAACCGGATGATGCTCTTCCTGGGCTGGAACGTGTCGATGAGTCAGGCCATCAACCCGCTGCCCTATGTCGTTCAGGCCCAACGGCTGTTCTCCCAGCAGATCTCGTTCGGCGATGTCATGCAGTCGGCCACCGCCTTCCACGCGATCCACGACGGGCTGTCCTTCTTCCGCACCAGTTACGACACGTTCGCCGGCTTCCGTGCCGCACTGATCCGGCTCGACGGACTCCTGGATGCCAACCGGCGGGCGCGGGCCATGCCGGGCATCGACTACCTCCCGGCGACCGATGACGGTGTCCGACTGCGCGGCGTCGAGGTGCGCACCCCGGACGGCCGCCGGTTGGTCGACGGGCTGGACCTGACGCTGGAGCCCGGGGCCACTCTGCTGGTGACCGGGCAGTCCGGGGTCGGCAAGTCCGTCCTGCTGCAGAGCCTGGCCGGCTTGTGGCCGTACACCTCCGGCCACGCGCAGTACCCGCTGAACTGCATGTTCATCCCACAGGTGCCGTATCTGCCGCTGGGAACACTGCGCGCGGTGGTGGCCTACCCACACGACCGTGAGATGTTCGGCGACGAGGCCATCCAGCGCGCCCTGCTGCAGGTGGCGCTGCCGCACCTGGTGCTGCAGCTGGGCGACACGCGCGACTGGGCGGCCATCCTGTCCCCCGGCGAGCAACAGCGCATCGCCTTCGCCCGGGTGCTGCTGCAACGGCCGCCGATGGTGTGCCTGGACGAATCCACCTCGGCCCTCGACGAGGGACTCGAGCTGACGCTCTACCAGCTGCTGCGCGCCGAACTGCCCGACACCACCCTGGTGAGTGTCAGCCATCGACGCACGGTGCACCGCTTCCACGAACAGCGGCTCGATCTGCTGGGCGACGGCCGCTGGGCCGCCGCGACCCTCCAGCCACCTCTCGACAGGTTCTAGGGGTACCTTGCCCGCATGGAAATGTTCACCACGTCCCTCGACTGGGGCAGTGAGCTCGTCACCTCACTGATCTGGATCGCCAAGGCGTGGGCGATGGCCGCGGCGGGCACTCTGATCGTGCTCGTTTTGCTCGGCAGGTTCACCACCTGGGGCCGCCAGTTCTGGCGCATCACCGGCGCCTACTTCACCGGCCGAGAGTCGGTGAAGGTCTGGGTGTGGCTCGGAGCGCTCCTGCTGTCGGTGATCTCCGGGGTCCGCCTCGACGTGCTGTTCAGCTTCCAGGGCAACGACATGATGACCGGCGCCCAGGTGGCGGTGCAGGGGTTGTCCAGTGGCGATGAGGCGATCGCCGCGTCCGGTCGCGACGGTTTCTGGGCGGCACTGTGGCTGTTCGCGCTGCTCGCCACCATCCACGTCGCGCGGGTGATGCTCGACCTGTACATGATGCAGCGCTTCATGCTCGCCTGGCGGAGCTGGCTGACCGCCCGGCTGACCTCGGACTGGCTCGACGGCAAGGCCTACTACCGCAGCCGCTTCATCGATGACACCATCGACAACCCGGATCAGCGCATCCAGGCCGATATCGACATCTTCACCACCAACGTGGGCCCGCTGCCCAACACGCCCAACAACACCAGCGGTTCCACCCTGCTCTTCGGCGCCATCTCCGCCATCGTCTCGGTGATTTCGTTCACCGCGATTCTGTGGAACCTCTCCGGCGATCTGGACATATTCGGTGTCACGGTGCCGCGGGCGATGTTCCTGATCGCGTTCCTCTACGTGGGTATCGCCACGGTCATCGCGTTCTGGATCGGCCGCCCGATCATCCGGCTGAGTTTCGACAACGAGAAGTACAACGCCGCATTCCGTTACGCGTTGGTCCGGCTGCGCGACGCCTCGGAGTCGGTGGCCTTCTACCGCGGCGAAGTCGCCGAGCGCGTGCAGTTGCGCAAACGATTCGAGCCCATCGTGTCGAACTATCAGCGCTTCATCAATCGGTCGGTCGGGTTCTACGGCTGGAACTTGACCATCAGCCAGATCATCAACCCGCTGCCCTGGGTCATCCAGGCTCCTCGCCTGTTCAGCGGGAACATCCAGCTCGGCGATGTCTCCCAGACCGGTTCGGCGTTCGGCCAGATCCAGGATTCACTGTCGTTCTTCCGTAACTCCTATGACGCCTTCGCCGGCTGGCGGGCCTCGATCATCCGTCTGCACGGACTGGTGATCGCCAACGAGGAAGGCCGCGCGCTCCCGGAGCTGAACGTCGAGCCGTGCGGTAGCTGCCCGGTCGAGCTGCACGATATCGACGTGCACACCCCCACCGGCGAGGTGCTCATCGACGGGCTGAACTTCGAGATGTATCCGGGTGACACCCTGATCATCACCGGCCAGTCCGGCACCGGCAAGACCACCCTGCTACGCAGCCTCGCCCAGTTGTGGCCGTACACCTCGGGCACATTGCGCTGCCCCGCCGGCATCAACGAGACCATGTTCCTGTCCCAGATGCCGTATGTGCCACTCGGTGATCTGCGCGCGGTGGTGTCCTACCCGAAGGGGCCCGATGTGCTCTCGGATGCCGAGCTGCGTGGCGCCCTGGACAAGGTCTCGCTACCGCAGTGCGCGAGGCGCCTGGACGAGCTGGCCGACTGGGCCAAGGTGCTCTCACCGGGTGAGCAGCAGCGCATCGCCTTCGCACGGGTGCTGCTGACCAAACCGCGGGTGGTGTTCTTCGACGAGGCCACCTCCGCACTGGACGAGGGGCTGGAGTACAGCATGTACGACCTGGTGCGCCGGGAACTGCCGGACACCATCCTGGTCAGCGTGACCCACCGCAGCACCGTCGGCCAGCACCATGAGCGACATCTGCACCTGCTCGGCGGCGGTAACTGGGTCCTTGGCGATGTCGACGATGACATCGACAAGCCCGCCAAGGACCCCGAGCCGAGCTAAGCGCTGCGCCTGCCGGCGTGCTCTCCAGCCCGTCGGCCGAAAAAGGATCCCTCACCCAGCTGCACACCGCTGGCGTATCCCTTACCGTCCCGGGCGATGTTGGAGGCGCATGCACCCGCGGCGTACAGCCCGGGCACGGGACTGCCGTCGGCGCGCAGCACCTCACCGTCGATGGACACCGTCAACCCACCCATGGTGAAACCGGAGTACATCGCCACCCCGAGCGTCAGGTCGAAGGCGGCCCACGGGCCGGCATCCTGCACCGCGATGTAATCGGGTTGTTTGTGAAAGTCGGGATCGGTTCCGCTCGCGGCGTTCTCGTTGTACCGCTGCAACGATGCGGCCAGCTTGCCTTCCGGGATGCCGAGCGCCGCCTCCATTTCCGCGATGGTCTCCCAACCGTCGATGAATTTGATCAGCGGCATCTCCGGCATCTGCATGTGCGCCTCGTCGACGACGAGGTACGCGGTCTGATCCGGTTGTTCGAGGACGAATGCCGAGGTACGCGAATGGTAGGAATCCTCGGCGACGAACCGCTGCCCGTCCTTGTTGACGATGATCCCGGTCAGCAGGATCTCCGGCGGGTAGGCCGCAGCGGTGATGAACAGCTGGTCGAGGTTCTTGGCGACGCCGCCGGCCGACACCCCGAGCCGGATGCCCAGCCCGTCGTCGTTGGGGTTGCCCAGGATGTAGGGCGCCACCATGCCGTGGTGCTTGGTCTTGCGTTCCTGGCCGAGCGCCGGCGTGTACTGGGCGACCATCTCGGGATTCATCGCGAACCCACCCGCGGCGATGACCACCGACTTCGCTTTGACCGCACCGGTTTCGGTGAAGTGTTTCCAGCTCACCCCGACAACGGCGCCGTCGCTCACGATGAGGTTGGTGGCGCCGGTCTCGTAGCGGATCTGCACGCCGAGTTCGGCGGCGCGCTTGAGTAGCAGTTCGATGACCATGTTGGCGCCGCCGAGTTCGCCGGGCACCGGCACGGAGTGGCCGCGCGGTGCGGGCTTGGCCTGCTCGATGAACGGCCACACCTTCTCGTTGCCGGTGTAGGACAGCCCCTCCGTGCCGGGCGGCACCACCACCTTGCCCGGGTAGTAGCTGCGCTCGAACTGAAAGCCCAGTGACTCAAGCCAGTTGAAGTGATCGACGCTGCCGTCACAGTAGGCGCGGATCTTGTCCAGCTCGGGCTCCTCGGTCACCGCGACGAGGTACTTGTACATTTCGTCGGCGGTGTCGGGGTGGCCGGTGGCCTCCTGCACGGCGGTGCCACCGCCGAGATAGAAGTGGCCGCCGGCCATCGAGGTGGTGCCGCCGGCTGCGGCCGCGCGTTCCAGCACCAGGACCCGGGCGCCCGCCGCGGCGGCCGATACCGCCGCACATCCCCCGGCGATACCGAAACCGATGACCACGACGTCGACATCGTCGGACCAGGCCGGCGTGTTGGCGACGGCCAGGGTGTCCGGGATCTGTTGCAGTGTCATATCTCTCACTTCTGCTCGTTCTTGATGTGGTCGAAAACGGCCTGGATATCGGCCGGGATGTAGGCGATCTCGATGAAGGGCACCCCGGCGCCGGCGGCGCTCACATAGGCGAAACGCATCCCGCCGGGCATCACGCCCTGCATGACGACCGATGCGCCACCGACGCCGGCGTCGCGCAGCGCGGTGTCGAACGCGGCCTCGTCGGCGGCGGCCATGCAGATGTGGTGCAGACCGGGGCCGGAGGTGGCCAGGAAATCGCTGTAGATGTTCGCACCGTCGACCGGGGCGATCAGCTGAGCTGCATGTCACCGGCGTAGCTCAGGGAGATGTCGGCGGTGAAGTCGGCGGGCCGGCCGCGGTAGGTGCACGCGTCCGGGCCGAAGTGGACACCGGGCATGCGGACCCACTTCCTGGCCCCGAGCAACGCGGTCAGGGTCTGCTCGGTCGCGTCGAGGTCACGGGTCACCCAGGCAACCTGGACAGGTGTCTGATTCAGCATCGCCAGTGAGGATATCGCCACCGCGCCGCGATGGCTAGAACGTGTTCTAGTTTGCCCCGGCGTCCGGCCACGAATCGCCGATCGACGAGGCGAGGGCCTGCACCAACAACCGGATCTGGCCGTCGAAGACCACCTCGGGCGCCGAGAGCGTGTCCGGCCCGTACTGACCGAACACCTCCAGACTGATCGCCCCCACCAAGGTCGCCCACACCAGGAAGCACTGCAGCAGCACCGGATCGCCACCAGGGAAACCGAACTCCGCCCGCACCCGGTCCAGATCATCCGATAGGGGTTGCGGTGCAGCGCCTTTGGGGTTGGGTACGGCACCGTCGCGGATACCGTCGGCGATGACCGCGAACAGCGCGCCGACGACCCGCGTGCCGGGGCCGACCGTCAATTCCGCCGGGGCGCGATAGCCGGGCACCGGGCTGCCATAGAGCAGAGCCCAGCGCGCCGGTTGCCCGACGGCCCACCGGCGCGCGGCATGCGCCATCGCCACCAGCCGCGCCGCCCAGTCGCCGGACGCCGCCGCGGCCGCGGCCGCGGCGTCCACCGTGTCGGCCAGTTCGGTGTAGGCGTCGACCAGCAGCAGGGTCAGCAGATCGTCACGGCTGGCGACATAGCGGTAGACGGCGGAGGACACCAGGCCGATCTCGCGGGCGATGGCACGCAGCGACAGGCCCGCGGCCCCGTCGGTGACCAGGTGACGGCGGCCCACCTCGACGATCTGCGCCTCGATCCGGTCGCGCGCCTGCTGCCTCTTACCCACCGGCCCAGTGTGCCAGAAAAGAGAACACTGCTCTTGAATTTCCGGACGCGGCATGCCAAGCTTCTTCCAAGAGCAGTGCTCTCTTATCGAAGGGAATGACATGACCACGCGCTACGACCAGCCGAATCGAGCCGCCCGCGCCTTCAACGAGGTGATCCGGCAGTTGGCCGAACTGGGAATCGAAATCGCCGGCAGCCGCGCACTGCGGGTGCGGGGCAGAACGACGGGACAGTGGCGGTCGGTGGTGGTGAACGTACTCACCGTCGACGGTCGCGACTATGTCGTCTCACCCCGCGGCAACACCCAATGGGTGCGCAATGCCCGGGCCGCGGGAACCGTGGAGACCGGGCCGCGCTGGCGCCGGCGCAGGGCGAGCGTCCGGGAGATTCCGGATGCCGCCAAGCCGGAACTGATCCGGCGTTATCTGGACAGGTGGTATTGGGAGGTCAAGGGTCACTCGGGCGGGTTGACGCCCGTATCGACCGACTCGGAGGTGAACGAGATCGCCGCCTCGATACCGGTGTTCGAGCTGGCCGGCTGAGTCGCGACGGCCTCACGGATCCGCTGGCCGGTGGACTGCCAGGAGACCGCCGTCGGGGCGCCGCCCCAGGTGCTGTTGAACAATCCGACGATCGCCGCCCGGCCGTCCGGGGTGAGGGTGTAGACCGGGCCGCCGGAGTCGCCCTTCTGGCTGACCACGCCGTTGCCCATGGTGAACCAGCCGTTGTTGACCACGGCGACGGTGCCACAGCTCTCGCCGGTGACGACGCCGAAGTGGCAGACCTGCTGACCGGGCTGGCTCACCGCGTGCGCCTCGTCGATCACGAGCGCGCGTCCGCCGGGCAGCACCGAATTGATCTGCACGTCGTCGGCCAGCGTGATGGCGCCCCAATCGGCGATCTGATGATCACCGGTGACGGTCGCGCCGTCGGGGGTGTTGTCGTCGAACAGCGCCATCGCGCCGATGACATTGCCCGCCCTGTCGGTGACCGGACCGTCGCCGCGGCAGTGCCCGGCGGTGAACGCGGCGCGCGCCACCGGATCGACGAAGCCCAGCGTGCAGAGTGTGCTGCCCTGCCGGATCTCCATCCCCGGATACACCGTCACCCCCGGCTCGGAGCTTGCCGCGGGGGCGACGGCCAATGCCACCGCCACTGCCGGCGCCGCCGCCAACAGTCCCAGGAAAAGGCGTGCACGCATCGAGCCCTCCGATCCTCCACCCCACACAGGAATCGACGCTACCGGGGTGCTGTCGAGTGAATCGGATAACGGTTCGATCTCGTTACATCACAGTTCTCGTAACGACTCGCGTGTCACACGTGCAACACGTGGAGCGGAGATTTTACGGAATCGTCAGCACCTGACCCGGGTGGATCAGGTCCGGGTTGGCGACACTGCTGGCGTCGGCGATGCGCTGATACCGGTGACCGTCGCCGTAGAAGCGCTCCGAGATCGCCCACAGCGTGTCCCCGGAGACCACGGTGTAGGTGCGGAGGGTCGGCGGAGCGGGCGGCGGCGGTGGCGGCGGTGCGGCAGCCTCGACCGCGGGTGCGGGTTCCTCGGCGCGGCCAGCTCGACCTCCGGCTCGGCGGCCGGCGGGGGTGGCGCCGGCGGGGCTTCGGTCGTTTCGGTACCCGAGGCCCAGGCGACCCCGTCGAAACCGTAGAGCACAAGATTGCGGTCGTCCTGGATGATCAGCCGCACATCCTTGGCGCCCTTGGTGTCGGTGTGCCAGACCGGCTCGTCGGGTGTGTAGAGCACGAAGTTGCCGTCGTCCTGGACCTCGGCCCTGACCACGTTCTGGCCGTCGGTCTCCGTCGACCACACCGCGGTGTCACCGCTGTAGAGCACCAGGTTGCCGTCATCCTGCAAGACCACCGAAAAGGCCCCGTTCTTGGACGTCAGCGACTCCCCCGGTGCGAGCTTCCCGCCCTTCTGAAGTCTGTCAGTCATGTCGCTCTCCCCCTTCGACAATTGATATGCCGAGCCTAGTGATCTGGAGAGCTCCGGTGTCCGGTTCTGTTCGCCGAGAACCGAACGCTCGGCGAACATCCGGTGCGAGACGATCAGGAGTCGAAACCCAGGCCCAGCGTGTCCAGGGTCTTCAACAGCACATTGCGCTTGCCCGCGGAGTGGTCGGCGCGATCCAGCGACCAGCGGGTGGCCTGAATCCCCACGCTGGCAACCGGTTCCGGCGGGAACGGCAGTGGCCGCTTGCGGACCATCTCCAACTCGGTGCGCGGCGTGGGTGAGCCGTCGAGAAGGTCCAGGCAGACGTCTGCGGCGAACCGGGTGGCCCCGACTCCGAGGCCGGTGAATCCGTTGACGTAGGCGAGGCGGCCGCGGTGGGCAGTCCCCCAGTGCGCGCAGAATCTGGTGTTGGTGTCGATCGCCCCCGCCCAGCGGTGGCTGAACCGGATGTCGTCGAGTTGCGGGAAGGTGATGAAGAAATGCTCGGCCAACTTGCGGTAGGTCTGCTGCCGGTCCTCGTACACGGCATCGACGCGCCGCCCGAAGTAGTAGACGGCGTCATAGCCGCCCCAGACCACGCGGTTGTCCGCGGTCAGCCGGTAGTAGTGGAACTGGTTCGCACAGTCGCCGACGCCCTGCCGGTTCCGCCAGCCGATCCGGTCCAGCTGTTCGGCGGTCAGCGGCTCGGTCGACAGCACATAGTCATACACCGGCACTGTGTACCAACGGTTCCGGCGCACCAGGCTGGGATACACGTTGGTCGCCAGCACCACCTGCTTGGTGTTCACCACGGCCGTCTCGGCGCCCACCCGCAGACCGCTGCCCGACGCCTGCACCGAGACCGCCCGGGTGTGCTCGTGGATCTGCACGCCGGCCGCGCGGCACGCCCGCGCCAGCTCGATTGCGAGCTTGGCCGGGTGCACGATCGCACAGGTGTCGGGCTCGAACAGTCCGGCCCGATAGGTCGGCGACGCAACCTCCGCACGCACCTGCTCCTGATCCAGGAAGCGGCCCTCCCCGGCCGCTGCGGATTCGGCCAGCCAGTCGACCTGGTGTGGTTCGGTGGCCACCGACAGCATGCCGGTCCGCTGCCACTCCACGTCCAGCTCGAGCCGTTCGATATCGGCGGCCATACCGTCGAGGTTCTCCAGGCCCATTGCCTGCAACGTGTCGAACTCGTCGGCCCAGCGCGACTTTCCGTTCTCGGCGCCATGGGTCAGGCTGGCGTCGACGAAACCGCCATTGCGCCCGGACGCCGCCCAACCGATCCGGTTCGCCTCGATCAACACGATCTTGCGGCCCGGATGGCGCTCGGCGGCGTGCAGGGCCGCCCACAAACCGGTGTAGCCACCGCCGATGACCAGCAGGTCGCAACTCACCGCCCCGGTCAACGCGGCATGGTCGGGCCGCCGGATGTCGAGCCACATCGGTGCGAACGCGCTTGCGGCAAGCGAACGTTCGACGAGTGCGGGGTCGACATGGGCATCGAAAACGGTCTTCACAGCACGAGACTACGGGGTCTGCGGGTCTTGCGAGCAGACTTCAGCCCGCACTGCGGGACACCGCGCGCCCGGCCTCCCGCGGTGCCCAGCCGGGCGGCCCGAACGCGTAGCCGAACTTGTCGCGCCAGCGCCTTGCGGCCCGGACATCCCGGCCGATCGCGACGTATTCGTGGGTCTGCAGCTTCCAGATGTTGAAGGTGTCGACCTGTTTTGTCAGCCCGTAGTGCGGTCGGAACACCTCATCCTGATACGTCCCGAAGATCCTGTCCCACAGGATGAAGATCCCGGCGTAGTTCTTGTCCAGGTACTCCGGATCCATGCCGTGGTGCACCCGGTGATGCGACGGTGTGTTGAAGACGAACTCGACGGGCCGCCACAGCCGGTCGATGCGCTCGGTGTGCACCCAGAACTGGTAGATCAGGTTGACCGAGAAACTCGCGAACACCATCCACGGCGGCACCCCGAGCAGCGGCAGCGGAATCCACATCAGGATCTCTCCGCTGTTGTTCCACTTCTGCCGAAGCGCTGTGGCGAAGTTGAAATACTGACTGGAGTGGTGCGCCTGGTGGGTCGCCCAGATGAGCCGGACCCGGTGCGCGATCCGGTGATACGCGTAGAACAACAGGTCGACGCCGACCAGCGCGATCAGCCACGTGTACCACTGGTCAGACGGCAGGTGCCACGGCGCCAGGTAGGCGTAGATCGCCGCATAACCGAAGAGCGCCAACAGTTTCCAGCCGGCAGTGGTGGCCACCGAGACCAGACCCATGGACAGGCTCGCCCAGGCGTCGCGGCGGTGATAGGCCCCGGCCGGGGTGCGGTCGGCGGGCTCAAGGTGCGCCAGCTTGCGCGCGGCGGTCCACTCCAGCACCAACAGCAGCAGGAAGAACGGGATGGCGAAGAGCACCGGGTCGCGCATCTGCGGCGGCAGTGCGTCGAGCAACCTCAGCAACGCATCCATGGCGGGATCCTAATCGCTGCGTTCGGCAACGGATGCCGAGCCGCAGACACCCGTGGCGGTCACCGGAAGCTCAGCACTTCGGCGCCCCATGTCGCGCGCTGCACGTGGTCGGGATCGTCGGCCAGCACGTCCTCGGCGCCGATCAGCAGGGTGGCCCGATCGTCGTCGCGGTACGGGCGCCAGATCGCGTCCGCCGGTCCCGCTGCGGGCTCCCCACCCGCGGCGAAACCGGTCCAGCGAGAACGCATACGGCGCGAGACCGCCCTCCCGGTCACCAGGCCGCCCAGCTTGAAGGTCGGGTCCTTCGGTCCGGCCACCAGGTTGCCCCACACATAGGGCAACTCGGTGGCGTGCGCACCGCCCAGGCGCAGCGCCCGCAACATCGGGGTGGCCCAGTCGAATCGGTACATGTAGACCGGCGCGACCTGGTTGTGTCCCTCGGCGAACCAGATGGACGGCATCCGGAAGCCGACGTCGCGGGCCACGCCCATCCCCGGCTTCTTCCCGCGGCCGCGGTAGACGGAACCGATCTCGGACTGACTCGGGATCTGCAGACCGGGCTGCTCGGCGGCGATCGCGGTGAACATGTCCGTGATGGCCTGCGGGGTGATCGGCAGCAGGGGCGACTTCATCCAGCGAAACAGCGCCGCCTCGTGCTCATTGGTCCCGATGATCAGCGGTACCGGCAGCGTGCGCCCGGCCCGCGCCAGTTGCACCGGGTAGTCGGGCACCAGGTCGCCGTCCACGATCGGCACGAACGCCAGCGTCCCGGGTGCGCGCGCCGGCACGTCGTTGAACAGGTGTTTGGTGGCCGCCACCACGGCGGCCACCGGCAGGGTGGGTAGCTGTCCGGCGTCGCGGGCCGACATGCCCAACTCGGTGAGGAAGTCCTCGGCGATCCGCCGGCCCCGGGTCTGGTCGTACACCGAGGTGACCGGTGAGCTCTGGGCGATGGCGCGGTGGAACAGCCCGGCGGCGGCCGGGCTGCCCAGCAGGGTGGTGACGATGCCGCCGCCGGCAGATTCCCCGAACAGCGTGACGCGGTCCGGGTCGCCGCCGAATGCGGCGATGTTGTCGCGCACCCACTGCAGGGCGAACAGCACATCGCGCAGGCCGTTGTTGGTGTCGAAGGCATCCCCGAACGAGGACAGATCGAGGAAGCCGAACGCGCCGAGACGGTAGTTGACGGTCACCACGACGACGTCGTCGCCGACGGCCAGTTCCCTGCCGTGGTAGAGCGGCTGAGCGCCCGACCCCAGCACGTAGGCCCCGCCATGCACCCATACCAGTACCGGCTTGTTGTCCGCCCCGCTCACCCGTTCCCCGTCGCTGCGCTCTCCCCCACAGGGAACCCACACATTGAGGGTGAGGCAGTCCTCGCCCTGCGGGGCTCCGAGATCGAGCGGGATCCGCGGGTCGGTCGGCTGCGGGCACACCGGGCCCACTTCGGTGGCGTCGGCCGGTTCGGTCCACGGCGCCGGCGTTTGCGGAGCCCGCCAGCGCAGGTCACCGACCGGCGGCGCGGCGTAGCGGATGCCCAGCCATGCCGAGACGGTGCCGTCGCTGATCCCGCGGACGGGTCCGTTGCTGGTGTCGACGATGAGCGAGTCGTTCATGTTCACTCCTACCTTCCGATGTTCCACGGTACGCATGCGTTCCAGGCGGCGCGAAGACCTGGTCAAGTCAGACCCGGCGCGGTGCCTTCCCGCGACGAACTCTGCGAGCCCGGCAGACCACGCCGGCCTGATCGCGGCTAGGCTGCCGCGAATGCGAAAGTGGGGACTGCTGAGCGCGGCGATCGCCACGGAAGTCACCGGCACCCTGTCCCTGCGGGCCTCCCAGGACCACTGGGCCTGGCTGATCGTCGTGGTCGTCGGCTACATCTCGTCCTTCATCTTGATGGCGGCGGTACTGCGGGCCGGGATGCCGGTCGGGGTGGCCTACGGCATCTGGGGCGCGATCGGCACCGCGGTCACCGCACTCGCCGCCTCGGTGATCTTCGGTGAGGCCTTCACGTGGCCATTGGCGGCGGGTATCGCGCTGATCATCGCCGGGGTGCTGCTGGTCGAGTTCGGTTCGCACGAGCGCACACCCGAGGCGCCCGCATGATGTGGCTGGCGCTGGCCGGGGCGATCGGCACGGAGGTGCTGGCGACGCTGTCCCTGCGAGCCTCCGACGGATTCCGCCGCAGGGCGTGGATCGGGCCGGTGGCCGCCGGGTACCTGGTGTCCTTCTATCTGCTGTGGTTGTCGTTGTCGCTCGGCATGCCGGTCGGTGTGGCCTACGGCATCTGGACCGCATGCGGGGTAGCCCTGGTGGCCATCGCCGCGCGATTCCTGTTCCACGATCCGCTGACCTGGCGGATGCTGGCCGGGATCGGGTTGATCATCGCCGGAGTCCTCACGATCGAGATGGGCGCTGCCGCCCACTGAGCACACCGGGGCAGCTGGCGAGCAACGCCACCAGCAGCCCCGCCGCCGGGACCAGCAGCAGCCCGGCCCGAAGCCCTGCGGCGTCCGCGATCAGGCCCACCACCGGCGGGGACGCCACGAACCCGAGGCGCATCAACCAGGCCACCGCGGTCAGCCCGGTCCCCGCCCGCAGCCCCGGCAGCCGATCGGCGCCGTGCATGGCGGCCGGCACCAGGGTGGCCACCCCCAGACCCACCGCCGCGAAACCGGCGATGGTCCCCGGCACGCTCGGAAAGGCCAGCGCCGCACCCATGCCGGCGGCGATCACCAGACCGCCGGACAACGTCACCGCGCGTTCCCCGAACCGGTCCACCAGTCGGTCGCCGGTCAGCCGTCCGACGAACATGGCGCCCATCAGCGCCACGTAACCCGATACCGCGATCGCGGGCGGCGCCCCGACACCGTCGCGCATGTAGAGGGTGGCCCAGGTGCTCCCGGCATCCTCGATCACCGCACCGGCGATGGCCATCGCGATCAGCGCCGCCAGCACGGCGTAGACGGCATGACCCGCGCGAAACCGCGTCCCGGTAGCTGATGTGCCGTCCTCGACGCGATCGGGCCCGGGCAGCAGGAACGGATACGCGGTGAGCGCCACCGCCGCGAACAGCGCCGCCGAGATGGCAAGGTGGGGTCCCCGCTCGATGCCCAGCGCGATGGCGCCCGCTCCCATCAGTCCGCCGAGGATGGCACCGCCGGCCCACACCGCGTGCAGCGAGTTGATGATGGACCGCCCGTAGCGCTGCTGCACGCGCAGACCGTGCGCGTTCTGGGCCACATCGGTGACCGCATCGCAGGCCCCGCCCAGGAAGAGGGCGGCCGCCAGCACGGCCGGGCCGCTCGCATAACCGGCGACCACGAGCAGCACGGCCAGCATCACCGTCGAGCTGACCGCGGCACGCGCCGAGCCGAGCCGGCGGATCACCATGCCCGCGGCGAGACCGGCGACCAGCGCGCCGGCCGGGAAGGCGGCCGCAATGGCCCCGTACTCGGCATTGGTCAACGCAAGATCGGTCTTGATCTCAGGGTAGCGGGGCAACAGATTGGCGAACACCGCGCCGTTGGTGAGGAACAGGGCGCTGACCGCGATCCTGGCCCGCCGGTCCGGCACGGTGTCGATCGGTCCGGAAACCATGCCCGCCGACAGTACTGGTCGCTGTGCGGACAGCGCTGCGCCGGCGGATCCGGCAAGATTGCGGGCATGACCGAACTTGCCGACCTCGCACAGCTGTACGGGGTGGCGACCGATTTCATCGACTGGCGGGGGCGCACCGTCCCGGTTCCGGAGCACACCCTGATCGGGGTGCTGGCCTCGCTCGGCGTGCCGGCCGGCACCGCGGCCGAACGCGAGGAGGCCCGCCGCAACCATGATCGTGAGCACTGGGGTTTCACCCTGCCCCCGACCGTCGTGGCCCGTTCCGGCGCAGCGTCCTCGTTCTGGGTGCACGTCACCCACGGCGACCCGGTCGGGCTGTGGATCCGACTGGCGGACGGATCGGTGCGCACCGGGCTGCGACAGCTCGAAAACAACCGTCCCCCATATGATCTGGACGGCAAGCTGATCGGGGAGGCCACCTTCGAACTACCCGCGGACCTACCGCCCGGTTATCACCGGCTGCACGCTCAGGCCGGCCAGCTCGACATCAGCACCACCCTCATCGTCGCGCCCGCCACGCTGGCCGCGCCGACCGCACGGCAGTGGGGCCTGGCCGCCCAGCTGTACAGCGTCACCTCCGAGAATTCCTGGGGTACGGGCGATCTGACCGATCTGACCGATCTGGCGGTCTGGTCAGCAGCCCGGCACGGTGCGGGGTTCATCCTGGTGAACCCGCTGCACGCCGCCGCGCCGGTCGCACCGATGGAACCTTCGCCCTACCTGCCGACCTCCCGCCGGTTCGTCAACCCGCTCTACCTGCGGGTCGAGGCCGTCCCCGAATACGCCCACCTGCGCAAGCGTGGACCGCTGCGCAAGGCCCGCGCCGACCTCGCCGCCCGCGCCCGCCGTCACGACGGGATCGACCGCGACGCCGCGTGGAAGGTCAAGAGGGCCGCCCTCAAGCAGCTGTACCGGGTGCCGCGCTCGGCGGGCCGCGAACTCGCCTACGCCGCATTCCGGGACCGTGCCGGACGCAGCCTCGACGACTTCGCCGTCTGGTGCGCGCTGGCCGAGGTGCACGGCTCCGACTGGCACGGCTGGCCCGAGCCGCTGACCCATCCGGATGCCCCGGCGGTCGCGGAGTTCGCGGCGGACCACGCCGAGGCCGTGGACTTCCACCGCTGGCTGCAGTGGCTGCTGGACGACCAGCTGACGGCCGCACAGGCCACCGCCATCCAGGCCGGGATGGCGCTGGGCATCATGCACGACCTGGCGGTCGGGGTGGATCCCAACGGCGCCGATGCGTGGGCGCTGCAGGACGTGCTGGCCCTCGGTGTCAGTGCCGGTGCGCCACCGGACGAGTACAACCAGCTCGGCCAGAACTGGTCCCAACCCCCGTGGCGGCCCGATCAGCTGGAGAAGTCCGGCTACGCGCCGTTCCGCGCACTGGTCGAGGCGGTGCTGCGGCACGCAGGCGGAGTCCGCATCGACCACATCATCGGGCTGTTCCGGCTGTGGTGGATCCCCGAGGGCGCCGCGCCGACCGAGGGCACCTACGTGCGCTACGACCACGACGCGCTGATCGGCATCGTCGCGCTGGAGGCGATGCGTGCCGGTGCGGTCGTGGTCGGCGAGGACCTGGGCACCGTCGAACCGTGGGTGCGGGACTACCTGAGCGAACGCGGACTGTTCGGCACCTCCATCCTGTGGTTCGAACGTGACCGCGAGTGGGGGCAACCGGACAAGCCCCTACCCGCCAATCGGTGGCGGGAGGCCTGCCTGTCCTCGGTGACCACCCACGATCTGCCACCGACGGCCGGGTATCTGGCCGGTGAGCACATCCGGTTGCGCGAGGAACTGGGCCTGCTGACCCGGCCGGCCGAGGAGGAACTCGCCGCCGACCGCGCCGAGCAGGCGGCCTGGCGGGCAGAGCTGCAGCGGCTCGGGCTCGTCGGCGCGGACCCGGGTATCGACGAGATGATCCGCGGCCTGTACGCCTACCTGGGCCGAACCCCGTCCAAGCTGCTGGCGTTGGCGCTGCCCGACGCCGTCGGCGATGTCCGGGCCCAGAATCAGCCGGGCACCACCGATGAGTACCCCAACTGGCGGGTGCCGCTGGCCGGGCCGGACGGTCGACGGCTGCGGGTCGAGGACATCTTCGACGACCCGCGCGCCAACGCGCTGGCCGAAGTAATGAAATCCCAGGTGCGGACGATGGAAACGTGACTGGAGTTTCTACAGGTGTGGTTCTGCGATATGTTCGCACCGCACCGCGACACCCGGAGGGCACGTGAACAAGAAGCTCATCGCGCTAGGTTTCGGCACCAGCGCCGCAGCACTGGCGGCACTGATCACTGCCGGCACCGCCAGCTCGGATCCGGCTGCGGAGAGCCCCTACAACGTCGTCGGCGAACCCTACGGCCGCGCGGTGCAGATCCTGGCAGGCGCCGGTATGAAGGCCACCTTCGGCGGCGCTGTGGGCAGCGATATGCAGCAGAGTCTCTGCGTCGTGGAGAAGCAGAAATTCACCAGCAACGGACGCGTGCAGCTGATGCTCAACTGCACCCAGGCGGCCTTCGACGAGGCCGGCCTGAACAGGTCGAGTGGTTCCGGTCCCGGTGGGCGCACCATCGGCGCCAACGGCATCACCACCGTGACCCCCACCCCGGTGCCCCCGCCGGGTGCAGGGGTCCCGACCTCGCCCGCACCTGTGCCTCCGCCGGCGGGCTGAGACCGCCGTCTAATATTCGCCCATGCCATTGGCAGCTGGAGCGAACTTTGCCGGGTACACCATCGTCCGATGCCTGGGCACCGGGGGGATGGGTGAGGTCTACCTCGCCCAGCACCCCCGCCTCCCCCGTCAGGACGCGCTGAAGGTCCTGCGCGCCGGGGTCTCGGCCGATGACGAGTACCGGCAACGCTTCGAACGCGAGGCCGATATCGCCGCGACGCTATGGCATCCCCACATCGTCGGCGTGCACGACCGCGGCGAACACGACGGCCAGCTGTGGATCGCGATGGACTACGTACCGGGGACCGATACCGCCCGGTTCGTACGCGAGCACCATCGGAGGGGTCTACCCGCGAAACACGTCGACGAGATCGTCGGCGCCGTGGCCGATGCACTGGACTATGCGCATCAACGTGGCCTGCTGCACCGCGACGTCAAACCCGCCAACATCCTGCTCTCGGACACGCAGTCCGCCGACCGCCGGATCCTGCTGGCCGACTTCGGCATCGCCCGGTGGTCCGATGACGTCAGCGGCCTGACTGCGACCAATATGACGGTCGGCACGGTGTCCTACGCCGCGCCCGAACAGCTGATGGGCAGCACCGTGGACGGCCGTGCCGATCAGTACGCACTGGCCGCGACCGCCTATGAATTGCTCACCGGCAGACCGCCCTTCCAGAACTCCAATCCAGCGGTCGTCATCAGCCAGCACCTGTCGGCGCTGCCTCCGGCGATCGGGGACCACCGCCCCGAATTGGCCCACCTGGACCCGGTGTTCGCCAAGGCGCTGGCCAAGGAACCCGCCGACCGGTTCGACCGGTGCGCCGATTTCGCGCGGGCGCTCAGTCATCAACTCGACGGCGACACGCTCGGACTGACCCAGGCCGCCGCCGCGAGCGCACCCGCGCGTCACGCGCGCCGGTCACGCGCGTTGATCGCCATCGTCGCCGTGCTCGCGGTGATGCTGTGCGTCGCTGTGGCGGCGGCCGTCTTCGAACTCAACCGCGCCGACGACGAGCGCCCCACCGCCGCGCCGACCCCGTCGTCGACGGCCCGTTCCGCTGCGCCGGTGACGTCCTCCGCGGCGCCGTCCACCACCACGCCACCCTCGACGACGGTCACCACCGTCACGACATCAGACACCTCGGCGGCCACGCCACCGGTGGTCATCGGGGCAGATTGTCTGCCGGAGGGCAGCACCGCGGTCACCGCGGCGGGGGCAACGGCCTACTGCTCGTCGATTCAGGACACCAACGCCACCGTGTGGTCGCTGACGTCCGGTGCGGTGCCCATTCCGACGGTCACCACCGACCCCGGCGATGAACCGCTGCCGGCCGCCGAGGAGTCTCCGGTGCGGGTGTGCATGCAGCAGACCGGGCAGACCCGCCGCGAATGCCGTGAGCAGATCCGCCAGAGCAACGGGCTGCCCTGAGCTACCCGCGGTGATCCAGCTGTTGCATCAGTAGATCCAGAAGTGGCCGTTGGCCTTTCAGCAGCTTGTCACGCGCCTCCAGCACGCCGAACCAGCCGACCCGGTCCAGCTCGGGATACTCCCGGAACTTCCCGGACCCTCTGGGCCACTCGAGGGTGAACGTGTTGCTCACCGCGTCCCGGACATCCAGATCGGCCTCCACCGCGAATACCGTGACCACCTTGCCGCTGGGCTGCCGCAGGGGCGCGAACGCAATCCGCGGTCCATCCGGCGGCGGCAGACCGACCTCCTCGGTGAACTCCCGCCGGGCCGCCGTCCACGGATCCTCGGTGTCGTCGTATTCGCCCTTGGGGATGGTCCACGCCCCGTCGTCCTTACGGGCCCAGAACGGCCCTCCCGGGTGACCGATCAGCACCTCGGGAATGCCTTCGACGACGCGGTACACCAACAGCCCTGCACTCAATCGCGGCATACCGCAGGTTAATACGCGGTGAACGTCACATTTACGGCAGGGTGCTCCGGTGGAATTTAGCGCCGCGATCGCCTGTTGAAGCGGGAAGAGCAGCGAAAGAAGGCAGTTGGCCATGAGGGCAAGAGGTTTCAGGACCCCGCGCGCACGCGCACACATCGGTACCGCGCTCGGAGTAGCACTGGGGGGTCTGTCGATCGGACTCGCCACCCCCGTCCAGGCGGCCCCGGAAGGGCCCGACACCGTCGATGAAACCGTGGTTGAGCAGGCACGTCAGGGCAGTGTCGTGGTGGTTGATCGATGGGGGCCGGTCGCATTGAACCGAAGCAAGGTGTCGGGCGTGGGACCCGGCCTCGCTCCCCTCGAGCTGAACAGGTCCATCGTTCTGATCGACGCCGGCTGACGGCACGGTGTGGCCGAGCACACACCGCGCAGCGCGGAAGCCGTTCTGCCCATTACAGTCTGAACCGTGGCCGACCACCGGTACCGCAGATACGTGGCTGTGGGCGACAGCCAGACCGAAGGGCTCTGGGACCTCGATGATGCGGGAGCCCTGATCGGCTTCGCCGATCGGCTGGCCCGGATGATCGATGCGCACTCCCCCGGCCTGCGCTACGCAAATCTCGCCATCCGCGGTAAGCGTGTGCGCGATGTGCTGGATGTCCAGCTGCCACAAGCGTTGTCGATGCAGCCGGATCTGATCACGGTGTGCGTCGGGATGAACGACGTGACCCGTCCGGGCCGCAAGTTCCGGCAGGCGCTCGTCGATCTCGACGAATTGCACCGACGACTGGCGTCATCGGGGGCCACCGTCGTGACGACGACGTTTCCCGATATCACCCGCATCCTGCCGGCCGGGCGGCTGCTGGTGCCGCGGGTGCTGGAGATCAACGACGTCATCCGCACCGCGGCTACCGACCATGGTTTCCGGCTCGTCGATCTGTACTACGCCGAATCGATGACCGACCCCGAGGTGTGGAGCCCGGACCGGGTGCACGGTTCACGCAATGGCCATCTGCTGTTCGCCGCGGCGGCCGCGGAGGCACTGGGTCTGCCTGGCAGCGACCATGATTGGGCGCTGGCCGGCGCAGGCGTCACCGATCATCAGACGTTCCGGTCCCGGATGTACTCACAGCTGCTGTGGACGCAGAACATGTTCATGCCGTGGATCTGGCGGCATCTGCGCGGACGGGGCGCCGGGCACGGCCGGGTGCCACGCCGCCCCGAACTGGCTCCGGTGTCAACGCGCACCGAAGCCCAATGACCGCGTTACGCGCGCAGCAGCCCAATAGTCGCGGGGCGCTCAGAAGCCCAGTACGTCGAACCCGAACACCTTGCCGTCACCGATACCGGCCACCGCGGCCGGGCAGAACGCCGAGATCGCGAGTCCGGTGAACATGGTGGCCGGTCCCAGCGGCATGCCCGCGGTATCGGCGACCCGAGCCGCCACGTCGGCGACGTTCTGACCGGGCTCCGACAGCATCGGGCACACCGACTGCCCCAGTGCCGCGTTGTCGACCATGTTCGGGGCGGTCACACCGGCCTGGTCGACGGCGTTGAGGAAGCTGTCGGTGACGGAGTCCGCGCCGGCCGGCGCGGCGACGGCCAGCGCGGTGGCCGCCGCGGTCAGAGTGGACAGCAGGCACAGCGAAATACGGCGCATGGGCGGCAATACTACGGTGCTTTAGATCCCGGCCCAGCCCGCGTCGATCTGGGCGGCGACGTCGATGATCCTGGCCTGCCGCGCTCCGGGGCTGTCGATCTCGCCGACCACGTGCGCGGCGATGAACCGTTTGATCTCGGCGTCGATACCTGCGAGCACCCGCAGCGCCTCGCCCCGCAGTGTCCCCGAGGTGACGTGAATCGAGATGTCTCGGGGTCCCGGCTTGTCGACGTCGATGATCAACAGAAGCGGGTCGGCGGCCCGAGCCGCCGCCTGCAGCGCGATCTCACCGAACACCATGAATCGTGGCCGGTCGATCCGCAGGTCGACCACCATGTTGATCTCCAGCGGGATGCGGATGTCGAAGGTGATGGTCTGGCCGACGTGCCGGGTGACCCGCGGCGCCTGGATGCGCACCCTGGCGGTGACCTTGGCGATACCGCCGGGGCCTTGGCCCATCGGCCCCATCTCGAACTCGTCCCCGGCGATCGCGCCGATCGCGTCCGCGACGCGCTTCTCCGAGACCGCGACCTCGAAGAACCGCCGGCCGAAATCCTCATAGCTCAGGTACTGCGGTGTGTTTCCGGCGGCCGACCCGGGGGAAGAACTGTCCATGGTGGATACCACCGTCTCATGTCGCCGCGTCACCGCGATCCCCCGGCTGGGCTTCTACCCCGCCTCGACGAACAACCGCATCCGCCGTACCCGGCTCGGCCGCGACCCGACATCGGCGATCAGGATCGCATCGCCGCCGGGTCCGGTGACGCTGACGGCGACATGGCGTCCGGCCACGATCGTGGTGCGGCGCCGCGCACCGTTGAGCGCCGCCACCAGTTCGGTGGGCCTGAGCCGGTCGTCGTCGCCCGCCGTGATGTCGGCGTCGGGCCCCAGGACCCGCTTGACCGCAACCTCGTTGCCTGCGCAGGCATCGTCGATCAGCTGCACGATGAGACGCTTGCCGCGCGGGCCGACACCGAGCGCCCCGGACATGAAACCGGCCGTCCCCGACGGTCCCTGATTGGTCAGCAGCGCTCGAGTCAGCTGTAGCGCGGCGGGAACCGCGGCGGGTCCGTTGCGGGCGAACTGCCATGCCATCGCCGGCAGCTCCCAGTACGCCTGCAACCGGGCGATGCGCAGCTCGTCGGGGGTTGCGGTCGGGTGCACGTCGTAGCGCAGGATGGCCGGGATCTGCATCGTGACCGCAGAGCCCATCGCCACCTCGAGCACGAGGTCGCGCAGCACCGTGTGGCCGCGGACAATGTCGATCGCACGGCGGAAGGTGATGTCCCGCGGGCCGATGAAGGTGTCGTAGAACCGCTCGATCTCGGCATGCCCGACGTGGGGACGCGCACCGACCGGGTCCTCGACCTTGCCGTCGCCGGCGAACAGCCCGACCCAGCCGGCGCGATCATGTGCGCCGGCCGCTGCGGGCGAGCGCTCCACCGTTGCCAAAACCGCACTTCGTGTTAAGGACATATCCTTGGTTACCACCCCTGCGTGAAGGAGGACGGCGATGAGCCAGAACGGGCCGTTCGGTATCGACCCCGAAGAGTTTGACAGGCTCGCCCGGGAAGCCGGCGAGGGGCTGCGCGACGCGCTGGACCGGTTCGGCAAGCGTGCGGGCTGGTCCACCCTGATCGACCAGTTCACCAGCCAGGCCCAGCCCGCCCGGCCCGAGACCACCGGTGACACCGGCGACGGGGTCTGGGCGATCTACAGCGTCGATGCCGCGGGCGGCGCCCACATCGAAGAGGTGTACCCGAGCGAGCTGGACGCGCTGCGGGCGAACAAGAACAACACCGATCCGTCCCGCCGCGTCCGTTTCCTGCCGTACGGGATCGCGGTCAGTGTGCTCGACGCGCCCGAATAGCCCCGCGCGTGGCGTCCGCACCACTAAACTTTGCCGGGGTACGGGCACGACCTGGCAAAGGGTGGGACATGATTCGTGAACTGACGGTTGCTGTATCGATCGCGGCCGCTGCGCTGAGCTTTGCCGCGCCCGCCGCGGCCGATGACGAGTCGGGCCGCTATCCGACCGATGTGCCCGGGATGAACTACCACGCCGCGCTCGGTGCGCCGTGTGACAACACCCAGCTGTTCACCTTCGGGCGCGGCCGCGGTGGGCAGGCGATGAAGTGCAGTTGGATCCCCAACCAGTGGCCGCCGGTCTACACCGGATTCTGGACGATCTCCTATCCGCTGCACGGTGTGCAGGAGACCGGTGCACCGTGCGCGGTGGCCAAGGGCGCAGCACAGACACCCGACGGTCGCCCGATGCTCTGCCGGGGCGCGCTGGGCTGGCAGCCCGGGGTGCTGACCGGAGACGGGTTCTTCCCGGCGTAGATGCCCGAGCTCGACCATACGCGTCTTCGATCAATGTATGGTCTGTTGTCATGAGCGGCGTGACCTTCGACCTGTCCTCGGTATTCCGCACGGTGGCCGGCGCCATCGGCGAACAGACCTTTCTGGTCTGGCGGGACCGCCGATTCAATTATGCGGAATTCGATGCCCGGATCGACGGGTTCGCCCATTTCCTGGCCTCGGCGGGGTTGGGCTGCCACACCGAACGTGACACCCTCGAGGGCCACGAATCCGGACAGGACCACCTCGGCATCTATCTGCGCAACGGCAACGAGTACCTGGAGTCGATGATCGGCGCGTACCGCGCCCGGGTCGCGCCGTTCAACGTGAGCTACCGCTACGTCGAGGAAGAACTCGTCTACCTGCTCAACGATTCGAAGGCCCGTGCGCTGATCTACAACGCCGAGTTCGCGCCCCGGGTGGCTGCGATCCGTGACCGCGTCCCGCACCTGCAGGTGCTGGTTCAGGTTTCCGACGCATCCGGCAACGAGCTACTGCCCGGCGCAGTGGACTACGAGGCGATCCTGAGCACGCCGGCACCGGCCGGCGGGCTTCCCGCCGCCTCCGGGGATGACCTGTACATTCTCTACACCGGCGGCACCACCGGCATGCCCAAGGGCGTGTTGTGGCGCCAGCACGACATCTTCCTGTCCTCCATGGGCGGGCGTCCGTTCGGCAGCAATCAGGCCCTGGCCTCCCATGAGGAACTCGCCGAGAAGGCCCGCGCCGGCGCGGGCGCCATGTCGATGTTGATGATCCCGCCGTTCATGCACGGCGCCGCGCAGTGGGCGGCCTACAACGCGATCACGATGGGCGGCCGGCTGGTCATCCCCGACGATGTGGAGCGGTTGCGTCCCGCCGAGGTGCTGCGCCTCGCCGAACGTGAACGAGTACTGACGATTCCGGTCGTCGGCGATGCGGTGGCCCGGCCGCTGGTCGAAGAGATCGAGAAGGGCGACTACGACCTGTCCGGGCTGCTCACCATCACCAACGGCGGCGCCGCCCTCTCGCCGACGGTGCGTGAGCGCATCCTGAGCGCCCTGCCGCACCTGATGCTGCTCGACGCCGTCGGTGCCTCGGAATCCGGCGCCCAGTTGAGCACCTTCTCCACCGCCGGCGGCGAGACGACCGCGGCCGTCTTCGACGCCCAGTCCGATACCGCGGTCGTCGCCGAGGATTTCAGCCGGGTGCTGGCACCCGGCGAGGGCGGCGGCTGGCTGGCCCGCCGCGATCTGATCCCGCTGGGCTATCTCGGCGATCCGGACAAGACGGCCCGCACCTTCCCCACCATCGACGGGGTGCGCTGGTCGGTGCCGGGTGACCGGGCAAATGTCTTGGAGGACGGCAGGATTGAGCTGCTGGGCCGCGATTCGGTGACCATCAATTCCGGTGGCGAGAAAATCTTCGTCGAAGAGGTGGAACGTGCCATCGCCGCGCACCCGGCCGTCTACGACGTCGTGGTGGTGGGCAGGCCCTCGGAACGCTGGGGCTCGGAGGTGGTGGCCGTCGTGCAACTCGCCGAGGGCGCCAGTGCCGACGACGAGGACCTGGCCGCGGTCTGCGGGCAGTCGGTGGCGCGTTACAAGATCCCGAAAGCCTTTATCCGCCAGCCGAAAATCGTGCGCTCACCGGCCGGCAAGGCCGACTATCGGTGGGCCAAGGCGGTCGCCGGCGGCGAGGCAGTGTCCGCGAGCTGATCCTGCGCCGGATCAGACCTGGCCCGTGGGCACCCAGTTGCCGTGGAATCCGGCGGGTACCCGGTGCGGCAGCTTGACCGCGGCCACCGGCTCCAGCGTCCGGGCATCCACGATCGCCAGCTCACTGCGGTCGGTCGGCCGGTCGTAGACGTAGCCCATCAGCACGCCGTCGTCCTCGTCGGCGTCCGGCGCGGACGGGTGAAAGACGAACTCGCCCAGCGACGTGTCCGCCCCGAAGGACCGTGCCTGGCTGTTCCCGCCGACGAAGTCGTGCTTGAGCAGCGTGCCGGTCCCACCGGTGCCCTCGCCGACCGCGGGAGCATAGCCATAGCGGTGCCGCTTGCCGACGAGCCGCTCGTCGACGCGCGGGAACTCCTGGGCGCGATCGTCGATCCGCGACTCGCGCACCTTGCCGTCGGCGAGGTCGACCGTCCAGCGATCCAGCGTCGGCGGACCTTCGTTCGGCCCGAGGTGATCGGTGTCGAACATCTTGGGATGGCGGATCACGTCGAGCACGACCGTATCGCCGTCGTCGTACGCGTTCATCGGGTGGAAGACATAGCAGGGTTCCACGTCGAACCAGCGCACGTCGGCGCTGCCGCCCTCGCGCGGCATCACGCCGACCCTGGCGGGATAACGCGGGTTCCACGAATAGGGGAACCGGCGGTCGGCGCTCATCCCGGACGGCGTCCTCGCGCTGATCGGGTCGGGGATCCGGACGCGACCGATCAACGCGGACATCAGGAGCCGCGCCGGCAGCCGAAGTCCGCGGGGCACCGCCATCTCCGCGGCACGGCGATTGTCGAAGGTGACCGGTAGGTCGTAGAAGACGACGTGTCGCTCGGTCAGCGAGAAGTCGTGCATCATGGGGCTGCCCGTGACCTCGATGTCGACGGTGCGCCGCGCTCGGCCGTCGACGCCGATCACCGAGTACTGCACGGTGTTGCCGCGATACATGCTGTAGGACACCGCATGCAGTTCCCCGGTGTCCGGGTCGCGCTTGGGGTGTGCGGTGTAGCCGCCCGTGATCGTGCCGTCGAAGTCACAGGGTCCGACCGTGTCGAGTTCGTCGGTCAGTTCGTAGTTGGCGACGCCGCCCTCGACCAGCGCGACCGTCTTGCCGGCATGTCCGATCACGTTGGTGTTGGCGCCGAGCCCGGAGATCCCGGTATGCCCGGTGCGCCGCTCCTCACCGAGGACGCGGGCTACGTGCGGGCTGCGCACCCACCGGTTCCGGTACCACTCGGCCTTGCCGTCGCGGATACGCAGACCGTGCACCATGCCGTCGCCGATGAACCAGTGGTACAGCTCGGGATCGATCTCACCGATCGGGTTCGGGCCGTTGCGCAGGTAACGGCCATCCAGGTAGTCCGGGATCGAGCCGGACACCTCGAGGTCGGTCAGCGTGACCTCCTCGTCGATCGGCGCGAACGGCCCCTCCAGATAGCGGTTTGTCATGACCAGCCTCCATAACAGCGTTATCGATGCCTCGTTTATAACAGCGTTATGGCAATATCGCAATGGTGAGCGACGTCAGGGAGCGGTTGATCGAGGGAGGTATGCGCGTACTCGAGCGCGACGGGCTGCAGTCACTGAGTGTCCGTAGCCTCGCCGCGGAGGTCGGAACCTCGACGATGGCCGTGTACACCCACTTCGGCGGCATGACCGGTGTGATCGACGCCCTTGCCGACGAGGCGTTCGCGCGGTTCACCCGGGTCTTGACCGACGCCGATCAGACCGACGATCCGGTCTGCGACTTCTTCGTCATGGGCGCGGCGTATCGAGCGTTCGCGCTCGCGGACCCGCAGCGCTATCAGCTGATCTTCGGCACCACGTCCCCGGCGTCGGTGGTCGGGCAGCGGGCCGACGTCACCAGCACCGGGAGCGCCAACGATCGTGCCGAGCAGGCGGAATCCTTTGAGGCACTGCGCGATGCCGTTCGCCGGATGATCGCCTCGGGCCGTATCCGCGACGACGGCGAGCTGAGTGTCGCCGGCCGGCTCTGGAGCCTCGTGCACGGTGCCGTGATGCTTGAGCTGGCCGGCTTCTTCGGCCACGAGGGCCACGGCCTCACACATGTCCTTGCCCCCTTGACGGTCGACTGCATCGTCGGAATGGGCGACGCGCGGGACGACACGCTGCGGTCACTCGCCTCGGCGGGCGAGGTGCTCTCCCGCACCGGCTGACACGTTCTACCGCCCGCTCCGGCGGTGCGGCGCCGACTACGCGAAATGCCGGCGGATCCCGGCCAGCATCGCGGCGTGCGCGGCGACCGCCTGGCGAGCGGTGAACCCGGCCAGCGGCCACGGCGCGGTGATGCTCAACCGCTCGGTGAGCCGGGTGCCGCCGTCGGCCACCTCGTCGAAGGAGACCCGGCCCCGCAGCCGCACCCGCGGGAACTGCCTGGCCTCGGTCCAGACCTCCCCCTCGACCGGCACGTACAGCGTCGCGGTATAGGTGACCGGAAACGTGCTGCGGCCCAAGGGGATCCGATCGCGAACACGATAGTTCGAGACATAGCCATCGGGGCCGACGGTGCGCGCAGTGCGCTGCACGGTGATGATCAGCGGATGCAGCGTCCGCAGGTTGTCCAGATCGACATAGAAATCGCGGACGACGTCCGGCGCGGCCGCAATGACCTCGCTGATCGTGCGCTGCGCGCTCACGCCTCGGCCCGGTCACCGGCGTAGAACAGCCCAGGTGTCACTATCGGTCCGTCCCTACGCTTCATCGCGTCACTCCTCGGGTGGACCGACGCTCGAAAGCACCAACTGCAGGAAGGTGCGGTACAGGTCTTCGCCGTCGAGGTGGCTGGCCAGCGTGACGCCGTCGTTGGTGGCCAGCAGCACCCGGGCCAACGACTCGGCCGGGATTTTCAACGAGCCGCCCAGGCGGGCAACGCCTTTGGAGATGTACTCGGCCAGTGACCGCACCGTCTCGCGGCGCTGGACGGCCACCCGATCGCGGGCGGCGGGGTTGCGCAGCAGGAAAAGCGTGAATTCATAGTTCAACGCCGCGGCCTGTTGGGCATCAGTGGCACCACTGAGCACCCGCCAGCGTTCTGCGAATCCATCGACGTCGATGTCGGCGAACCGGTCGAAGGATTCCATCACGTCCGCGAAGCCGTCCAGGAAGCGCTGGCGATGCCGTTCGATCACCGCGAGGAACAGTTCGTCCTTGCCGCCGAACTGGGCATAGATCGCGCCGCGGGTGTAGCCGGCGGCCTCGGCGATGTCTTCCAGCGAACCCGCGTACCCGCGGCCGGCGAAGATCCCCTCGGCCGCATCGAGCAGCACCGTGCGGGTCTGCTCCATCCGCCGCTCTCTGGTCCAGCGCTCGGTCATCGGACCATTCTCGCAAACATCGATCTCAAATACAGACTTGTATCTGAAATTCATCTCTGTATTATCGTGACTGCCGTCACAGCCCCGACGCCGCCCTCGCGTCCTCGCGAACATCAGCCCGCAGAAGGGAACCCTCGATGTCCATCGATTCCGCACAGTCCGCCCGCCCCGGCGAATGGGTCGACTCCGAAGGTCTGAGCCCCGACGATGCCAGCGCACTGTTCCGCATGCAGATCCCCACCGACCGCTACACGTCGCAGGATTTCGTGAACCGGGAGCGTGCGGCCATCTGGATGCGGGTCTGGCAGATCGTCGGTCGTGTCGACGAACTGGCGAAGGCCGGCGACTTCAAGGAGTACCGCATCTTTGATCAGTCCTTCGTGGTGATGCGCGGAAATGACGGCACCACAAGGGGTTTCGTCAACGCCTGCCGGCACCGCGGCAACCCGCTGTTCGACGGTCAGGGCCACGCCAAACAACGCATCGTCTGCCAGTACCACCTATGGTCCTATGACCAGCAGGGCAAGCTACGAGGCTGTTCCAAACCCGAGATCGACAAGGACGATTACGGCCTGCTCGAGGTGCCGGTGGATACCTTCGCCGGTTTCATCTTCCTCAATCCCGACCCGAATGCCGCACCGCTGCGCGACTTCCTGGGCGAGGACGTCATCCGGATCCTGGAGCCTTATCACCTCGATCAGATGACCACGGTGCTCAACGTCCGAGAGGCGCTGGACTGCAACTGGAAGGTGGTGATGGACGCCTTCGAGGAGGGTTACCACGTTTCCGGGATCCATCCGCAGCTGCTGCGGGTGCTGGTCATCGATCCGACCAAGGTGAAGTACCGGTTCCTGGACAAACACAGCATCGCGGTCGCCCCGTTCGAGATCGCCCACGTCGAGGGCATGGGCCCGGAAAAACAGGTCGAGGGCATCATGGAGTTGCCCGAGACCTTCCCCGGCGTGGTGCGGGTGCTCCCCCGGTTCACCGAACTGGTCGACGAGAACCGCACGGCGGACGGCACTCTGGTGTTCCCCGAGGGTGTCACCGGGCGCACGCTGCTGCAGCAGGCCACCCGCGATACCCTGTCCCGCGACGGTCTGGATGTCGAAGGCCTCACCGACGCCCAGATGAGCGACAATCACGGCTGGGTGTTGTTCCCCAACTTCTTCATGACCATCCGGGCCGGTGAGGCCACCGTCATCATGTCCACCCCGCACCCCGACGGCGACCCCAACCGATGCATCTGGCACATCACCAGCTTCATGTGGCTGCCCGAAGAACACCGCAGTGCGTTTGCCGCAGACCTCATCGATGTGCGGGAGCCGGGCAGCTTCAAGTATTTCGAAGCGCTGCAACAGGATTATGAACAGATGCCACGGCAGCAGACCGGGCTGCGCAATGCGCGTCTGGACCACATGGCGCTGGTCAACGAGGAAGTGGTGATCGCGCACTATCACTCCGTCATCGACCGCTACCTGGCGGCCGTCTGATGCCCGAACTCGCCGAGATCGTCACACAGCACGCCGGCCGTAGCCGCACCGTCCTGGAGTACGCCGCCACCACCGGTCGCCTCGTCACCGCGGCCAAAGCACCCGGGTTCACCGAAGCCGGCTGGGCTCCCCTGGCCGACCTGGTCGACACCGAGAACTTCCTCCGCGTCGGCGCCTTCAAGGAGGAGATGGACTGGGCCGGCTACACCGCCTTCCTCACCGGGTGGGCGACCACCTCCGAATGGGAGTGCACGTTCAAGCGCATCACCGAGCACGGCGACCTGGTGTTCCTGGAACTCGAAGAGCGCAGTGTCGTCGGCGACTTCCGCAGCGTGGTGAATTCGCTGTCGGTGTATCAGTTCAGCGATGACGGTCGGATCCGGCGCCTCGACCTGTACCTGCAGATGGCGCTGCCCTCGTGACCGAGGCACCGCGCATGGCGCCGCTGGCGGTCGACCAATGGGGCGATCCCGAATACGCCGCGTTCGGCGCGCTGCTCGGACTGCCCGCCGACAAGGTGCCCCGGGCCGGTTCCGGCGAACCCTACGATCCGCTGAACTTCGACATCATCGGGATGCTGGCCCGCCACCCCGACATGGCAGAAATGTTCCTGCGGTTCAACGGTTTTCTGCTGCAGCGCGGAGAGTTGCCGGGACGGTTGCGCGAACTGATCATCCTGCGGGTCGCGCACCGGCACCGCTCGGCGTTCGAGTGGGGTCAGCACGTCAGGCTGGGCGCCGCGGTCGGTGTCACCGATGACGATGTCGCCGCGCTGGCCGAGGGCAACGACGGGTTCAGCGGCGCCGACCGCCTGGTGCTCGACGCCGTCGACGAGATCCTCGCCGAGGGAAAGGCGCAGTGGCCGACCTGGCAGCGCCTGGTCGACGAACTCGGCGAACGTGCCGCGATGGAGGTCGTCTTCCTCGTCGGCACCTACACCCTGACCGCCATGGCTTTCGGCACCTGGGGTTTACCAGCAAAGCCTGGCAGCGCACCGTTGCCACCGGACTCGATCACCAAAGAGGAGCACGCGCAGTGAACCTGGAAGACCGTATCGCCAAGCACCGCCGGATGGCCGAGAGCTACCGCGACAAGTACGTGCTGCAGAAGGTCGCCGCGGGCGAGAGCTACGACGAGTGGGAGTTCACCGAGGACGCGGTCTACACCTCCCCCTACTTCGTCGCCGATCAGGAACTGGTGCTCAAAGATGTAGCGACGCACTGGGATACCGCGGCCACCGTGGAAGCCAAGGCCTATGGCATCACCTTCCCGGACTGGAAGCCGGTCGACTACAAGGTCTGGCCGGCCGAGAACGGCTTCGTGATGCGCTACCGATGGCAGGGCACCAACGTCAACGACGGAAAGGTGATGGGTTTCTACTCGATCAGTTTCGTCGATACCAACGAGGACGCGCAGATCACCCACTGGTCGACCTACGTCAACGACGAGGAATACGGCCCGTTCCTCGAGGCCGCGATCGGGGCCCGCGGACCGTTCCACGGAGATTCCTACATGCAGGCACTGGCGCGGC
Source organism: Mycobacterium sp. ITM-2016-00316 (assembly GCF_002968335.2). NCBI lineage: Bacteria > Bacillati > Actinomycetota > Actinomycetes > Mycobacteriales > Mycobacteriaceae > Mycobacterium > Mycobacterium sp. ITM-2016-00316. The sequence continues at coordinate 3,307,017 of NZ_CP134398.1, forward strand.
ATTTCGAGAAACACGGACTGAGCTTCTAGGGAGCCGACGATGACCACCAGCGCCACCGAGCGGGTGTACTACGACCCGTGGGATGCGGACCTGAACGCGAACCCGTACCCGATGTTCAAGCGTTTCCGCGACGAGGCGCCGCTCTACTACAACGACACCCACGACTTCTACGCCGTCAGCCGCTTCGAGGACGTGAACCGTGCGCTGGTGGATCACGCGACGTTCAGCTCGGCACGCGGGGCGGTGCTGGAGATCATCAAGGCGGGCATCGAGATTCCCTCGGGAACCCTGATTTTCGAGGATCCGCCGATTCACGATCTCCACCGCAACCTGCTGTCCCGGGCTTTCACGCCTCGCAAGATCAATGCGTTGGAGCCCACGGTGCGTGAGTTCACCGCGCGCTGCCTCGATCCGCTCGTCGGTGGCGACCGGTTCGATTTCGTCACCGATCTCGGCGCGGTGATGCCGCTGCGCGTGGTCAGCGCGCTGTTCGGCATTCCCGAGGACTACCAGAGTCGCGTGCTGGCCGACGGCGACAAGTATGTGCGCACCGAACGCGGCGCCCAGATGACCGACAATCCCGACGGTCCCATCACCGACGGCGAGTTCTTCGCCGAGTTCGTCGACTGGCGGATCGCTCACCCCGCTGACGATCTGACCACCGAGCTGCTCAACGCAGAGTTCACCGACGAGACGGGCACCACCCGCACGTTGCGCCGCGAGGAGCTGCTGCTGTTCATGTCCGTCGTCGCGGTGGCCGGGTCGGAGACCACGACCCGCCTGATCGGCTGGGCGGGCAAGCTCCTGTCCGAGCATCCCGATCAACGCCGGAAGTTGGTGGCCGACCGGTCGCTGGTGCCCGGCGCGGTCGAGGAGATCCTGCGTTTCGAGCCACCCGCGCTGCAGGCCGCCCGCTACGTCACCCGCGATGCCGAGTTCCATGGCGCGACGGTGCCCGAGGGCAGCGCGATCATCCTGTTGATCGGTGCGGCCAACCGCGACGAACGCCGCTTCGGGCCGGACGCGGAGCGGTTTGATGTCACCCGGTCGCCGCGCCAGCACTTGTCGTTCGGCGTCGGGGCACATTACTGCCTGGGTAATGCGCTGGCGCGCATCGAGGGCCGCATTGCGTTGGACGAGATCATGAACCGTTTCCCTGACTGGGAAGTCGATCTCGATGCCGCGGTGTTCTCCTCGGCGTCGGTGGTCCGCGGATGGGACAGCATGCCGGCGCGGGTCTGACCCGATGTCAGGGTAGGGCGCCGAGCACCGGGTCGACCGACGGAGCGGGCGGTACGGGCGCGGGCGGCGGGAGATGCTCGACCGGAGCGGCAAGCGCCTCCGGGGCCGGCGGCACGACCGCAGGCGGTGGTGGTGGCGGCGGAGCCGGCACGAACGGCGGCAGCATCCAGAACGGCGGCGGCGGCACCACCGGTGCCGGCGGAAGAACCTCCGGAGCCGGGACGGGGGCCGCAAGCGGCACGGCAGGCTCCGGGACGGCGAGCTCGGCGGCCGGGGCCACATCGGGCACCGGCAGTTGCGGTGCCGCGAGCGGCTCGGCGCTCACCGGTGGTTCGACGGGCACAGCCGGCTCGGGCATCGCTTCGGCCACCGGCTGCGTTTGCGGCAGCGCCAGTTGCACCGGCGGCTCGCTCACCTCGGCGAGGGTGGGCGTCGGCTCCGGCACCGCCGCCACCGGCTGTACCGCCGGCGCCTGTGGCGGCACCACCTGGGTGGTCTGCGCCGTCGGCGCCGTGGTGCTACCGGCCAGCGCCGCCTCCGTAGGCTGCTGCTTCGCTGTCCCGACGAACTGCGAACCGACCGCGAACAGCGCCACCACCGCGGTCACCGCGGCCGCCGACACCAGACGGGTGCCCGATACCGCCGGCGTCCACTCGGGTACCCAGTTGCGGCGCGGGCGCGCCACCAGAACGGGCTCCGGCGGTGCAGCGTCGGTGACGACCGCCTGTGCGGCGTCATAGGCCGGTGTCCGTCCGGCATCGGGCCCGCAGATCACGTCGTGATCGACAAACGCCGACTCGTCATCGGCGTCGGTCTCGCGGTCGTCGGCGAGCATCCCGGCCAGCAGGCCGCAGAGGTCGGTTCGCTCGGTGCGCTGGGTGGGCGCAACATCGCCGTTGCCCGGTGTGACCTGGCGGACCGAGCGCACATCGGGCCAGCCTGCGGTTCGCAGCTCCGCGAGCAGCGTGCTGACCTGCTGCTCGACGTCCTGGCTCCAGCAGACCCCGATCGAGTCGATCCGCCGGCCGCTTGTCGCGGCGATGGACTGGGCGCCGCGTACCGCGGCAAGACAGCGGGGCACGAGGTCATCGAGGCCGCGGACGGCGAACTTGTCGTCGTCCAGGGGCGCGGTGCCCTCGACGAGTACCCAGCCGACACCGGCCGCGGTCACCGACAGTCCAAGTACGGTTTTCACCCTCGGTTCCGACTCCTGTCCCGGGTCTGGTGCTGATCGCGGACGAGCCTAGTTTGCTCGTTCGCGTTCGGCATCTCGACGAAACCGCCGTTTTCACGGCTGCGTATCCGCTTATCGGGCGCGCGTCCGGCAGTGTTACCAGCTAGAGCGCGGTCCGCGACGGACTCACCGGTGGGTGTCCGGGCTACCCGGTACGGCGGCAGACATTCACCGAGCGTTCATCTTCACCGCAACACCGTCGGGGCGTTCGCACCCCGTGCCGTCACACGGTCGCCGGCCGGCGCCGCCGCCTACGTTCCCCGATCGCCGCGAACTGGCTTTTCAGGCCCTGGATGAATGCGGTGAGCGCAAGCTCGAAGCTCGCCGTGTCGATTTCGCTGGCCTTACCGCGCAGCAGGTGCGCCTGATCCATGTGCGGGTAGCGGTCGCGATAGACCTGGACGTCGTCGACGAATCCCCGGGAGAACGAACCTACGGTCGACCCGAGTACCAACGACCGGGTGGCCGCGCCGATCAGGGTCGCCTCGCGGGGCGGCCAGCCGGCCCGCACCAGACCACCGTGGACCGAATCCGCGATGCGCAGACTCTCGTCGCGCTGGCCGGGACCACCGGCCAGAAAGGGCACCATGTTGGGATGTGACACCAGCGCGGCACGGTAGGAGCGTGCCCACGCGGCCAGGGCCACATCCCAGTCCTCGTCTGCGTCGAAGGCCGAGGTGTCCACCGCGGTGACGATCAGGCTGGCGACATCGTCGAGGACGTCATCTTTGGTCGGGTAGTGCTTGTACAGGGAGGCGGCCTGCACACCGAGTTCGGCGGCAAGTTTGCGCATGGACAGCTCGCCGAGGCCGGCGCGGTCGATGATCATCAGTGCGCTGTCCCGGATGCGCTCGCGACTGAGCAGGCGTGGTCTTCCCACCTGTTCCGCACCTCCCCCACAATTGCCCTGGTGAACGACGTTAGCTTATAGTGAGGTCAATAGCTAACACTGTTCGCTAAGGAGAGGTACCGATGCAGAGGACCGTCTACAACCAGGAGCACGAAGACTTCCGCGCGATGATCCGGGACTTCATCGCCGCCGAGGTCGTCCCGGTGTACGACGAGTGGTTCGAGGCAGGTATCGCGCCTCGCGATTTCTATTACAAGCTGGGCGAATTAGGCATCTTCGGTATCGAGATCCCCACCGAGTACGGTGGCTCCGGTATCGATTCCTACAAGTTCCAGGCCATCGTCACCGAGGAACTGTCCCGGGCAGCGGTGTCCTTCGGCGGTTCCAGCGTGCACATCGGATTGTGCCTGCCCTATCTCAAGGCGCTGGCCACCGAAGAGCAGAAGCAGCGCTGGTATCCGGGCATGATGTCCGGCGAGATCATGTTCGCCATCGCCATGACCGAGCCCGGGACCGGTTCCGATCTGGCCGGAATGCGCACCACCGCAAAGCCTTCCGGCGATGGTACGCATTACGTCCTGAACGGCTCCAAGACCTTCATCACCGGCGGCGTGCACGCCGACCGCGTCATCGTCTGCGCCCGCACCGCCGCTCCGCGCGAGGACGACCGCCGCTACGGAATCTCACTGCTGGTGGTCGACACCAAGTCCGCCGGCTACGAGGTGGGCCGCAAGCTCGACAAGCTGGGCCTGCGCACATCCGATACTGCCGAGCTCAACTTCGTCGATGTCAAGGTGCCCGTCGAGGACGTCCTGGGTGAATTGCACATGGGCTTTTCCTATCTGGGCCAGAACCTGCCCCGCGAGCGGCTTGCCATCGCGGTCGGCTCCTACGCCCAGGCCAAGGCCGCTGTCGCCTTCGCCGCGCAGTACACCAAGGACCGCACGGTGTTCGGTAAGCCCGTCGCGGCGTTCCAGAACACCAAATTCGAGCTGGCGGCCTGTAAGGCCGATGTCGATGCGGCCGAGGCCGTCGTCGACCGCGCGATGGAGGCCCACGACCGCGACGAACTGACACCCGCCGATGCGGCCGCCGCGAAGCTGTTCTGCACCGATATCGCCGCCAAGGTCATCGACCGGTGCCTGCAGTTGCACGGTGGCTACGGCTATATCAACGAGTACCCGATCGCCCGGCTCTACGCCGACAACCGGGTCAGCCGGATCTATGGCGGCACCAGTGAGGTGATGAAGATGATCATCGCCAAGGACATGGGACTCTAACCCGGGCGCTGTTACCGGCATCACATTCACCGCGGCGCCCCACGAGCGTCACAGTGCCCCGATATCCCCAAAAGTGTTGTCCTGTGGTGCACTTGGCCGATGACCACGGTGCCGGGGGCCGACCAGATCGCCGTGGCGGACGAGGGCCCACTGAATGACCCGAAGGAGCCGCCGTACCGTGCCGCAGGGACGGTACTGCTGCTGATCGTCGTGCTGGTGTTCGGCATGACGTGGGCGCTGTTCCGCGGGTATTTCGACTCCGGTGTCACGGTGGTGGTATGGCCGAGCGTGCCGGGCTGTCGATGGATCCGGGTTCGAAGGTGACGTTCAACGGTGTCCCGATCGGGCGCCTGACATCCGCCGGCGTGGTGAACGATGGCCGAGGAGCGCGGGCCAGATTGATCCTGGACGTCAAACCGCAATATCTGGCCCTCATCCCGGCCAACGTGGACGCGCAGTTGCGGGCGACGACGGTGTTCGGCAACAAGTACATATCGTTTCTGTCCCCGGCGAATCCGGCCGCGGACAGGCTGCGGCCGGACGCGGTGATCGAGGCCTCGGCGACCACCACCGAGTTCAACACCGTGTTCGAGACCATCATGGGAATTGCCGAGCAGGTGGACCCGGTGAAGCTCAATCAGACGCTGACGGCGGCGGCCCAGGCACTGAACGGGCTGGGAGACAGTTTCGGTCGAGCCGTGGTGGACGGGCATGACATCCTGGGCGAGCTCAACCCCCGGATGCCGCAGATCCGCCGGGACACAGCGGGTTTGGCCGATCTTGCCACGACCTATGCCGACTCCGCCACGGTGCTGTTCGACGGGCTCGACCAGGCCGTGGACACTGCGCGCACGCTCAACACCGAACGACGGACGGTCGATCAGGCGCTGATGTCGGCGGTGGGCTTCGCCGATACCGCCGCCGACGTGTTCGAGCGTGGCGGCCCGTATCTGGTGCGCGGCGCCCAGGATCTGCTGCCCACAAGCACATTGCTGGACTACTACAGCCCTCAGCTGCTGTGCACGCTGCGCAACTACAGTGATGTCGCGCCCCGATTCGCCGAAATGCTCGGCGGCAACGGCTACTCGCTGCGGCTGCGGAATGAGTTGGTGGGTGCGGGCAATCGCTATGTGTTCCCGGACAATCTTCCGCGGGTCAACGCCCGTGGCGGACCCGGCGGGCGCCCCGGATGCTGGCAGCCGATCACCCGGGACCTCTTTCCGATGCCCTATCTGGTGATGGACACCGGTGCCAGCATCGCACCGTACAACCACTTCGAGATCGGTCAGCCGCTGACGGCGGAGTACGTGTGGGGACGTCAGGTCGGCGAGGAGACCATCAATCCTTAGGCCTTGCCGCTGCGCTCCCGGTGCTTGCATCCGGGCCAGCAGCAGGGCCGGCGCTGGCCTTCCTCAAGCTCTTCGGTGGTCCGATGGATGCGACGCTGCCTCGTCTTCTCCTGCTTGGCATCCTCGACCCAGCAGATGAATTCGTTGCGTGCCAGCGGTGTGATGTCCTTCCACACCGACAGCGCGATGTCGTTGGCGAGCAGGGCGGTGCGCAGATCCGCGGGCATCTTGTGCACCACCCCACCGGGAATCCGCTGGGTCACGACCTCATGGTAACCCCGGGCTCAGCGGCCGAAACCGGCATTGCGCAGCGCGTCCGCCATCGACCCACTGGGCGGCGCCGACTCGCGACGCCCGGCGCTCTTGGCCTTGTTCTGGTGACGCTGCGGGCCACCACCGCGGTTCTGGTCACCGGCAGGCTTGCCGGACTGCTTCGGCTTGCCGGCACCAGGATCGTCGTTGAGCCGCAACGACAATCCGATCCGCTGACGGTCCACGTCGACCTCGAGCACCTTGACCTTGACCACCTGGCCGGATTTCACCACCTCGTGTGGGTCGGACACGAAGCGATCCGCCATGGCCGAGACGTGCACCAGGCCGTCCTGGTGCACACCGACATCGACGAAGGCACCGAAGGCCGCGACGTTGGTGACCACACCCTCCAGCACCATGCCCACCTTGAGGTCGCCGACCTTCTCCACCCCGGCGGCGAAAGTCGCGGTGGAGAACGCCGGCCGCGGGTCGCGTCCCGGCTTCTCCAGTTCGGCGAGAATATCGGTGACGGTGGGGACACCGAACCGGTCATCGGCGACGTCGACGGGCTTGATCGCGCGCAGTGTGCGCTCGTTGCCGATGAGTTCGGCCAGCGTGATGCCCTTGCGGTCCAGGATGCGCCGCACCACCGGGTACGCCTCGGGGTGCACACCGGAGGCGTCCAGCGGGTCGTCACCGTCGGTGATGCGCAGGAATCCGGCGCACTGTTCAAAAGCCTTGGGCCCCAGGCGGGGAACCTTCAGCAGTGCCGTGCGGTTGCGGAACGGCCCGGTGTTCTCCCGGTGCGCGACGATCGCCTCGGCCAGCGAATCCGTCACTCCCGACACCCGGGCCAGCAGCGGCACCGACGCGGTGTTGAGATCGACACCCACGGCGTTCACGGCATCTTCGACGACGGCGTTCAGGCTGCGCGCCAGGGTCCCCGGGGTGACGTCGTGCTGGTACTGGCCGACACCGATCGACTTGGGCTCGATCTTCACCAGTTCGGCCAGCGGGTCTTGCAGCCGACGGGCGATCGACACCGCACCGCGCAGCGTGACGTCGAGCTGCGGTAGCTCGTGCGCAGCGTAGGCCGACGCGGAGTACACCGAGGCGCCGGCCTCGCTGACCATCGCCTTGACGGGCGCCTTCGCGCCGGCGGCCCGGATCTCGGCGATGAGTTCACCGGCCAGCGCATCGGTCTCCCGGGACGCCGTGCCGTTCCCGACCGCGATCAGTTCGACGCCGTGCCGGGCGACCAATGCGGCCAGGGTCGCTTTCGCGGTGTCCCATTGCTTCTGCGGCTGATGCGGGAAGATCGCGCAGGTGTCGACGACCTTGCCGGTGCTGTCCACCACCGCCACCTTGACGCCGGTGCGAAAGCCCGGATCCAGGCCGAGCGTGGTGCGGGTGCCCGCCGGAGCGGCCAGCAGCAGGTCCTTGAGGTTGCGGGCGAACACGGCCACCGCGTCCTCCTCGGCGCGCTGACGCAGCCGGATGCGGGCGTCGACGGCCGCCGAGATCATCAGCTTGGTGCGCCAGGCCAGCCGCACCGTGGTGGCCAGCCAGGTGGTGGCCGCCGCGCCGGCGGTCATGTCGATGCCGAGGCTCCGCGCGATGCGGGCCTGATAGGCCAGTTCGTCGCCGCCGTCGAAGTTCAGCGCGAGAATCTGTTCCTTCTCGCCGCGCATGACGGCAAGCACCCGGTGCGACGGCATCTTCTCCAGCGGTTCGGCGAACTCGAAGTAGTCCCGGAACTTCTGTCCCGCTGGGCTTTTGGCCGCTTCCTCGGACCACGGGGCGGTCCGTAGCGTGCCGTCGTTCCAGAATGTGGCGCGCACCTCGCCGACCAATTCGGCGTCCTCGGCGGCTCGTTCGATCAGGATGTGCCTCGCCCCGTCGAGGGCGACGGCGGCGTCGGCGACCTCTTCGCCGACGAATTCGACGGCGACGGATTCGGGCGCCTGCGTCGGGTCGGCGAGCAGCCGGTCGGCCAGCGGTTCCAGACCGGCTTCGCGGGCGATCTGCGCCTTGGTGCGCCGCTTCGGCTTGTAGGGCAGGTAGATGTCTTCGATGCGGGCCTTGGTGTCGGCCGCACGCAATGCCGCGCGCAGTTCGTCGGTGAGTTTGCCCTGCTCGTCGATGGAGGCCAGCACCGCGTCGCGACGCTGGTCCATCTCCCGCAGATAGGCCAGCCGCTCCTCCAGCGTCCGCAGCTGCCCGTCGTCGAGACTGCCTGTCACTTCCTTGCGGTACCGGGCGATGAACGGCACCGTCGACCCCTCGTCGAGCAGTCGCACAGCGGCGGCCACTTGGCCCTCGGCCACGGCCAGTTCCTCAGCGAGACGGGCATTTACAGATTTGATGGTCCCCACGGGTGCGCTCGAAGTCACCCCGAGACCCTACCGAACCTCGCTGACACTTCCCCTGACGCCCGCACATGCGCGCGCCGCCAGCACCGCGACCAGGAAGCAGGCCAGCGGCACCCAGCCGTCGGCGCCGGCCAGACCGTTCTTGGCGACCAGCAGCATCGCCACCCCGGCCAGACACACCAGCACGCCGGCCACCGTCGAGCGGACGCCGGTGGCGCCGACCGCGTCATCCCACCACGGCAGCCTGCGGTGTTCCAGCGGGGACAGCAGCAGGAACGTCGCGAGCATCACGACTGCGAACACCGCGGCGCGCAGGGCGAGCAGTGCCCAGAAGTTGGGGGCGTGCACATCCCAGGCGTCCAGACCGAATGCGTTGAGGCTGAACGCGGCGACCGCGATGGCCGGGATGTGCCAGAGGTAGAGCGTCATCGCTCCCCCGTTGCCGACGGCCACGACGTACCAGACCCGCGGGCGTTCGGCGAGCCGCTCGACGATCCCGGCGATGGCCACGAACAGGCCCGTCATCCAGATGCAATGCACCGCGAGCAGCACCGTCGGCGGGGACACATTCGACACCCCTTCGGTGCTGCCGTTGGTGACCAGTGCGACCTCATAGGGCCCGTAGACGACGAGCAGCACCTGCGTCGCCAGCGCCACAGCGGCGGTGAGCAGCGCCATCCGCGGCCGGATCAGGCGGCGGGCGTAGCCGACGCCGATGACGACCGGAATGAGCCACACGATGACGAAGTTCAGCACCCCGGCCTCGGCGGAGCCGACCGCGAAGCGCACCTGGTCGATCAGCGCGGCCGCGACCACCAGCGAGGCGATCACCGCGCCGAACGCACCCGGGCTGCGCAGCCGGGTCAGGGCCGGGACGAAGGCGATGACCACCAGGTAGACGCCGAGGAACCAGAGCAGAGCCACACATTCGCGGCCGAGCCGGTCGGCGGACTCCGCACCAAGGGTCAGCCGGGCCACCAGCAGCGCCACCGTCCAGAACGCCAGGTACCAGAACACCGGCCGGCACAACCGTTGGGTCCGGCTGACCAGCCAGCTGCCCCAGGCCTTGCCTGCCGCCGACCCGTCGGGGTGCCAGCCGTAGGCGCCGGCGGCACCACCGGCGAAGAAGAACAGCGGCATGACCTGCACCACCCAGGTGATCGGCGACAGGTGCGGCAGTTCACCGAGGATGTTCCCGATGCGCAGGCCGTTCTCGTTGACGGTGGCCAGCAGTAGGGCGCAGTGCCCGAACATGACAGTCACCAGGGCCGACAGCCGCGCCACGTCGATGGCGCGGTCGCGGCCGGGCGAGGGGTTCGCGACGCTGTCGCGCGCGGGAAGCAGGTTGGCGAACGGCATGGGTACAGCGTGCCCGACCTGCAGCCCCGACGGGATGAGTAGGACTACGCGCGTCTCACGCTTTGTTGTCGACGAGCGCCTCGATGCGCTTGAGTGCGTCCTCGGCGGCGGTGGTGACGTCGATTCCGCCGGCGGCACCGCAACTGGTCATCTCGATGGCGGCGTTGTGGGCGGCGACGAACAGGTTGTCGCAGTTCCACTCGGCGGCCCGCAGCGACCACAGCACCGCGCCCTCGGGCGCGTCCGGCGCCGCGTCGGCCACCCGGAACGTATAGGTGCGGCCGTACATCGTGGTGACGGTGACCGCGGCGTCGCGACAGGCCTCGATGGTGCCGCGCGCCGCGGTCAGCGCGTCGCGCGCCGAGAAGTCCGACGGCATGACCGCCACCATCTCCTCGACCACGGCCTCGACCCCGCCGACATCGGTCGACCAGTGCCCGCCATCTCGCGCTTCGGGGGCGTGCTCGACGATGAACGGCGGATCGACCTCGCGGGCCACCCCGGCGCAGCGTTCCGGTTCGACGGTGGCGAACAGGTTGCCGTCCTTGTTGAAGATCTCCGGACTGAGCAGGTCGCCGACCTGTGACGGGGAGATCGGCCCGACCTGGGGTGCCGGTCGGGCCTGCGGGGTGTCCACCGGCCGGGTGCACCCCGCGACGGCCAGCACCAGGAATACCGCCAGCGCCCTCTTCGCCATGCCCCGATTCTAGGAAAGCGACGTTTCGGGCACCCGCTCCTTGCCGGTCAACGGATCCCGGGTCTCCCAGAACGTGGCGCCCACGATGCCCAGCGCGACCGGGTCGAAGATCGGGTCGAGGCCGTCCTTCTTCTGTCGTTCGTAGTCGCGCAGCGCCTTGTAGGCGGGCTGCTGCAGGATCAGGATCCCGATGATGTTGAGCCAGGCCATGAGTCCCACGCCGATGTCGCCGAGCGTCCAGGCTTCGGTCGCCGTCGACACGGCACCGGATACCACCGACCCGAGGATCACCGCCTGCAACACCAACGTGGCGTCGCCGCCCACGGTCCCGCGGATCACCGGAACCTTGAGCGTCGCGGCCTTGCCCAGCAGGAAGCGCAGGTTGGTCTCGGCCATGTAGTAGTAGGCGATGATGGTCGTCAGGCAGAAGAACGCCAGCGACACCGCGACGAAACTCAGCCGCCGCCCTGCCACAGCGTGTCGAAACCGGTCTGCACGAACGACGGCCCCACCTCGGCGTCGGCGGACAGCGCGCCGCCCTCGGCGAGGACGGCGCCGGTGTCACTTTCACCCTCGTACACCCGGTAGGCGCCGGTCGACAGGATCAGGAAGCCGGTCGCCGAACAGATGAACAGGGTGTCGACGTAGACGGCGAAGGCCTGCACCAGGCCCTGCTTGGCGGGGTGAGACACCTCGGCGGCCGCGGCGGCATGCGGGCCGGTGCCCTGGCCGGCCTCGTTGGAGTAGATGCCGCGTTTGACGCCCCACATCACGGCGGCGCCGACGATGGCGCCGAATCCGGCGTCGAGGCCGAAGGCGCTCTCGAAGATCAGCTTGAGCATCCCGGGCAGCGCATCGGCATTGGCGAACACGATGATCATCGCGAGCACGATGTAGACCACGGCCATGAAGGGCACCACGATCGAGGCGAACGCCGCGATGCGCTTGACGCCACCGATGATCACGAATGCCAGCAGGATCACGGTGCACACTCCGACGACCCACTTGGACACGCCCCAGGACTGGTTCATCGCCGAGGCCATCGAATTCGATTGCACGCTCGGCAGCAGCACACCGCAGGCCAGCACCGTGACCGCGGCGAAGATGAGGCCGTACACCTTGAACAGTGGGGCGGCCTTGGTATGCACCATCGCCCTGCTCAGGTAGTAGGCCGGTCCGCCGCGGTATTCGCCGGTCAGCGAATCGCGGGTCTTGTAGATCTGCCCGAGGGTGCACTCGACGAAGCTCGTCGAGGCGCCGAGGAACGCCACCGCCCACATCCAGAACAACGCACCCGGGCCGCCGAACGCGATCGCGGTGGCCACACCGGCGATGTTGCCGGTGCCCACCCGGCCGGCCAGCGACATCGTCAGCGCCTGGAACGAGGAGACACCGGACGGCGATTTCTCGCCCTGCAGCATGAGCCGGATCATCTCTTTGAACTGGCGCACCTGGACGAACCGGGAGCGGATGGAAAAGTACACGCCGGCGGCCAGGCACAGATAGACCAGCCAGTTGCTCCAGATGTACCCGTTGAGGGTGTCGAGGAATTCGGTCACGACGGTCACTCCGTCCGTAGGTTGAACACGCGGGCGTTTCCGCCCTGCATCGTTGCAAAGGCAAGGTTGCCCTGTGTTAACAATTCGTCAATCCGGTGTTAGCGATTTCGCCGCCCGGGCCGCGCCCCAGAGGAAACACCTGACAATCTGAAACGGCTCTGTAAAGCTACGTCGGCCAGTTCCGGACCCGGAGGAGACGATGTCGATCGCCCCGCTCGAACCCCAGTCCACGCACGGCCCGCGCCGCGCGTGGGCCGCCGTCGCGGTGCTCGCCGTCGTCGGCACGCTCAACTACGTCGACCGTTTCCTGCCGGGCGTGCTGGCCGAACCGATCAAGCAGGATCTGGCGTTGTCGGACACCGCAATCGGTGTCATCAACGGGTTCGGCTTTCTCATCGTGTACGCCGTGCTGGGCATCGTGATCGCCCGCGTCGCCGACCGCGGCATGTTCGGCGCGGTCATCGCCGGCTGTCTGACGCTGTGGGGCTCGATGACCATGCTCGGCGGCGCGGTCCAGTCCGGCTTCCAGCTCGCCCTGACCCGGGTCGGGGTGGCCGTCGGCGAGGCGGGCAGCACGCCCGCCGCGCACGCCTACGTGGCGCGCAACTTCGTCCCGGAGCGGCGGTCGGCGCCGCTGGCGGTCATCACCATGTCCATCCCGCTCGCCAGCGCCGCCAGCCTGCTCGGCGGCGGCCTGCTCGCCGAGAGCCTGGGCTGGCGGATGGCTTTCGTGGTGATGGGCGGGATCAGTGTGCTGCTGGCGCCCCTGGTGCTGTGGGTGGTGGGCAGCCGCCAAACCCTGCCCACCCCACCCCCGCGGGAGCGTGCCGCGGCGGTGAACTGGTGGGACCTGCTGCGCAAGCCCAGCTTCCTGGCCATGGTGGCCGGCACCGCGCTGGTCTCGGCGGCCGGGTACTCGCTGACCACCTTCGCCCCCGCATTCCTGATGCGCACCCGGGGAATGTCACTGGGCGAGGTCGGCATCTCCTACGGTCTGGCCACCGGGCTGCTCGGAATTCTGGGGCTGCTGATCGTCGGCCGTATCGCCGACCGGCTGGCATCCCGCGATCCGCGTTGGCTGCTCTGGATCGTGGTGATCCTGATCGCGGTCCTGCTGCCGGCGTCGGCGCTGGCATTCGTGGTCGAGAGCCAGTTGGCGTGCGTCTGGCTGCTGGCGCTGGGGTACGTCATCGGCACCGCCTATCTGGCACCGTCGATCGCGGCGATCCAACGGCTGGTGCTGCCCGAACAACGCGCGACGGCATCGGCCATCTTCCTGTTCTTCAATGCGACGCTGGGCTCGGTGGGACCGTTCCTGACCGGCGTGATCAGCGATTCGCTGACCGCCGAGCTGGGCCCGCAGGCGCTCGGTCGCGCGCTGCTGATCCTGGTGCCGACCATGCAGTTCGTCGCGATCGGCTGCTACGCGCTGGCCGCGCAGCGGTATCGCCGCGACATCATCGAGGAGCCCTGACCCCGACCACCCGTCGCTCAGCGGGCGGACGGAGCGACCAATTCGCGTGTCTCGGCGGGTCGTCGGGTCGCACCCCACAACCCCACCCCGATCCCGAGCACCGCACCGCCGAGCCCGATGATCCGCTGGGACCGTGGCATCTCACTGTGCACACCGACACCGCCCAGCAGATCCGCGGCGTCTGCCCCGCCGGAGGCCAAAAACCAGCCGCGGGTGTTCTTTCCGCGCAGTCCCGCGGCGAGCAGCAGGCCGCCGATCAGGGCGTCGCGGTATCCCATCGAGCGCAGCAGCAGCTGCGCGGTCGGGTCGGGCGTATCGGGCGAACCCCACAATCGATTGGCTTTGATCGGGTCCACGAGAAACGACACTCCCGAGGCCAATCGGATGCTGCCCGCGGCCAGCGCCGCCCGGTCGATCGACATGACAGGCAGCCTAGGGTTCAGTCCGTTGCGGCCGTGCACAATTGCCCAACTCGCCTCCGGCGCACCACGCGCCCCGCGATAATCAAGGGACCCGAGCTCAAAGAGGAGCAGACACATGGCCAAACGCGCAGCCGGCACCGCATCCGGAGAACAGGACTTCGAACAGGATGTGGCGGCCACCCAGGCATACTTCGACAGCCCGCGCTTCGAGGGCATCACCCGGCTCTACTCGGCCCGTCAGGTCGCTGAGCAGCGCGGCACCATCCCGTCGGACTATCCGGTGGCCCGCGAAGCCGCGACGGCCTTCTTCCCCCGGCTGCGCGAACTGTTCGGTCAGAAGAAGAGCATCACCACCTTCGGGCCGTACTCCCCCGGCCAGGCCGTGACGATGAAGCGGATGGGCATCGAGGGCATCTATCTGGGCGGCTGGGCCACCTCGGCCAAGGGCTCGATCAACGAGGACCCAGGACCCGATCTGGCCAGCTACCCACTGAGCCAGGTTCCCGATGAGGCGGCCGGCCTGGTGCGCGCCCTGCTCACCGCCGACCGCAATCAGCAATACCTGCGGCTGAAGATGACCCCCGAGCAGCGTGCGAGCACCCCGGCGGTGGACTACCGGCCGTTCATCATCGCCGACGCCGACACCGGCCACGGTGGTGATCCACACGTGCGCAACCTGATTCGCCGTTTCGTCGAGTCGGGCGTGCCTGGTTACCACATCGAGGACCAGCGGCCCGGCACCAAGAAGTGCGGCCACCAGGGCGGCAAGGTGCTGGTGCCGTCGGACGAACAGATCAAGCGGCTCAACACCGCCCGGTTCCAGCTCGACATCATGCGGGTGCCCGGCATCATCGTCGCCCGCACCGATGCCGAGGCGGCCAACCTGATCGACGGCCGGGCCGACGAGCGCGACCAGCCGTTCCTGCTGGGCGCCACCAATCTGAAGATCCCGCCGTACAAGTCGTGTTTCCTGGCGATGACCCGGCATTTCCACACGCTCGGGGTCAACGAACTCAACGGTCATCTGCTCTACGCGCTGCCCGACGGCGAGTACGCCGCGGCCGAGGCCTGGCTGGAGAGCCAGGGCATCCTCGCCGCGATCGCCACCGCCGTCGAGGCCCATAAGAAGGACCCTGGCCAGTCCGTCGACGCCTTGTTCGACGGGGTGGAATCGCAGTTCGTGGAGGCCTGGCAGAACGACGCCGGGCTGGAAACCTACGGTGACGCGGTCGCCGAGCTGCTGGAGTTCCGGGAGCGCGAGGGCGAGAAGGCGGAGCTGAGCGCGGCGGAGTGGCGTGCGTTCGCCGCGCAGGCCTCGCTGTATGTGGCGCGGGGCAAGGCCAAGGAACTGGGCGCCGACGTGGCGTGGGATCCGGAGCGGGTCAAAACCCCCGAGGGGTACTACCAGATCCGCGGCGGCATCCCGTACGCGATCGCCAAGTCGCTGGCGGCCGCACCCTTCGCCGACATCCTCTGGATGGAGACCAAGACCGCCGACCTGGCCGACGCCCGCGAATTCGCGCACGCCATCCACGCCGTCTACCCGGACAAGATGCTGGCCTACAACCTGTCACCGTCGTTCAACTGGGACACCACCGGCATGAGCGATGACGAGATGCGGGCCTTCCCGGAGGAGATCGGCAAGCTCGGGTTCGTCTTCAATTTCATGACCTACGGCGGGCACCAGATCGACGGTGTGGCGGCCGAGGAGTTCGCGACCGCATTGCTGCAGGACGGCATGCTGTCGCTGGCCCGGCTGCAGCGCAAGATGCGGCTGGTCGAATCCCCTTACCGCACACCGCAAACCCTGGTGGGCGGGCCGCGCAGCGATGCGGCGCTGGCCGCCTCCTCGGGTCGGACGGCGACCACCAAGTCGATGGGCAAGGGCTCCACCCAGCATCAGCACCTGGTGCAGACCGAGGTGCCGCGCAAGCTGCTGGAGGAATGGCTGGCGCTGTGGGGCGAGCACTACCAGATCGGTGAGACCCTGCGGGTGCAGCTGCGACCCCGCCGGGCCGGTTCCGATGTGCTCGAGCTGGGCATCTACGGCGACGGTGATGACAAGCTCGCCGATGTGGTGGTCGACCCGATCAAGGACCGGCACGGGCGCAACATCCTGACGGTGCGCGATCAGAACACCTACGCCGAGAAGCTGCGCAAGAAGCGCCTGATGGACGTGATCCACCTGTGGCTCATCCACCGGTTCAAGCCGGAGATCGTGTACTACGTGACGCCCACCGAGGACAACATCTATCAGACCGAGAAGATGAAAAAGCACGGCATCTTCAGCAATGTCTATCAGGAGGTCGGGGAGATCATCGTCGCCGACGTCAACCAGCAGCGCATCGACGAACTCCTGGCCGCCGACCGCAACGCGCTGGGCAAGCTCATCCGCAAGGAGGACTAGCGATTCGGCTAACCGCCGGCTCCCTGGTCGAGACCGAGGTGGGTGCCGTAGTACCACGGCACACCCACCTTGGCGACCAGCGCCACCGCGACGAAGGCGAGCACCGCGACGGGTAATCCGATCGCGCCGGACCGTGACCGCACCGGTGAAAAGGTCAGGCCCAGAAACAGAATGGCGAAACCCACCGCGGCCCACATGACCACTTGCAGCGGTGTGTCGACCGCTGCCCCGTAGTCGGTGACGTGGCCGTCCGGGAAACCGGCCATCGCCACGTCCATCGAGGTGGTGAACGCCAGCCACATCGCGGCGCCGGCGCCCAGCAGGCAGATGATCGTGCCGACAGTCTTCATCGGGGTGATTATCGTCCGCCGGATGCGGTCTGTCCCGCGAGATTGCCGTTATCGATGCCTCCACTCGCGCTTTCGCGCGATAACGACAATCTCGCGGGCCGTACCAGCGGCTATCCGCGCAGCGCTTCTCCGGCCGGCCCCAGGTCGAGGAACACGGTCTCGCCGTTGGCGTCCTCGAGCCCGTCATTGTCGGTGACAACGTACAGATTGCCGTTGCCCGCAACGGCGAAGCCTTCGACCTTCTCCTGCACGAATCCCCTGGTGGCCTGCAGGTCCGGCAGCAGGTCCCGGGCCAGCGTCTTGGGCAGCACCTTCGGCACCTCGGTGCCGCTCACCCCGTCCTCGGTGGGGATCTGCACCCGGTAGATGGCCTTGACGCGGGCATCGGGCCCGTTGAGCTTGTCCCGCTCGAGCACCAACAACGCGCCGTCATGTACCGCGATCTCGGACAATCCGATCCAATCGCCCTCGGCGTCAGTCGAATCCAGCTGATAGCCGAACCACTGCCAGGACTTGTCGGCCGGGTTGTAGCGGCCGATGCGGGCCACACCCGACGGGTCGGATTTCAGCTCACGCTGCAGCGCCACCCACACGTGATCACCATCGACGGCGACACCCTCCAGACCCTGCCCACCCAGCTCCGCGGTGATCTCGGCGCGCAGCGCGATCCGGTCCTTGATGCTGCCGTCGGTGGCGACGTTGATCAGCTCGTTGCCGGTGCCCTCCTCGCCCTCCACGGCGAGCACGAAACCGTCTGGACGCGCGGCGATTCCCTCGATGTCGAGGCTGACGGGCTTGCCGCCCTCGGTGACGACGAGCTGGCTGTCGATCAGCGCGGGCGTCTTGGACAGATCGACGCTGAGGATGCGGGCCGGGCCGTAGGCGATATCGGTGGCGGTGAACAGCCGCTCCGGGGCGGCCGGGTCCGCGGCGAGCGCGCCGAGCGCCCCCCATCCGATCGGGGCGCCGTCGAGGTCGCCCGAGATGATCGAGGGGAACGCCGGCTTGCCGCCGTCGGCGGCGAAGGCGTCGCCGTAGCCGTAGATGGTGACCGACGCCCGCACCCGGTTCTCGGCATCGTCGGCCTCCGACGAGACGACCAGCAGATTGCGTGCGGGAACGGCCAGGATGCCTTCCGGTCCTGGTGTGGTGGGCAGGATCTGCCGGAACACCGGGGCCGCCGGATCACTCACGTCATAAGCGGCGACGAAGTTGCTCCGCTCGGAGGCTACCAATGCCGTTGGACGCCCGTCGATCTCGGCGATGGCCAGGCCCTCGGGTTCGGGCCCTTTGGACTCGGCGCGCCCCTCGATGTGCAGGCCGGTCCGAACCGCGAGCTGCTCGACGGAGTTCCCGGCATCCCATACCACCTCGCCGGTGGCCGCATCGAAGACCGACCAGCCGCGGGTGCCACCCTTCCAGTCACCTTCGTTGGCGGTCGCGACATGATCGTTGCCGATCCAGCCGATCGCGTCGGGCTCGCGCGGGGCGGCCTCGATGGCACCACTCTGGTCGATGGCGCCGTCCTCGGCGGTGTCGATACCGTCGACGGCCTGGGTTCCCGCGGTGAAGATCGAGGAGACCGTGCCGGTCTTGCCGTCGATGATGGCGATGCCGTTGTTCTCCTGCAGGGTCAGCGCGACCTGACCGCGCGAGTTGATGCTGACGTATTCGGGCTCAAGGTCTTCGGGGGTGTCCAGGCCGGCGGCGCGGGCCTGCTCGACGTCGAAATCGACCTTGCGTGCGGTCCAGGCCGTGGGCGCCCCGGTCAGGGTCAGCAGCTGCAGGAACCCGGTCGGCGGCTGGGGCAGGTCGCCCTCCTCACCTCCGTCCGGGGTGAACTCCTCGTCGCGTTGGTTCTCCATGGCGATGGCGGCGAAGGAGCCGTCCGGGCTGATGGCGATCGAGTCGGGCTGGCCGCCGAGGTCGATGCTGTGTACCCGGGCCCGGTCGGCGACGCGGACGATGTCGACGCGGCCGGAGGGGTTGGCAAAGTCACCACCGGTGGTGTCGACGACGACCAGGACGAACTCGCCGTGGGCGGCCACCGAAGTCGGCTGGTCGTCGGCGTGCCCGAGCTCGGCCAGCGAAAGTGTGCCCAGCCCGGCAGGTTTCAGCGGGTCGCGGATGTCGGCGAACCCGATGCGCTTGGCCGCGGCATCGGTGTAGATCACGGTGTTGCCGTCCGGGGTGACCGTCGAGATCTCGGCGACGGTCTCGGTCGCGGGGTCCTCCGCGGCCGGGCGGTTCAGGTACACCGGGTAGGTCGCCAGGCGGTGGTACCGCTCGGCGTCGGGCAGATCGAAGTCGATCGGCGAGGTCGCGCGCTGCGTCTGCGGGACGGGCGCACCGGCGTTGTCCTCCGGTGTGCTCGGCGAGCAGGCGGCCGCGAGCAGTGCGGTGACCGCGGCGGCTGCCGTCACGCGACCCAGGTTCGACGTCATGGGGACCCCTGTTCAGTTGGCGGTGAAGTCGAGTGATCTTGACCAACCCGGATGAACGCCGGGCAACACCCAGGTGGCCAACGAGAAAGGGCCGGTCCTGAGTGACAGGACCGGCCCTTCCTACTGCTTGTTGCGATCAGACGACGTTGCCGCCGGTGTTGCCGGGGCGCCCGCCGGGGCCGCCGCCCTGACCGGGGGCTCCGTTGGACTCGCCACCGTTGCCGCCGTTGCCGCCGATGCCACCGAAGTTGCCGCTGCCGCCGTTGCCACCGCTGCCGCCGGTTCCGGAGTTGAGACCTTGGTCGCCGACGCCGTTTCCGCCGTTGCCACCGCGACCGCCGCCGGTCAGGATGCCACGACCGTCACCGCCCGAACCGCCGTCGCCGCCGATTCCGCCTTCGCCGTCGTTGGTGCCGTCGCCGCCGTTACCGCCGCGGCCACCGCCTCCGAGCACCAGACCGCTGCCACCACCGGTGCCACCGGAACCGCCTGCGCCCGTGCCGCTCTCGGATGTGCCGCCGCCACCGTTACCGCCACGACCGCCGCTACCGACGATCGCATTGTTGCCGCCGGTGCCGCCGGCGCCGCCGGTTGCGGTTCCGTCCGTCGCCGTGGCATCGCCACCGGTGCCGCCCCATCCGCCGCTACCGACCTCGACCACACCACCGGTGCCGCCCGCGCCGCCGACCGCCGAACCTCCGGCGCCGGCGGTGGCGCTACCGCCATCACCGCCGCGCCCCGGGTCGTAGAGGCCCTGGCCACCGTCGCCGCCCGCGCCACCGGTGGCGGTGCCGGCTCCGTCGCCCTGCGCGGCGCCACCGGCGCCGCCGCTACCACCGCCGCCCACGATGCCCGCGGTGCCACCGTTACCGCCGGCGCCGCCCACCGCGTTGGCGCCCTCGGCAGTGCCGCCGGCGCCGCCGTGGCCGCCATCGCCACCGATCAGGCCGGCCGCGCCACCGTCGCCACCCGCGCCACCGGTCTCGTCCGCGCCGGCCTGGTCACCGGCTCCGCCACTCCCGCCGTTACCGAAGAGCAGGCCGCCACGGCCACCGTTACCGCCGTCGGCGTTCAGGCCGGAACCGTCACCACCGCTGCCGCCGTTACCCAACAGGCCCGCCGCT
Organism: Mycobacterium sp. ITM-2016-00316; assembly: GCF_002968335.2. Classification (NCBI taxonomy): domain Bacteria; kingdom Bacillati; phylum Actinomycetota; class Actinomycetes; order Mycobacteriales; family Mycobacteriaceae; genus Mycobacterium; species Mycobacterium sp. ITM-2016-00316. Next base: position 3,327,432 of record NZ_CP134398.1, read on the forward strand.
CCGCCATTTCCACCGCCGAGGCCGCCGTCGCCACCGCTGCCGAGCAGACCGCCCTGGCCACCGTCGGCGCCGAAGCCACCGGCGCCGCCGTTACCGAAGAGCAGGCCGCCACGGCCGCCGTTGACGCCGGCGGTGATGGAGCTGAAGCCGTTGCCGATCAGCAGGCCGCCATCCGGATTGGACAGGGTGCCGTTGCGCACGAAGAAGCTGACGACCGGGATGCGGCCGCCGATGTCGCCGAGCAGTCCGGCGATCGCGCCGGGCAGATCGCCGAGGGTGGTCTGGGCCACCTGCAATGCTCCGGTGGCGTCGGCCACCATCACGGTGACCTCGGTGTTGGAGTCCCCGCCGGTACGCGCGACGGCGTCGGCGAGGACCTCGGGAGTGAAGGGGGCTGCGCCACTTCCGGCGGCCGCGCGCGAGGAGGACCCGCCCTCAGCCGACGAGCCGTCGGTGCCGCCACCGGTGGGAGCGAACGTGATCAGGGTGCCGCCGGTGTCTGCGGCGCCGGGCACGGCGGCCTCGGGCGCGCCGCCGATCTGCGCGCCGTACAGCGCGTTGGGCGACGGGTTGGGCGACACGGCGGCCGCCAGCACAGGTTGGGCATGCACCACCGAGGGGGCGGACACCGCTGCCGGGCCGGCTACCTCCGTCCCATTACCGTCTACCGAGATGACGGTGACGCCCGTGGTCGCCAATACACCCGCCGCCAATGCCGAAAAGATTGTGCTGGGCACGTTTCCCACCGCTGCTCCTTAACCTGACCCGATTTGCCGCCCGAAGTATGGCAGACACGCGCTTAGAAATCTCTCAGTTTGCGACAAGCCGGGCAAAAGTGTTGCGCCAGCCGTCCCACATCGGCCACTGTCCGCACTTTTCGCGCCAATACGGCGCTCACCGACGTACCTCTTGACATCGGCACAGTTTTGCTGTGGGCCCGTTTCCGCACTGGTCGCAAGTCGGGTGACCCGGTTGCTGCCCCGTACCGCACACTGTCGGGATCGGTGCGGCGCCCCGGCGCGCGGAAACAGTTCGCCGACATTGACACCGCGCGCCCGATCCGGCATTTAAAGTGCTCAGCGTGGGCAGAAACCTGTTAGCCGCGAACCGGGGACGGTGGTTGGCGATCGCCGGCTCCATCATCATCTCCGCAGGCGTGCTGTACGCCCAGAACGCGGCCCCGCGCCCGGTTGGCATTCCGGAGGCCGCCGCGCCCGGACAGGCGTCGGCCGAGCCCGCGGCGCCTCTGCTGCCCACCGGCGCCGCCCAGGCCCCCACCGAGGCCGAACTGTTGGCGGTCAGCGCACCGGTGGACACCCGGGTACTCGACTTCCCGCTCGACGCGGGCGTTACGCCCGAGCAGGGCCTGCAGGTCAAGACCATCTGGGTGGCCCGCGCCATCAGCATGATGTACCCCGAGATCACCACCATCGGCGGCTACCGCCAGGATCCGCTGAAGTGGCATCCCAACGGGCTGGCCATCGACGTGATGATCCCCAACCACGGCAGCGACGCGGGGATCGAACTCGGCAATCAGATCGCCGGACTCGCCCTGGCCAACGCCGAGCGCTGGGGCGTCATCCACGTCATCTGGCGGCAGGGCTTCTACCCGGGCATCGGCGCACCCAGCTGGACCGCCGATTACGGCTCGGAAACGCTGAACCACTTCGACCACATCCACATCGCGACCGATGGGGGCGGCTACCCCACCGGCCGCGAGTCCTACTACCTCGGTTCGATGAAGCCCTGAGCCTCAGACCGCGATCGACGGGTCCACACAGGCGCCGAGCGCCGGATCCCCGCACACCTGCAGTCCGACCAGCATCGAGGGCGGTGCCGGCGGGGTGTACGACGGGAAGTCCGGTGCGGCCGGCGGCCAGAAGGGGTAGATGCTGGCGCCGGTGACACCGGTGATCCGGGCAACGACCTGAGCCACGAAGTTCGTCGCCACATACCCCAGATCCCCGATGAACTGCACCGGCCCGACGGCCAGCCCGGCCAGCAGGCTAACTATCGGAATATTTTGTGCAGCAAGCGATTTGATGCCGCCAACGATGCCGTCGACGATATCGACCAGGAAGTACGGGATCGAGGTGAAGATGGTGCGCACCCCGAGGGCGATGTTGGTGACGGTGTCCGGGTAGCCGTTCTTCGAGATGAGGTCCTGCAGCGCCTCACGCAGCGCCGCATCGTTGTTGATCGGGATGACATTGTTGGTGAGTTCGGTCATCGACGTGCCGTCGCTCGCCCGCGGGGTCCCGCCGAACAGCGTCACCACCGTCGGGGTGACATCGACGATCTGGTACTGCAGGTTGATCGCCCCCGGCGTGAACCCGGGACCGTTGACGATGACGAATGTCTCGGTCTCGTCCGGCGATTGGAAGCCGTGCCCGAGTCCGCGCTGCGGCTGGTGTCCGTGATCGGTGACCAGGACGATGGTCCACTCCTCGTTGTTGGCCGTCTCCCAGGCGTCGACCGCGGCCATGATTTCGCCGAGGTTGCGGTCGAAGTTGTTCAGTGCCAGCTTGTATTCCTCGGAGGCGCCACCGTACATGTGGCCGTTCTCGTCGACACCCACGAAGTAACTGAAGACAAAGTTCGCGACGGTCGGGTTCGAGTCGGCGATGATCAGTTCGGTCGTGTCCCCGACCGCGTCATCGGTCTTCAGCCAGTTCGGGTCATCCTCGCGTTTCCCGATGTAGCGCACCAGATCTGCGCCCAGGTCACCACCCGCGGCGGCGATGGCGGCGATCACGTCCCAGTTGGCCACCGCCGTGGTCTGGATGCCGTCGTCGTGGTCCTCCTGAGCTGGTTGAACACCGTCGGCCACCTGTTGTACGTCCACGGCGTGAAGATGTTGTTGATGACGCCGGTCTTCTCGCCCCAGTTGCCGGTCAGGATGGTCGACCAGGACGGGTTGGAGATGGTGGTGTGCCCGACGATGCTCGACGGGGCGGTCGAGCTGCCCTGGATGAGGTTGAAGAAGTTGACGTTGGTCGGGTCGGCGAGCACCCGGCTGAGGTTGGTGCCGTCCACTCCGATCACCAAGACGTTCGGGGTGTCCACCGAGGCGATGCCGACCTGCGGTCCGCTGGTGGCGTTGCGGCGCAAGGTGTTGCGTTCCAGCTCGTCACGTACCGCGCCGAGCGCCGCCAACGCCGCGGGCGCTTCCACCGGCGGGGTTCCAGGATCCGGATTGACCAGTGGCGCCGCCGGGTTCACCGGGATGGTGATGAGCGTGACGGCCGGCTCGGCCGGCGCGCCCGCCGACAACGGGCTGGTCTTGGCGGTGCGTGCGGTCTTCGCGCGCAGCGGGGACGTGCGGTCGGCCAGCGGCACGGCACCGGAGCCCGAGCCGGCGGCCGACCGGGCCGACCGGGTGGTCTTCTGCTCTCCGGTGCTCGACGAGCTCGAGTTCGACGACGTGCTGCTGCTGCCGGTGTTCGACGAGCTTGAGGAACTGGTCGAACTCGAAGACGACGAGGAAGAGGACGACGAGTCCCCCGTCTCGGCGAACGCGGTCGGCGCCGACGCCAGTGCCACCCCCACCCCCAGAGTTACCGCCAAAGCGCCGACCCGACCGATGTGCTTGGCGTAACCCATGGAGTTCCTTCCGACGTCCGCGGGCCGGGGCGGCGCACGGTTTCGATCGATTCGCTTCGCGGCGTTGCTATCGTCGCCTGATCGTTGCCACACGCTGCTCGCCGAATCTGTACCGCAAATTACCGCTCGGACACCGCCCGATGGACACGAATGCACGAGTTGGCCCCACGCCGATCCGCGGTGTCGCCGCCCGGCTCGTTGCGGCCTTCGGGATGCTCATCGTGCTCGCGGGATGCTCGGACAGGTCGGACCCGAGGGCGGTGGAATCGTCCTCGCTTCCCCCGGTGGCGACGGAAACCTCAACGCCCACAACACCACCACCAGCACCGCCCACGCCGGCGCCGGCCCAGCCCCGGCTGGCACCTGAGCCCGCTCAAGTGGCCGACGACCTGGTGGCCGACGAGCAGACGCTACGGAATCCGTCGTCCACGCCCGAGGCGCGCCGCGCCGCCGCCCGTCGTCAGCAGGCCGCCTACCGCGTCATCGGCAGACACCCGGAATGGGATGGGGTGACCCGTCCCCGCATCCCGCCGCCGTTGCTGACGGCCTATGACCTCAACATCGAGGCGCGGCGGCACCTCGATGCGCTGCTGACCGGTGAGGCCAAGGACACCCTGCCGGCATGGCGGATCGAGGCGCCGCGTCCCGCCGAGGAGCTGCTGGCCCACTACCGCGCGTCCGAGGCCGCCTCAGGTGTCGGCTGGAACTACCTGGCCGCGGTGAATCTGATCGAGACCCGGTTGGGCAGCATCGCGGGTACCAGCACCGCGGGCGCGCAGGGGCCCATGCAGTTTCTGCCGTCGACATTCGCCGCCTACGGCGGGGGCGGTGATATCCACGCACCGCGCGACAGCATCATGGCCGCCGGGCGGTATCTGGCCGCCAACGGTTTCGTCACCGATCCCGATCACGCCCTGTACCGCTACAACAACTCCGACCACTACGTGCAGGCGGTCAAGAACTACGCCGCCGTGCTGGCCGCCGATCCCGCGGCGTTCGCCGGCTATCACGACTGGGAGGTGTACTACCGGACGACGGCCGGCGACGTGCTGCTGCCCGTCGGGTATGCGCGGACCAGCACGATCCCGGTGGCGGAGTACCTTGCCGCTCATCCGCAGTAGGCGTCGTAGCAGATTGCTACAGTGGTAGCAGACTGCTACATGCAAAGGAGCTCGTCATGGCCAATGCCGCTGATCGTGTGACCAGGGTCGCCGCCGACCTCATGGACAGCGCGGCCGCCGAAGGCGCCCGGCAGAGTCGTTCGGCCAAACAGCAGCTGGACCACTGGGCGCGGATCGGGCGGTCGGTGTCGGCCCAGCACAGCGCGGCACGCCGCAAGGTGGAGGCCGCCCTGGCGGGCGGGGTGGAATTGGCCGAGCTGACCACCGAGGAAGGTGTCGTGTTCAACGCCGAGATCTCGGCGGCCATCGAGGAAAGCCTGGCCGACACCGACTACGGGGCGCTGCTGGCCGCGCGTGGAATCACCACCGTCGCGCTGGATGCATCCGGGCAGATCATCGAATACGGCCCCGACGGCAGCTCGTCGGTGCTGCACCCGCACGGGTGAGACGCCTCGACCTCGTCGTCGGCCCCAACGGTGCGGGCAAGTCCACCTTCATCGAGTTGACGCTGGCGCCGCTGCTTCCCGGCAGCCCGGTGGTCAACGCCGATGAGATCGCCAGGCACCGGTGGCCGGGCGCCGCCGTCGATCACGCCTACGACGCGGCCCGCATCGCGGCCGACACGCGGGCGAAGCTGATCGAGCTCGGTGAGTCGTTCATCGCCGAGACGGTGTTCTCGCATCCGTCGAAACTCGCTCTGATCGACACCGCGCAGACGGCGGGCTACTCGGTGGTGCTGCACGTGGTGCTGATCCCCGAGGAACTGGCCGTCGAGCGGGTGCGGCATCGTGTCCGGGCCGGCGGACACCAGGTGCCCGAAGACAAGATCCGGCAACGGTACCGGCGACTGTGGGACCTGGTCGCCGTCGCGGGGATGCGCGCCGAGTCCACCAGCTGCTACGACAACAGTGCGCGAAGGGGCCCTCGGATCGTGGCCCAGCTCAACGCGGGGTTCGCGGTGGGCACGCCGTCATGGCCGGCGTGGACGCCGGACGTTCTGACGACGACATGGCCTGGCCTGTAACCCGTCACCGCCGATGGCAACCGCGATGGACGTCTGCGTGCTCAGGCAGCGACGACCGGACCACCCTGCGCGGCGATACCCTCGGCAGCCGCCAACAGCGGCGCGCACGCCGCACACGGATGCGGGCCCATCACCGGGTAGCCGCATCCCGGACAGGTACCCACCGTGCGTCCACTCACTGCAGCGGCACCAGCCATCGGAGTTCCTTTCGCCGTCCGCACCCGTGTACCCGGTGCGAGGGCGAATCATGCCATGTACCACCAACGATTCTGGAATCGCCGGTGAGCGTGGTCACAGCAAACCTTGGCCCGGGGACCCATGGCTAGGCTTTGAACATGAGTCTGGTCCGGGCGCGAGGCTGATCGCCGGCATGTTCATCGTCATTCTGAGCTCGGTCCTCGGGCTGGCGCACCTCTATGTGTGGAAACGGTTGATCCGAGACACCACCGTCCCCGGGCGCACCCGCTGGATCCTGACGGCTGCGTTCCTGACGCCGGCCGCCCTGCTGGTGATGACGCTGATGGTCCCGCGATTCACCGGGATCGACGAGTCCGCCTGGTTCGCGTGGCCGGGCTACATCTGGTTCGCGCTGGTCGGGTACCTGCTGCTGGCGCTGCTGCTGCTGGAGCCGGTGAGGTTGCTACTGCGCGGCTGGGTGAAACGCGGCTCGACGGTCGAGCACGCCGCTCCCGATGAGCCCTCGCCGGCGGTCAACCGGCGCGTCTTCCTGGCGCGCACCAGTGCAGTTGCGGCGGGCGTCGCGGCCTCGGGGCTGGTCGGTTACGGTGCCGCCACAGCACTCGGTCCGCCCAACGTCCTGCAGGTGCCGGTCCGGCTCGCCCGGCTGGATCCGGCGTTCAACGGATTCCGGATCGCGGTTGTCTCCGATATCCATCTGGGTCCCCTGCTCGGGCGGCGGCACACCGAGCGGATCGTCCGGCTGATCAACGAGGCCGACGCCGATCTGGTGGCCATCGTCGGCGACCTCGTCGACGGCACCGTCGAAAAGCTCGGCCATGCTGCAGAACCTCTGCAGGACTTGGTGTCTCGCGAAGGGTCCTTCTTCGTCACCGGAAATCACGAGTACTTCGTCGAGGACACGATGCCGTGGATCGATGAGCTGGAGCGGTTGGGTGTGTCGTCACTGCGCAACGAGAACACCGCGATCCGGCGTGGCGGCGCCGCGTTCGACCTGGCCGGTGTGAACGACCTCGCCGGCGAAGAGCGGGGCGACCCGCCGGATTTCGATCGTGCCCTGGCAGGCGCCGACGCGTCGCGACCGACGGTGCTGTTGGCCCACCAACCGGTGATGGTCTCGGAGGCAGCGGCCCGCGGAGTGGATCTGCAGTTGTCCGGGCATACCCACGGCGGGCAGACCTGGCCGTTCCAGTACATCGTGGAGGCGGTGCAACCGTCGCTGGCAGGGCTGTCGACCCATCAGGACACGCAGTTGTACGTCTCACGCGGGGCCGGGTTCTGGGGCCCGCCGGTGCGGGTCGGTGCGCCACCGGACATCTCGGTGCTGTCCCTGAACGCCCCGGCGTAGCAGTACTACCGTTGGGCACATGGAAAAGCACGAATTCGACCAGATGAACACCGCCGTGATCACCGAATTCCGGGAGACCGGCGGCAAGGCGGGCGGGGTGTTCGAGGGCAAACCCCTGGTCCTGGTTCACCACATCGGCGCCAAGTCCGGAATCGAACGCATCGCGCCGCTGGTACCGCTGCTGGACGACGGCCGAATCTACATCTTCGCCAGCAAGGGCGGAGCCGACACCCATCCCGACTGGTACCGCAACCTCCTCGCCCATCCGGAGATCACCGTCGAGATCGGCACCGACACCTTCGCGGCGACCGCACGGGTCCTGGAAGGCGACGAACGCGACAGCGTCTACGCGAAACAGGTTGCCGCCGAACCGCAATTCGGCGAGTATCAGCGCAAGACCGAGCGCGTCATCCCGGTGGTGGAGCTGGTCAGGGTCTCCTGACGAGCGGCGCGCGCGATCAGGGCCGGATGCGGATCGTCGCGTTGCCGCCGTCGCGTTTGGCGTCGAACATCGCTCGGTCGGCGCGCTCGATGATGGTGTCGAGCACTGTCAACGAATCCACGCCGCGATCGCCGAGGTCGGCGACCGCGACACTGGTGACGCCGACACTGGCGGTGATCGGCGGGTCCGCGGGAGCGGCGATCGCATCGCGCACGCGGTCCGATTCACGCTCCGTGCGGTCCGGTTCGGCCAGATCGATGACGACGAACTCCTCACCGCCGACGCGGGCCACCAACGCGCTGCCGCGCACGGCGGCCTTGATCCGTCGCGCGCTACGGATCAGAACCTCGTCGCCGATGGGATGGCCGTAGGCATCGTTGATGTCCTTGAAACGGTCGAGATCGACCACCATGACGTCCACCTCTGCCTCGTCGGAGGAGCTGCCGTGCAAGAGGTCGTCGATGTGCAGGTGCAGCCCGCGCCGGTTGAGCAACCCGGTCAACGGGTCGGTGACCGCCTCGTACGCATCGTTGCGCATCGCCCAGATGCCGCACTGGATGCCCAATGGCGCCGCGGCCATCGGCACCACCCACACAAGTGTCGTCACCAGGGGGTTGAGGCCGCCGAACGCCGAGCCGGCGCCCGTGACGAACAAGCATGCCGTGAGCACCACCCACAGGGCATGCCCCACAGCTAGTTTCGCGCCGTCGAAGAACATCACGTACACCGACATCAGAGCGAAGAAGTACCAACCGAACAGCGCGAACAGCCAGCTCCCATCCAGCAGCACCACCGCGGCGATCGCGATATCGGCGGATACGACGAAGGCGAGGGAAAACCACCGCGTGGGCCAGGGCAAAACACACCACGCAAGCCCCCACACAATCTGGAGAGCGGCGAACGTCGCCATGGCGGCACCGGACGCGGGGCTACCGGCGGCCGGCCACAGCAGCACCAGCGAGACGATCCCGTCGATGCCGGTGCCGACGCCGATCGCCACCTGGATCGTCCTGGACATGGTCCGCTTGGTGAAGTACTGCACCTGGGTGGCATAGGCGACCGGCTCACTCCACCAGGCACGTATGAGGCGAGCAAATACCGCGAAACTGATCGAGTACTTCGGCAATCCGTCCCCCGATGGAGCGTTCCGTCACACGGCCCTTGAGGCCTCCTCTACCGTGACGACTCGCCGTGTGGCGGCGCCGTCAATTCACCGCGAAGGATATCCGTTTTCGGATCGGCAGCAATCGTTAGCTGTCGGAGAACCCCGAAAGGGACTAACGTCGGAGCCATCCGGGTGGCGCACGGTCGGGGAACCTGTGTGAACGCTGCCGGACTTTCAGGAAGGCTCTCACGCAATGTCCAGGCAGCTGAAGCCACACTTCGAGAACGTGCAGGCGCACTACGACCTGTCCGACGATTTCTTCCGGCTGTTCCTCGACCCGACGCAGACCTACAGTTGCGCCTACTTCGAGCGTGACGACATGACGCTGGAAGAGGCGCAGATCGCCAAGATCGACCTGGCGCTGGGCAAGCTGGATCTGCAGCCGGGTATGACGCTGCTCGACGTCGGGTGCGGCTGGGGCTCGACGCTGAACCGCGCGCTGGAACGCTACGACGTCAACGTGATCGGGTTGACCCTCAGCGCGAACCAGCAGGCGCACGTCGAGCAGTTGTTCGCGGCATCGGAGAGCCCGCGCTCCAAGCGGGTCGAGTTGCGTGGCTGGGAACAATTCGACGAGCCGGTGGATCGCATCGTGTCGATCGGCGCCTTCGAGCATTTCGGCTTCGACCGATACGACGACTTCTTCGACTTCGCCTACAACGCACTGCCCGACGACGGCATCATGCTGCTGCACACCATCCTGGGTCTGCACCCCGACGAGGTCCGTGAAAAAGCCATACCGCTGAGCATGGAGATGGCCCGGTTCTGCCTATTCATGGTCCGCGAGATCTTCCCCGGCGGCCGGCTGCCGTCGGTGCGGATGGTCAACGCGCATGCGGTCAAGCCCGGTTTCACCGTCACCCGGTTCCAGTCATTGCAGCCCCACTACCCCACCACGCTGGACTACTGGTCCGCGGCGCTGGAGGCACGCAAGGACGAAGCCATCGCCCTGCAGTCCCAGGAGGTCTACGACCGCTACATGAAGTACCTACTCGGCTGCCCGCCGCTGTTCCGCAGCGGCCTGATCGACGTCGGGCAGTTCACGCTGACGAAATAGCCCGTCGTTCAACCGATTCCGCCAGGCGACTGCCAGGTCACACGGCGACCATGTCGGCCAGTCGGTCGATGATGATGTCCTCGGCCTCGCTGACCATCCGCGTGATCAACTCCTCGACCGTCGGGATATCGTGGATCAAACCCATCACCGTGCCCGCAGTCCAGATCCCGGCATCGATATCTCCGTCATCGAACACCTTGCGGCCCCGCACACCGGCCACCAGATCCTTGACATCCTCGAACTGACCACCACCCTTGAGAATGTCGACCACCTCACGCGACACCGCGTTGCTGGCAACCCGGGCGGTGTTGTGCAGGCTACGGAAGATCAGCTCGGTGCCCCGCTCATCGGTGGCCACGATCGCATCCTTGACGTTCTGATGAATACAGGACTCCACCGTCGCCATGAACCGGGTACCCATGTTCACCCCATCGGCACCCAGCGCCAACGCCGCCACCAAACCGCGCGCATCACCAAAACCACCCGAGGCGATCATCGGGATCTCGATCTCCCTGGCCGCCGCCGGAATCAGCACCAGCCCCGGAACATCGTCCTCACCCGGGTGACCCGCGCACTCGAAACCGTCGATGCTGATGCCATCCACACCCAGGGTCTGCGCCTTGACCGCGTGGCGCACCGAGGTGCACTTGTGCAGCACCTTGATCCCGTTGCCATGAAACATCGGCAGATGCGGCGCCGGATTGGAGCCCGCGGTCTCCACGATCTTCACCCCGGAGTCGACGATCACCTGGCGGTACTCGTCATAGGGCGGCGGGGTGATCGACGGCAGGATCGTCAGATTCACCCCGAACGGCTTATCGGTCAGATCGCGGGTCTTGGCGATCTCGTTGGCCAGATCGGCCGGAGTCGGCTGAGTCAACGCGGTGATGAAACCCAAACCACCCGCATTCGCGACGGCCGCGACCAACTCAGCACGACCCACCCACTGCATACCGCCCTGAGCGATCGGATGTTGCACACCGAACGCCTCGGTGAACTTGGTGACCAGTGACATAGGGCTCCTCGGCTGTGTGTGCTGCCCGTTTCGACGCAAATGAGTTCTCGCGCGCCGCTAAGATACTCAAGGTCGTACCTTGTTACATCTCACAGTACTATTGGAGCGGTACTACGTAAAGCCCTGCAGTACCATCACTTCCGTGAGTCGATCCTCATCACACGAATTCGGCACCCGCCGACGCACGGTGCTGTTCGACACCCTCATCGCGCTGTTCTTGGCCGAGGGATTCGCGCATCTGACTCTCGATGACATCGCCGCACGACTGCACTGCTCCAAGTCGACGCTGTACACCCTGGCCGGCAGCAAGGAGCAGCTCGTGCAGATGGCTACGGTCCATTTCTTCCGCCGTGCGACCGCCGATGTCGAGACCGAAGTCGCCGAGGCCGTCGGCGCGCGCGCCCAGATCTCCGCGTACCTGTCGGCGGTCGGGACGGCGCTGGATGCGGCGTCGGATCAATTCATGGCCGACTTGGACGCCTTCCCGCCATCGCGAGATGTCTATGAACGCAATACCGCGCTGGCGGCGCGCCGGGTCCAGGACATCATCGCCGCCGGTGTCGCCGGCGGCGAATTCCGCGATGTGCATGCCGCGTTCGCCGCCGATCTTGCCGCCACCATGATGGTGCGCATCCAGCAACGCACCGTGCGCGCCAACACCGGACTCGACGACGCGAGCGCCTATCGCGAACTTGCCGCCATCCTCACCACCGGCCTGAGTGCCTGACACTGTACATCTGAAGCCGGGACGTAAAGCCGCTCATGCCAACAACATCGAAGACGTTCGTGAGGGTTGCGGCGTTCCGTGCACGGCTGTCATCCGCATATACCTGAACACCGCCTCGGCCCGGTTGGACGCCTTCAACTTACGCAGAATGTGCTTGACGTGCGTCTTGACCGTGCCCTCCGAGATCACCAGATGTGTGGCGATCGCACCATTGCTCATGCCTTCGGCCATCAGCGAGACGACCTCGATCTCTCTGCGCGACAACAGCATTTCGATACTCGAATTGGCCGCCAACGATGCCGCCACCGGAGGTGTCGCGTGGTCCGCGGCGTGCCCGCGCGGCCGCCCGAGGGTCGTGCGGGCCGAACACAGGTCGTCAGCGGACGTCGCGATATCGCGCGCCATCCGCTGGATCTCATCGCGGGCGCCGCGGAGTCGCTCGCTGAGCGCGGTGCGCTGGAAGGCGTAGCCGAAGCCCTCTGTGAACATCCACAACACGGCAAGGTCTTCCTCGTCGACGTGCCGACGGCTCAGGTAACAGTCTGCGTGCAACATGCCGATGACTCGTCCGTCGGGCATGATCGGCGCTGCGACGTAGGACCGCGACAGCGAGGCCGCACCGATGGCCGCATTGATGCGCGGATCATGCTGCACGTCGCGAACAAGGACCGGTGCGCGACGCCGCATGATCTCGCTTTCGACCAGTAGGTGATCGATGTGCGCCGGGTTCGCGCGACCGGCCTCGGCAATCTCGTTGGCCCACTCCGGGTCTGCCCGGACGTGGACGTTCTCCACCCACCATGTCGAGTCTTCGACCCGGGACACGATCACCCGGTCGAAGCCGCATCTGGCCAGTTCGGCGGGCGCACGTTCCAGCATCTGTGCGACCGAGTCGACGCCGTGCAGGCGCGCGAGCGCGTTGCGGGTCGCCGCGTACCGCTCGCTGCGCTGCGCTGCTCGCACCTGCCCCAGTTGCACACGCAGGTCGGCCAATTCGGTGAGCAGTGCGACGTAGCGCGCCATGGCCGGACCGATCACTACATCGTGGTGCGAGCCGGCCAGAGCCGACAGTTGTTCGCGCGCCGTATCCAGCGCCGCCTCGATCGTGGTGAAGTTGCGTTCATCGTCGAGCACCGGGACTGCGGCAAAGCCGGGCAGCGCGGCCACTCGGTGCAGCACCGCGCAGATCTGGGCACGCAGAGCATGGTCGCGCAGCGGTGCGCCGACGACGGTCCAGTCATCCAGCGGTGTCCCATCGGCCACCGGAGGCGGCGTCTCAACCGTCGGATCGATATCGAGAAGCGGGACAAAGCTGCTCAGATCGGGAACCTCAAGGGTGGCGGTAGTCACATCCACCACGGTAGGGAGACGCATCCCACGAACCTATGGAAGCCGGTTCCAAATCTTGCCCGAAGGTCTGGAAGCTACTTCCAGTCGTCCTGGCACACGTCCAGATCCGGCTGACCCGAACCGGCGAGTCCGCCGGGGCTGAGGTTGGCGCTGACTTCGGCCAGCCTCAGTGCCGCCTCCAACTCGAGCCGGCGATCGGCCAGGGAACACGACAGGAGCTCTTTTGCCTGCTGAACGCGGTACATCACGGTGTTCTGATGCACACCCAACCGTTCGGCGGTCCTGCTCCAGCTCATGTTCTCCTCGAAATAGACCGCCAGAGTGGCCCGCAACCTGCGGTTACGCTCGGTATCGGAGCTGAGTTCACCGAGCTCATCCTCGACGAAGGCCCGGGATGCCGACAGGTCGTGGGTGAGCAGCGCGGCCAGCGCCACCTGGCGGTGATTCGTCACCGTCCCGGCCGCGTGCGAGAACACGCCGGCCATCCGGCGGGCGTCCTTGGCCTGCCGGTGGGACCGCGCAAATCCGTCGACACCCTGGCTGAACCCGCCGATCGCGGCCAGCAGCGGAACGTCGATCGACAGCTCGCCGGCCGGCTGGTCGGTGAGCGCCGGACCACTTGTCCACGCCCACACCATGGCCGAACCCGCAGGCACCACCAGCAACTCCATACCCTTGAGTTGATGAGCCAACTGCGCGGCCGCTCTTTTCAACGCCTGCAGGGGCGGCTTGTCGGGATTACGGGGGTCGCTCCACACCATCAAGGCCATGTGCGGTCGATCGAGGTTGTATCCCAGCGCAGCGCTGGTCGCGTGCAGGTCGACGGGACGACCGGCGAGGATGGCGAGGACCAGCTCGGCCCGCACCGAGTCGGCACCACGCACCCATAGCTCGCGTTCCCGTTGGTAATGCTCGACGAGATCACCCGTGATCTTCTCGCAGTACTCGTAGAGATAGGTCAGCGCGGCATTGGTGAGGTTCCACTTCACCTCCTCGGACGCGGTGAGTCCGTGAACCGCTTTGCGCAGGGCCGCGTCACAAAGACCCATCCCGATCACGTAGCAACGGGGTATCGCCGCGACGCTGATACCTCGCTGAGCCATCGTGGCCACCCAGCTGAGCGTCAGCTCCGGTGACTGTGCCGACCCCGGCTCTTCGGCCCCGGCGAAGCCGCGCAGTACCGCGTGCACATTGCTCAGCGCGGCGTCGACCGTCAGTTGTTCCAGGTCTTTGTCCTGCGCATTGTGCAGATCCGCGATCACCTCGACGGCACGCAGACCGATCCGCTCGGCCAGGTCGTTCACGTCGATCATGGCCGCCACCGCGGCGGCGTCGGGTGTTATCTGCACGAGTTCCTGAGCCAACTGCGCCCCCAATATGCGCTCACCGATCGAGTGACGGTAGCACCAAGCACACGTGGCGAAGGCTCATTGATCAAGGTCTCCAGTTCAGCCGAAGGCGACGACAGGCTTGATCACGGTGCCGCTGGTCGAAGCCGCGATCGCCTCGTTGATCTGACCCGTCGGAAACGTCTCGATCAGTCGATCGAACGGAAACCTGCCCTCGCGGTACAGCTCGATGAGCACCGGCACGAACTGACGTGGGTCGGCGTCCCCTTCGATGACTCCGGACAGCCGCCGGCCCAGCAGCAGATGCCCCTGATCGATCGTGATGTCGTGTTGTAGCCCATGGAAACCCACGGTCGCGCAGTGACCGGGCGAGCTGAGTATCTCCAGGGCCTGACGTATCACCAGATTCGAACCGACCGCGTCCAGCGAACAGGTGACCCCGTTGGGCACCAGGTTCATCACGTCCCAGACGAGATCTTTGGTTGCGGCCGGGTTGATGCAGTGGGTGGCACCCAGTTCGCGGGCCAGCTCCAGGCGCGCCGGGTTCACGTCGACGGCAATGATGGGATCGCAGTGCACCGCCTTGCCCGCCATCACCGCCGCCAGACCCACCGCGCCCAGCCCGAACACCGCGAGGCTGTCACCCGGGTCCGGACGCAACACGTTCATGACGCTGCCCGCTCCGGTTTGCAGACCGCAACCGAGCGGACCCAGCAGGTGCAGCGGCAGATCCTTGGGCACCTTGACCGCGTTGCGTTCGTTGGAGATGGCCAAACTTGCAAACGACGACTGGCCGAACCAGTTGCCGTGGATGTCCTCGTCGCCCGCACGCATGGTGACAGTGCCGTCGAGCCGCTCGCCGAAGTAGTTGAGCGGGGCGAACAGTTCGCAGTACGCCGGCGTCTTCGTGGTGCACGTCCGGCATTCTCCGCAGAAGTCGTAGCTCAGCACCACGTGGTCACCCACCGCAAGGGTGCTCACACTCGGACCGACGGCCACCACGACGCCGGCCCCTTCGTGGCCGAGTACGGCGGGCAACGGCAACGGGACCAGTCCCTGGGCCGCCGAGATATCGGTGTGGCAGATGCCGACCCCGGCAATCTGGACCAGTACCTCGTCGTTCACCAATTCGGCGAGCTCGACGTCTTCCAACGACAAGGGTTGTCCCTCTTCGCGAAGCACGGCTACCCGGGCGGTGCGGACGGTGTTTCCACGGTTGTCGAGAGTGCCCATCGGGGAAGTGGTGTCAGTCAACGGATTCTCCTGTCGGAAAGCTGTTCTCAGGCCGAGGCGTCTTTTTCTGCGACCAGTTCGCGATAGATCGGGAACAGCGGCTTGGTCAGTGGGACCAGCTTGAGGATCTTGTTGACCGGCCCCTTGGCCTTGACCTGGCCCTTGGCCAGGCCCACACCGAGGTTGTATTCACCGCGCCAGAACTTGTCACCGATATCGGCCGTCATGTAGAGCTTCACGTCGGCTTCTTCGTTGTCGGCGCCGTCGAAAACCTCGATGGCCGGTTCACGCAGACGCACCGTCATCGAGGCGTCCGGATCGGTGTAGTACACCTGCAGATCGATATCGGCGCCCTTGAGTTTGGGGCCGACTTCGGTGTTGTTGGCGGCCCGAAAGACGCCGCCGAGGTAGGTGTAGATCTCTTCGGCACTGCTGTAGTAGGACATGGGTTCCTCTCCGAGGGTGGGTGTTTCGATGTGGATACGGACGGTCAGCGCGCGGTCGGTGTCCAGCTCACCGGCAGCGCGTGCACCCCGTGGATGAAGTTGTTGACCTGAAAGTCGGGCTCCCCGACCACTGTGATGTCGGGAATGCGGGTGTAGATCTCGGTGAGCACCGACCTGAGCATCTGACGCGCCATCGCGTTACCCAGGCAGAAGTGCGGTCCCCCGGCGCCGAATCCCAAGTGGTCGTTGGGAGTACGCAGAATGTCGAACCTGGCTGGGTCATCGAACTTCTCGGGATCCCGGTTGCCCGAGCAGTACCACAGCACGACGTGCTCGCCCGCCTTGACCTCGGTGTCGCCGATCACCACATCCTCGGTGGCGGTGCGGCGAAAGTGCATCACCGGACTGGAGTGCCGGACGATCTCCTCTACGGCTCCCCCGACGCGGCCCGGGATGTCCTCCAGGAGCAGGGCCCGCTGGTCGGGGTTGTCCGACAGCAGCCGAACCGCGTGCGCGATCGAATGCCGGGTGGTGTCGTTGGCCGCCGAGCCCAGCAGCGAGAAGAACGCGGCGATCTCCCACTCGTCGAGGGTCTTTCCCTCGAACTCTGCGTTGACGACCCAAGTCATCAGATCGTCCTTGGGGTCCTTGCGCCGTTTCTCGGCCTGGGCCAGCGCCACGTCCTGGATGCGTTCGGCTTCTTCGGCATGCGTCGTGAGTGCGTCGCGGCCGAGCGACATGCGGGGGTCGTCCCAGGCCAGCATCCGCTCGGCGGCCTCCATGACGATGTGCTGTTCTTCGCTGTCTCGGTCCAGACCGAAAAAGTGGGCAAAGATGCGGCCGGGCACATACTTGGCGTAGTCCTCGGAGAAGTTGCCCTCGCCGTGTTCGATGATCTCGTCGAGCCGCTCACGTGCATGCTGGGCGATCCATTCGGAGATCTTGCGGACGTTGCGCGGAGTGAACGCCTGATCGACGATTCCGCGCATCTTGCGGTGGTCTTCACCGTCCATCACCAGGAATGAAGCCGTTGCGGTGATGACGATTTCGGGCATGTCCTCCATCAACACACCCTTGCCCGAGCAGAAGAGCTTGGGGTTGCGTGACACGAAACGGCAGTCCTCGTGCCGGGTCACCGACCAGAACCCTGGGGTGTCCTCGTCGGGCGGCAAGAGCGTGGATTCGAACGCACGGTGGTAGGGCACGGGATTCTCGGTGCGGAAGTGCGCGAACGCCTTCTCGCGCTCCTCGAAGGTGCGGCCCCAGAACGACCGGGCGGACAGGTCGAGGGCGGGGTCGGTGATGACCGGGTGCTGGGCGGTGCTCGTCATGATGAGAACGGTGCCACCAGCGCAAACTCTTGACGATCCGGCGCATGGGGCAGGCGTATCCCTCGTTGGGGGTGCCTACCCCGGATCCCGAGATCGCCCCTGCTCCCCCGGGTGCGCCCTACCGCCGTCATACGTCGAGCACCAAAATCGGCGAGAGCGATCGTGACACGCAGATCATCATGTAATCGTTCTCGGCCTGCTCGTCGGCGCTCAACACCGAATCCCGGTGATCGGGTGTGCCCTCCAGCACCGGGGTCTCGCACGTGCCACAGATGCCTTCCATGCAGGACGCGATCATGTTGATACCGTTCTCCCGCAACCTCTCCAGGATCGACTGGCCCTGGCCGATGGTGACCGTGATCCCGGATTTGCGGCATACCACGTCGAAGGTGTCCAGCGCTCCCGCCGATGGTGTGAGCGCGGCCGGCTTGGCCGAGAAGCGTTCGATGTGCAGCGCGGAGGCAGGCCAATGCGAGCAGGCCTGTTCGACGGCGCCGAGCAGACCTTCGGGACCGCAGCAATACACCAGGGTGTCGTCGCGGCTTTCCCCGAGAAAGCTGTCCAGATCCAGCATTCCGAGTTCGTCCTGGGGCCAGAAGGTGACGCGGTCACCGTAGCCGGCCAGCACATCGGCGAACGCCATCGACGATCGCTGCCGGCCGCCGTACAACAAGTGCCAGTCAGCGCCGTCTGATTCGGCCCGTTCGATCATCGGCATGATCGGCGTGATACCGATGCCACCGGCGATGAACTGGTATCGACGGGCGCGCTGCAGCGGGAAATGGTTACGCGGACCACCCACCCGGACGCGGCTGCCCTGACCGAGGTGGCGATGCACGTGCTGGGAACCGCCGCGACCGTCGCGCTCCAACAGCACCGCGACCCCCCACCGGTGGCGGTCGCCCGGACTTGAGCACAGCGAATACTGCCGCACCAGCACGTCGGTCAGCTCAAGATCGACATGTGCGCCCGCACTCCACTCCGGCAGCGGTCCGCCGGCCGGATCCTCCAAGACCAGTCCCACCACGCCGTCGGCCAGATCGGCGCGCTGGGCAACGACGAGTTCGAGTACGTCCTGCCGCGCCGGACCCATGTCGGTCACAGCCCCCTTCCCTCCAAGACTCCTGATACCCCACGACTCCTGACTGCATCCCACGAGCGTTCGTCACCCATGCCATCGGCGACAGCCGCCGCAAGGTGGAACGCCATACCCCGAATGGGGCACCCGGGTCAGCAGCCCGGCAGATCTCCCGGCGCGCAGACCCGTTCGGCCTATGTGCATCCCGCCAACGGGAGATCGTGGGGTACACCCGGTGTTCCTAGCGTTGACCGGGACAGGTTCAACGGTGCGTGATCGCACGGGCAGGCTCGCAACAGGGAGAACTCATGGTCGAATCACTGGTACAGAACGACTTCGAGATCACCCTCCAGCACGTGATGCGCCGGATGCGCACCTTGAATGCACACGTCGAGGTCGTCACGCTGATCGACGGCGAGGGCACCGTCAGCCGCAGTACCTACGGCGACGTGGTGCGCCGGGCCGACAAGCTGGCCAATGCGCTGTACCGCCTCGGCATCCGGGACGGCGACCGGGTAGCCACCTTCGCATGGAACACCCAGCAGCACTTGGAGATCTATCTGGCGGTGCCCTGCATGGGCGCGGTGCTGCACACCCTCAACATCCGGCTCACCGACGACCAGCTCGTCTACATCATCAACCATGCCGAAGATCGCGTGCTCATCGTCGATGAGACCCTGGTACCGCAGGTCGAGCGGATCCTGTCCAGGATCCCGGCGATCGAGCATTTCGTCGTGATCGGCCATGCCGGGCGCGGGCACACGCTACCCGATCCGCTGGCCTATGAGGCGCTGATCGCCGATGAGCCCGAGCATTACGACTATCCCGCCATCGACGGATCCGCCGCGGCCAGCCTGTGCTACACCAGCGGAACCACCGGTAATCCGAAAGGCGTGCTCTACGGTCATCGTTCGACGGTGCTGCATGCCATGGCAGAGTGCCTGAACGACACTCTCGATGTCCGGTCCGGCGACCGGGTGCTGCCCGTCGTTCCCATGTTCCACGCCAATGCGTGGGGTTTGCCGTATACGTGCGGGCTGCTGGGCGCCGCGCTGATCATGCCCGGGAGATTCCTTCAGGCCGAGCCATTGGTTCGCCTGATCGCCGCCGAGAAGGTCACGTTCGCCGCGGCCGTCCCCACCATCTGGAATGACATCCTGCGCAAGTCGGGGTCTGCTCCCGAGGCGCTGGCATCCCTGCGGCGTGTCACCTGCGGCGGTGCCGCGGTGCCGTTGGCGCTGATGCAGCGATTCGAGGAGACCTTCGGTACCCCTCTCGTGCAGGGGTTCGGCATGACCGAAACCAGTCCGCTCGTCGCCATCGCCGAGGCCCCGGCCGGCACCGAGGGTGACGAGTTCTGGCGGTACCGATCCAAGACCGGCCGCATCTCCCCGCTGGTCGAAGTGCGCATCGTGGACCCGGACGGCGCGGAGCTGCCGTGGGATGGCGAGCACGCCGGCGAGCTGGAACTGTGCGGACCGTGGATCGCGTCGGGTTACTACCGCGACGAGGCGGCCAGTGCGGAGGCCTTCCGCGACGGCTGGCTGCGCACCGGCGATGTCGCCACCATCGATCCCCTCGGCTATCTCCAGATCACCGACCGGGTCAAGGATGTCATCAAGTCCGGCGGTGAATGGATCTCCTCGATCGAGATGGAGAACGCCCTGATGTCCCATCCGGCGGTCGTCGAGGCGGCGGTGATTGCCAAACCCGACGAACACTGGACGGAGCGGCCGCTGCCCTGCGTCGTCCTCGACACCGCGGAATCCATCACCCCCGAGGCGCTCAACGCCCACCTCCAGGATCAGTTCGCCAAATGGCAACTGCCGGACGAGTATGCCTACATCGCCGAGGTACCCAAGACCAGCGTCGGCAAGTTCGACAAGAAGGCACTGCGGGCGATGCTCGCCGACGGCGGGCTGCCCGGTAGGCAACCCGTTCGGCCCTGACCCGCAGTCCTTGCCGACGACCTCCCTCACCTGCCCGGTGGCAGCAGGAGCGTCTCCCAGGTCGAATCCTGCGGTGCGCTCTGGGCAAGGTCGGACTGTGTGTAGTGCTTGCCGTCCGGTCCGACGTAGGCGCCGGTCGACGGGTCGTAGTACGCGACCGCGATCGGTGGAGGCGTCGCCGGAGGAGGTGGCAACTGCGGGACGGCCTGGCCGGTGCCGGTGGCGTTGGGGTCTCCTTTCCAGTTGAAGCCGTCGTTGAGTGGCACGAACTCGGCATCGCTCTCGCATTCACGCACGGTGGCCGCCCGCTTACCCGGCCGCGTGACGCACGGAGTATTGCGCACGCCACGAACGTTGAACGGAGAGTCCTGCGGGACACGGCAATACAGGTCACCGGGAGCCCGGTCCGGGTAGTCCACGAGTACGGCGGTGCGCGCCTGCTGAGTCGGCAGATAGCCGGTCGTGCAGGGCGGCGGCAGGTTCAGATTCAGGTTGAAGCTCAGGTAGGCGCCCTTGTAGTCCTGATTGGTGTGGACGTTGGCCGCCAACGATCCCTGTTCGACGGCGACGAGCTGCGGCAGCAGCACCAGAATCTGTTCCAGACTGTCGTGATAGGTCAGCCCCACCTGCCCGACACTGGCCAGGTTGGCCATCACCACCGGCAGCGTGGGTTGCACGCGCTCGACCAGTTGGCGGACCTCGTTCAGCGCCGGGC
Source organism: Mycobacterium sp. ITM-2016-00316 (assembly GCF_002968335.2). Taxonomy (NCBI): domain Bacteria; kingdom Bacillati; phylum Actinomycetota; class Actinomycetes; order Mycobacteriales; family Mycobacteriaceae; genus Mycobacterium; species Mycobacterium sp. ITM-2016-00316. Next base: position 3,348,583 of record NZ_CP134398.1, read on the forward strand.
CGCCCTTGTCGATGACACCGGCGACGTCCCGATCATGTTCCTGCAGTTCGCGTGTCACCGTGGCGACGTGAGAAGCCCAGCCTTGGATCGCATCCGAGGTCGCGGTCTGGGAATCCAGGACCGGCTTCGCATTGTCGATCAGGGCCAGCATGGGATCGAGGTTGTCCCTGGCGTCATTCGACAATGCGATCGCGCCGGACACGATCCTGGTCAGTTCCGGACCCAGCCCGCCCACCGCCGTGTAGGACTCGTCGATGACCGTCTTGAGGTTGTCCCGCGGGACCGCTTCCAGTCCTGTCTTCACCGCGTCGAGGACGTCATTGATGTTCTGCGGTACCGACGTATCGGCCAGGGCGATCACATCGCCATCCTTGAGCGGCGGTGCCGAACCGCTGCGCGGCAACAGTTCCACGTACTGCTCCCCGATCGCCGACTGGGAATGCACCTCCGCCCGCAGATCACTGGGAATGGGGATGTCGGAATTCAGCGTCAGCTCTGCGACGACACCGCTGCCGGTGAGCCGCACGGCGTCCACCCGTCCCACTTCGGTGCCACGATAGGTGACATTGCTGCTGGCGTAGAGTCCGCCTGTTGCCGGTAGCTGCACCGTCACCGAATAGTGGCCGATGCCAAAAAGTTTGACGGGCAGTTTCATGTAGTTGACGCCCATCAGCGTGAGCGCCACCAGGGCGATCACCGCGAAGATCGCCAGCTGGATCCGCGTTTGCCTGTTCAGGTGCATGTCAACGCCCCTGGTCGAATCGGTAGGGGGCGGTGAGTGGGTTGCCGGGACCGTTCGGGCCGCCTGTCAGGCAGGGACTCGGGAACTGCCCGATGGTGCGACCCCACTGCAGCTCCAACTCGGTCAAGTCACACTCCCAGCGGGTGCCGGTGAAGAACCCGGCGTCGATACGGCTCAAGGTCAGATCGATCACCGCGGTCAGGTTCGCGTAGTCGCCGCGCTGCCATTTGTCGATATCCGCATTGGGGAAGGGGTAGGTCGGCAACAGCCCCAACGACCGGGTCAGGCTGGGACCGGCATTGGCCAGCGACTCCAGCACCGGCCCGAGATGCTGCAACTCCTTGACCAGATTCTCCTTGCTCTGGTTGATCGTGTCGGTGGTCAGCGCGCTGAACCGGCCGAGTTGATCTGCTGCCCGCACCAGGTTGTCCCGTTGATCGTTGAGAACCGCCAACGCGTCCGGGAGCGTCCGGACGGCACGGTCCAGTACGGGTTCCTGCGCCGCGAACTTGCCGGCCAGGCTGTTCAAGCTCTCCGTCGCGGCAATGATGTCACCGCTCTGGTCGTTGAGGTTCTCGGCGAAACGGCTCGACTGCTGAATCAGGCTGCGCAGATCCTCTTCTCGTCCGTCGAAGGCGGTGCTGAGGGCTTCGGTGATGTCACCGGCCTGGCCGAGACCACCGCCGTTGAGCACCAACGACAGCGCAGCCAGGGTCTGTTCGGGAGTCGGATACGCACCGGCACGAGACAGCGGAATCAACGAGCCGTCGCGCAGTCGGCCCTCGGCCGGCCGATCAGCCGGTTCCGCCAATTCGATGTGCAGCGAACCGAAGATGGTCGTCATACCGATCTTGACGGTGGCGTTGGCCGGCAACTGCACGTCACCGTTGAGCCGCATGGTCACCAGCGCGTGGCCGCCCTGCAGCTCGATCTTCGATACGTGGCCAACGGTCACATCGGCCACCCGCACGCGCGAATTCGGCTGAATGTTACGGACATCGGGCATCTGGGCTTGAATGCTGTACGCGCCGGGGCCGTCGCCCTCCGTGCCGGGAAGCGGCAGGGAGTTGACACCGCGCCAGCCACAGCCCGACAGCACGGCGACGCAGACAAGCACACCCGAGGCCAGTCGGCGCCACCGGCGGGGCGTCATGAGCCACCTCCGGGCGGTGTCATCATGCCGGGCAGGCCGGCGGCCGGGTCGGTGGCCACCGCCGGAGCCGGCCCCGGCGGCACAAAGTCCGGGCGCATCCGCTCCTCGCTGTAGGTGACCTCGTTGGGCCGCGCCTGGGTGCCGACCAACAGGTTCTCGCCGAACGGGAGAAAGTTGTACTGGCGGTTCTTCACGATCGGCGCAAGATACTGGGCGCACAGTTTGGACGCCTGCTCGGCGCCCAGGCGGGAAGCCGCCTCGATCGCGCCGCACAGGAACGACACGGGGTTGGCGAAGTTGCCGACCATCAGTGCGCCGGTCAGCGAACCGTTGGCGGGCTCGTAGATGTTGTTGAAGTTCGCCATGACCGTGGGCAGTACGTGCAGCGTCTGTTCGAGATCGCCGAGGCTGCCCACCACCGCAGCCGAGATCGAGGCCAGTCTGTCCGATGCGGTGCCGATCGGTTCGCGGTTCTCCGAGACGAACGTCTGGACGTCGCCGACAACCGCGTTCAGGTCCTGCACGGCCTGGCCGACCTCGTGCGGGTTGTCGGCGAGCAGCCCGGACACCTGGGACAGATTGACGTTCAGCTGACTGAGCAGGTCGCTGCTGTCGCGCAGGGCGGTGACGAGCGTCGCCAGATTGCGCACCGTTCCGAAGATGTCCTTGCTGTGGTCACCGAGCGCGGACATCGTCTGCGACAGTGTGATGACGCTGTGCCGGATGGTCTCACCCTGACCTCGCAGGTTGTCGGCGGCGGTGTTGATGACCGCGCCGAGGGTGCTGACGCCACCGGGTTCGGTGGGCTGCAGCATGTCGGTGAGCCGTTCCAGCTGGGCCCTGACATCGTCCCATTCCACCGGAACCGCGGTCCGGTCCTGCGGGATGACGGCCCCTCCGGTCATCGCCGGACCGCCGGAATAGGGCGGTGTCAACTGGATTGCGCGCCCGGTCACCAGTTGTGGGGACAGGATCACGGCCTTCGCGTCGGCAGGCACGTTGAACGCGCGGTCGATCCAGAAGGTGATCTTGGCGCGCTGCGCCTCGGGTTCGATCGAGTCGACCTTGCCGACCGTCACCCCCCGGATGCGGACATCGTCGCCGACGAACAGCCCGGTGCTGTTGTCGAAGTACGCGATGATCGACATCCTGTTGATGTGGTCGTCGAGCTTCACCGCGACCAGCGTCCCCGCGGCGAGCACCGCAACCAGGACGACCGCCAGCATGGCCCGCGGGCTGCGCATCGCCTTGATCACGGTTGTCCTCCATGCGGTGTGGGTGGTAGTGCCGGTGGCCCGGGCGGCGGGCCTCCCGGCGCCGGGGCCGGCGGCGGCTCCCGGTAGGGGTAGCAGCCGGTGGGGCCGGGCAGCGGCAGCCCCGGAGGTCCGCAGCCCGGATCGCCAGGATTCCCGGTGATGGCATCCGGCAGGTTCATTCGAGGCTCGCCACCCTGCCCGGTCCGCGGGAACGGTACCGGCAACGCCGGGGTACCGGGCTGGCCGATCTGCGGATCGGAGAGCTGTGAGGGCCGCAGCGTCGACGGGTCCAGGCCGAGGTCGGAGAAGGCAGCATCGACGAACGGCTGCACGAACTGCCCCGGAAGGAGGTTGGCGACGTAGGCCTTGAAGAAGGGGCCGGATCCGACGGTCTCCCCGAGCGCCATCGCGTAGGTGCTGAGTCCCTTGATCGCTTCCCGGACACGGTCCTTGCGGTTGTCGACGATCGCGAGCACCCCGTTGAGTTTGTCCAGGGCGGGTTTCAGCTGCCGGCGATTCTCGGCGATGAACGCCTTCAGTTGCGTTGCTACCGAAGATATGTTGCCGGCCAGTTGGTCGAGGGCCGCACTTTGGGTCTGCAACTGCGCCAACAGCGCGTTGGTGTCGCGGATCAAGCCGACGATCCGGTCCGTGCGCTGGGCGAGCACCCCGGTGGCCTTGGCCGCATTGTCGAGCAGATTGCGCAACTGATCGTCGCGGTTGTTCAGCGTATCGGCAAAGCGTGCAACGCCTTTGACGGCGTCGCGCAAGTGTGGCGGCGTATCGGCGAAGGTCTCTGCCAGTGTGGCCAACGAGTCTGAGAGCTGATGGGTGTCCAGCCCGCTGATCGTGGTGGCCAACTCACCCAGCGCTTCGGGAAGCTGATAGGGCGATGTCGTCCGGTCCATCGGGATCGGTTCGGTCAGCTCGCCGTCGCCGTGGGGTACCACGTCGAGCTGCTTGGTACCCAGCAGGCCCTTGGTCCTGATCGCCGCCTCGCTCCGGTCACCCATGTGAATGTCGTCGGGCACGTCGAAGGTGACCAGCACGCCGGGTCCCTCCAGTTCGATCGAGGACACCTTGCCCACCGGGTAGCCCGAAACCTGCACCATCGCGCCGGTGTACAGGCCGCCGGCGTCCTCGAAATACGCCGAGTAGTTCTTGTTCTGATTGACGAACGGCAGCATCTGATTACCCAGCGCCGCCGCGACCACCGCGACGACCGCCAGCAGGCCGACCGCACCGAGGACCAAGGGGTTCCGCTCCGAAAAGGGCCGATTCGCGCTCATTTGGGCGCGCACCGCCCCGTGCTCTGACCGGCCGCCTTGACGAAGACCGGTTGGCCGCCTTTACCGTTGAGCTTCAGAATCACGTCGCAGAAGTAGAAGCCGAAGTAGTCCCCGTACATCCCTTGGCGGTTCAGCATCCGGTACTTGTCGGGCAAGGTGTTGAGCAGTTGATCGAAGTACTCCTGATCCGCCAGGATCGTCCCGGCCACCCGGTCGGTCTCGGTCACCACCTTCTGGATGGGTTGGCGGGTCTGCGCCAGCAGGTCGGCGATCGATCCGGTCGCCGCATTCGTGTGGGCGACCGCGTTGGCGATATCGGTCTTGCGTTCGGCCAGACCGTGTACGAGTTCGGACACGTTGGTCACCGCCTTGTCGAGTTGGTCGCTCTGACCGCCGAGCGTTCCGAGCACCACGTTGAGGTTGTCGATCACCTCACCGATGAGAAGGTCGCGGTCGGCGAGCGTATTGGTCACCGCGGCTGCCTGATTCAGAAACGAGGCGATGGTGGGCCCCTCCCCCTGGATGGCGTGCAGAAGCTGTCCGCTCAGGTCGTTGATCTGATCGGGCTGCAACGCGCGAAAGAGCGGACGGAACCCACCGGTCACCGAATCCAGATCCAGCGCGGGTTGCGTGCGCGCCAACGGGATCGTCTGACCGGGGTTCAGCACCTGGGCACTGCCGGCGGCGTCGACCAGTGCCATGTACCGGCCGCCGATGAGGTCGTCGTAGCGGATCTCGGCGCGGGTGCCCTCGGTGAGAACCGCGGCCCGATCGGCACTGAACTCGACGCGCACCGTGGCATCGGGGTTGACGGTGATGCTCTTGACCTTGCCGACCTCGACGCCGGCGACCCGCACCATGTTGCCCTCGCGCAAGCCGGACACGTTGCTGAACTCGGCGCTGTAGAGGTGGGCGCTGCCACCGAAGCGGAACTGCGCGAAAACCACCATGGTCGCGGCCAAGGCAAGCGCACACACCGTCATGAACACACCCAGGCGGATGATGATGCCTTTGAGGTTCTCGGTCATGAGGCTTCCCCTTTCCCTGGTGATTTCACGATCATCACGGCGGACCGCCCTGCCCCGCCGGAGTGGGTGATCCGGTGGCGGGGCCCACCGGTGGTACCCCCGGCCATAGCGGCACCCCCGGCCCGTACAGCGCGGCACCGTATGGCGGTGCCCCCGGGTAGGGCTGAGGCCCGGGCGCCGGGCCGGGCAGGCACTGACGGATGCTGGGCGGCTCGGGGACGGCACGGGTCACCGGCAGGTAGTTCGCATAGCACGGCCGCCCGATGCCCGGGTTGGGCCGGATATCCAGTCCAGTACCCCATCCGGTGTTCGTGATGAGTTGGCGGACCGGGAAGTTCTTGGTCGCATCCGGCAGGGAGCCGCATCCGGGCCGACCTGCGGGCCCGCCCTTGGCGGCGACGACCGGAAGATTCTCCGGGAAGGTGTACGGGTCGTTGCCGGGCAGTAGCGCCACATCCACGACGAACGTCCTGCCGTCACCGCCGAACACACCTTCGCCGTTGTCGATGATCCATTGCGCGCCTTGGAGTGTGCATGCGTAGGCAGGGCTGTACATGTTCAACAGTTCGGTGGTCGGTTCCAGGCTGTTGATCGCGGTGACCAGGTTTTCCTTACTGGAGACCAACAGATTCGTACCGGCCTCCGATACGCCAACGGCGTTGAGCAGCAGGGTATCCAGCGCATCCTGGTGGTCGACGACGGTGGCGCCGGTGGTGCTCACCGCGTCCAGGATGGAGACGATGTCCTCGGTAGCGGCACTGTAGGTGTCTCCCAGATTCTTCAGTGCCCGAATGTCCTCCCGGAACACGTCGTTGCGGGAGTTCAGCGCCGTCAGCACCTCGTTGAGGTCGGTGGTGGCCTCGCCGATCTTCTCGCCCCTGCCTCGCACGGCGTCGGCCACCGCGGTCAGGACGGCGTTCAGTTTCAGCGGATCCACCATGTCCAGCAGATCGACGACGTTCTCGAAGACGGTGTTCACCTCGGTGGTGACGTTTGTCGACCGCAGGGCGGCACCGGCAGCCAACTGCTGTCCACTGGGATTCGACGGGTAGACCAGATCCACGAACTTGGCGCCGAAGATCGTGGTGACGGCGATCCTCGCCTCGACATTTGCCGGGATGTGCCGGATCTGATCCGAGTCGATGTCCAGCGCCAACCGGGCACCGGCGCCGGTGCTGCTGATCTGGCGGACGCGACCGACATCGACACCACGCAGCTTGACCTTGGCACCGGTCTCCATGACCAGTCCGGTGCGATCCGCGCTGAGCGTCACCGGCACGACCGAACGGAACGTGCCGCGAAACGAGGTGACGGTGACGAACACCAACGCGATCACCGCGAGAAACAGGATGAGTGACCACCAGGCATTGGCGATACGGGGTTTTCCGCCGACTACATCCACAGGTCAGCCAGCCAGGTGAAAGTTGCCGGACTGCCCATATACCGCCAGCGTGACCGCGACCAGCACCACGGCTCCCACGACCATCGATGCGCGCACGGCACGACCGACGGCCTCCCCCACGCCCGCCGGTCCGCCACTGGCGGTGTAGCCGTAGTAGGTGCACACCAGCATCACCACGACGATCATCACGATCGTCTGCAGGAATGACACCACCAGATCGGTGGTGTTGAGGAACGTGTTGAAGTAGTGGTCGTACACGCCCGAGGCCTGACCGTAGATCAGGGTCGTGCCGTACCGCGCCGCGACGAATCCCATCATCAATGCCACTGCGTACAAAGGAATCACCACAATGGTCCCGGCCAGCACCCGGGTCGCGGCGAGGTAGGTGATGGTGCGGATGCCGATCACCTCCAACGCGTCGACCTCTTCGTTGATGCGCATCGCGCCCATCTGGGCGGTGGCACCGGCGCCGACGGTGGCCGTCAGCGTGACCTGCGCCGTACCCGGGACGATCAGCCGGGGAATGAAGAACGCCGAGGCAAAGCCGGTGAACGCCTCCACACCGACCGACTGGAACTGGGTGTAACCCTGGGCAGCCACCACCGCGCCGGTCGTCATCGTCATGAACCCGACAATCACCACGGTGCCGCCGATGGACGCCAGCGCACCGGATCCCAGCCCCATCTGCGCTATCAGGCGCAGCAGTTCGGGGCGATAGTTGATCACCGCATCCGGAATCCGGGCGAGTGTCAGGAAGTAGAAGCGCGTCTGGGCCCCGATCTGGTCCAACTCCGCCAGGATTCGGCTCCGGGTACGGGCCAACCTCGGGTACCGCCCCGCCGGCCGACCGCTGGTTGCGATGTGTGACATGTGTTATCCCAACCTATTTCAGGGTGAACTGAACACCGATGACGGTGACGACGATGTTGACGGTGAACAGCACCATGAACGCGAAGACCACCGTCTCGTTCACGGCGTTGCCGACGCCGGCAGGTCCGCCGCCGACCGAGATGCCCTTGTAGCAGGCGATCAACCCGGCTCCCAGCCCGAACAGGAAGGCCTTCACCAGCGACACGATCACGTCACTGAGTCCGGTCACGACCGTCATACCCGAGACGAAGACGCCCGCCGAGACATCGAGCGCGAAGACACAGAACATGAACGACGCCACCATCCCGACGAGCACGACCAATCCCATCAGCGCCACCGAGACCGTCGTGGCCGCCAATACCCGCGGGATGACCAGTGTCTGAATCGGGTCGATGCCCATCACCCGCTGAGCATCCAGTTCCTCCCGGATGGTGCGTGCCCCGAGGTCGGCGCACATCGCGGTGGCGCTCGCGCCCGCGGTCACGAGAACTGTTACCAGGGGCCCGATCTGGTTCACATTGAAGAACGCCGCACCCGCCCCAGAGAAGTCCGCGGCACCGAACTCGCTGAGCAGGATGTTGAAGATGAAGGTGTTGATCAGTGCATAGGGAATGATCATCAGCACCGCAGGCAGAACGGAGACCCGCGCCACGAACCACGACTGGGCCAGGTATTCGCGCCAGGCCAGCGGCGTGGTGAAGATCCCGACGAAGACATCCAGCGTCATGCCGAAGAACCCGCCGATCGCGCGCACGGGTTTGGCCAGCGGGCCCGCGTTCAGCAGCATGTCTGCCTGATGGCTCGTTGGGTCTCGCTGCATGCAAACGGACGGTGAAGGTCAGCTGCCACGTGTGCTCCCAGGTGCGATGTCGGTGTCTATCGGTCACGATGGTGGTAGGTCGTTGACGAGGCGCACGCCGATGCGGACCGCGAATCTCTCGACGAGCCGAAACGTTCCGACGTGTTGTGCCCGCTGACCCAGACAACCATCCGCGGGGCTGTCGGCGTCAGCCCCCGAAGGAGATAAGTCGCTACCCCGAACGGGGTGCCGAAATTGACGCGTCAGCAGGCCCTACAAGGGCCGCGTGCCGGCCGCACAGGGCCCGAAATACCCTCATTGGCAACGTAAAACGCGGGTGCGTGCTAGTGGGGCGGCTCGGACAACAACGCCTCGAAGATGTGGCGTTCCACCTTCTGGGTCAGGTCGATGTGCACATGCTTGGTCTCGGTGTAGTCGTCGAGTGCGTGCCGGCCCAACTCGCGCCCCAGGCCGCTCTGCTTGTAGCCGCCGAACGGCAGAGCCGGATCGATCTGGTGCCAATTGTTGATCCAGACCGTGCCGGCACGCAACTGGTCCGCGATCTCCACGGCGCGTTCGTAGTCCGTGCTCCACACGCCCGCGCTCAGCCCGTACTGCGAGTCGTTGGCCTGCCGGACGGCGTCGGCCTCATCGGTGTAGCGCAGCACGCACAGCACCGGACCGAAGATCTCCTCGCGCGCAATCTCCATGTCGTTGGTCACTTCGGTCACGATGGTCGGCTCGACCCAGTAGCCCTTCTCGAAGGCTGCTCCCTGGGGGGCGCCGCCGCCGAGCACGATCTTGGCCCCGTCACTGCGGGCGCCGTCCAGGAAGCTGAGCACCCGGTCGCGTTGGCGTGCCGAGATCACCGGACCCACATCGGTGTCGAAGTCAGTGGTGTCGCCGATCTTCAGCGCCGACGCACGATCCACCAGCCGGTCCACGACGAGGTCGTACATGTCGTCGGGCACCAGTAGTCGTGTTCCCGACTCACAGATCTGACCGGAATAGAGCATGCATCCGAACAGCGCACCGTCGATCGCGACGTCGAGATCGGCGTCGTCGAGCAGCACCTGGGCGCCCTTGCCACCCAGTTCGAGTGACACCTTCTTCACCGTCGCCGAGGCCAGCCGCATGATCTCCCGACCGACGGGCGTCGACCCGGTGAACGCCACCTTGTCGACATCTGGATGCTCGGCCAGCCGGGCGCCCACTGTCGGGCCGGGACCGGTGACGAGATTGAGGACGCCGTCGGGCAGACCGCACTCGGCGGCGATCTCGCACAGGCGCAACAACGTCAGGGGCGTCTTCTCGTCGGGCTTGATGACCACCGAGTTGCCGGCGGCAAGCGCCGGGCCCACCTTCCAGATGCCGAGCAGCAGTGGGAAGTTCCACGGCACGATGGCCGCACACACACCGAGCGGCTCATGGCGGACGATGTTGGTGGACATCGTCGGATACGCCTGGGTACCGACCTGGTGTTCCCACTGGTAGGTGGCCGCGAGCTCGGCGAAGTAGAGGAAATGTGTCGGCGCGTAGCCGATGTGGAATCCCGTGGCCTGACGCACGGTGGCACCGTTGGCATGGATCTCCAGCTCGACGAGCTCGTCGAGTTCCTGGCCCAGCCGGTCGGCGATCTTCACCAGCACCGCGGACCGATCGGCGGGCGCCATCCTGGACCAGGAGCCGGACTCGAACGCCGCCCGCGCCGCCGCCACCGCGGCATCGGCATGCTCGACGCTTCCGCGCGCGATCGTGGCGACCACCTCCTCGGTGGCCGGATCGCAGATCTCATCGACCTCGGCGGCATCCACCTGCTTGCCGTCGATGAACATTGCGTAGTGCTTGACGTCCGCTGCCACGGGGCCTCCTTCGACTCGGTCCCCTGGCAGTCAACCGCGAGAGCGATACCCCGCACCATCGCCCGAACGGGGTGAACCTGTCGCCCTATCAGCAGGTCAGCAGCAGAATCGCAAGTGCGTGCCGGGCAGAATTCACGACCAGGACTCGTCGAGTTCTCCCAGCGCGGCGATCAGGGCGCTGTTCGCGCTGTAGTCCACTGGACAGGCGATGACGCTGACGGTGTCCGCCGACAACGCCTCCCGCAGGGTCGGCAACAACTCGCCGGCCGAACAGATGCGATACCCCGTGGCGCCGAAACTCTCGGCATAGGCCACGAAGTCGGGGTTGCCGAAGCGGGTGTCCACGTTGTGCCCGATCTCCAGATCCATCTTCCAGCTGATCAAACCGTAGGCGTCGTCCACCCAGATGAGGATCACCATCGGGGTGCCGACGCGCAGCGCTGTTTCGATTTCCTGGGAGTTCATCAGGAACGAGCCATCCCCGGTCGCGACGAGGATGTTGGCCGAAGGTCGCGCGATCTTGGCGGCGATCGCGCCGGGCACCGTCCATCCCATCGTGGAGAGCCCGTTGGAGATCAGGCAGGTATTGGGCTCATAGGTGGGATAGAGCCGCGCCATCCACATCTTCAAGGCACCGGTGTCCACCAGCGCGATGTCCTCGCGCGCCAAAGCGGCGCGGGTGTCGGCGACGATGCGCGCGGGGGTCAACGGAAAGCTGTCATCGGCGCGGCCACGATCGAGTTCCTCGGCCAGCAGGCCGCGGATGCGTTCCTGCCCCGGCGAATACCACTCGTCGCGGTCGACCGCGGCGGCCAGCGCGTCCAGGCACTGCCCGATGTCGGCGTGCAACCCCACCGCGACGTCGTAATGGACATCGACTTCGGCCGGAAACCGGTGCACGTGAATGATCTTGGTGTCCCCACGTGGGTTGATCCGGACCGGATCGAATTCCTGCAGTTCGTAGCCGGCAGCGACGATCACATCGGCCTGGTCGAACCCGAAGTTGACGTAGTCGTGGCGCATGAAACCGACCGCACCGAGGGCCAACGGATGGTCATCGGGCATCACACCCTTGCCGTGGAACGTGGTGGCCACCGGCATTCCGAGTGTCTCCGCGAAACGTCGCACCGCCGCGGAAGCCCCGCCGCGGGCCGCACCGTGGCCGGCGAGCAGCACCGGGTTGCGCGCCGAGTTCAGAATCTCCGCCGCCCGCGCAATCTGCTTCTCCGACGGGTCGTCCGGGCGCGGCACGTTGATGCGCAGTGCAGTGGCGTCTGCCGGCGCTGCCGCGTCTTCGACGTCTTCGGGCACCGCGAGGTACACCGCGCCGGGACGCTCGGTCTGCGCGAGCTTGAAGGCCTTGCGGACCATCTCCGGTACCGAACCCGGCGTGGCGACCAGAGCCGACCACTTGGTGACGGGCGCGAACATCGACACCAGATCCACACTCTGATGCGATTCCTTGTAACTGCGCCGCATTCCGACCTGCGCGGAAAGCGCCAGCACCGGAGTCGAATTCGTGGTGGCATCGGCAACGCCGAGCAGCAGGTTGATCGCGCCGGGCCCCAGGGTGGCCGAGCATACCCCGGCCCTGCCGGTCAACCGACCGTAAACCTCCGCCATGAACGACGCACCCTGCTCATGGCGGGTGAGGACGTACTCGATCGATGACCTCGACAGCGCCTCGATGAGCAGGATGTTCTCTTCGCCGGGGATGCCGAACACATGGGTGACCCCTTCGTTCTCCAGGCATTCGACGATCAACTCTGCGGTGGTGCGACCGGCATCAGACACCACGTCAGCTAACCACAGCACGCAATGCCCCCCGATGGAGTCGATACCGCGACCGCCACCGGGCCGCGCTATCGACATCGGCGGATCGAAATGCCCTCTTCGGCGGGCATTTTCGACGGTGATCGGCTACGTTTCAGTGCGACACCCCACCGTTGATCACCATCAAGGAGCCACCGTGCCGGAAACCAAGATCACCGTGATCTACGACAATCCGACAGACCCAGAGAGCTTTGAACGGGACTACCCCGCTGGCCAGTTGGAGGCCGCCCGCAGAATTCCGGGCCACATCCGTTTCGAGACATCCAAGGTGTGGGCCAAGGAAGACGGGAGCCCTACGCCCGCGTACCGCATGATCGACATGTACTACCCGGACTATGCGGCTGCGAGCGCTGCGGTGACGACACCCGAAGCGGGCGCCTTCTTCGACGAGATGGCGCGGGTCTCCACCGGAGGTGTCCGGGTGCTGTTCTCCGAAATCGACGTCGCCAAGGACTGAACGCGCGCCTCGGTGAACCCTCCGCTGCCGTCGTCGACACCCTGCGATATATTGCATTTCACAGCGGTCAGTTCCAGCGTCCGAGGAGATACCCATGGCTATCGAAGATTTTCAGCGCTATCCGCTGACGTTCGGCCCGAGCCCCGTCCATCCGTTGCGGCGCCTGAGCCAGTTCCTTGGTGGCGCGGAGATCTGGGCCAAGCGCGAGGATGTCAATGCTGGGCTGGCCTACGGCGGCAACAAGACCCGAAAGCTGGAGTACCTGATCCCGGAGGCACTCGACCAGGGCGCCGACACCCTGGTCTCGATCGGGGGCGTGCAATCCAACCACACTCGCCAGGTGGCCGCCGTCGCCGCCAGCCTGGGACTGAAAGCCGTTCTGGTGCAGGAGAAGTGGGTCGACTGGCCCGATTCCGTCAACGACAAGGTCGGCAACATCCTGCTGTCCCGCATCATGGGCGCAGACGTGCGACTCGATCCCTCCGGCTTCGGCATCGGCTTCAAGGACAGCTGGCAGAACGCCATCGAGGACGTCAAACGTGCGGGCGGCACGCCCTACCCCATCCCCGCAGGCGCCTCCGATCACCGGTTGGGCGGACTCGGCTTCGCCCATTGGGCCTACGAAGTGCAACAACAGGAACAGGACCTCGGAATCTTCTTCGACACGATCGTGGTCTGCACCGTGACCGGCTCCACCCAGGCCGGGATGATCGCGGGTTTCGCCGGCCAGGACCGGCCTCGGCGCATCATCGGTATCGACGCCTCGGCGACCCTGGAGAAGACCCGAGCCCAGGTCGAACGCATCGCCCGCAACACCGCCGAGCTCATCGGCCTCGGCCGCGACCTCCGCGATGACGAGATCACCGTTCTCGAGGGCTGGGCGGGCGAACTCTATGGCATACCGGTGCAATCCACGATCGATGCGATCACCCTGACCGGCCGACTCGAAGGCGTCATCCTCGACCCGGTCTACGAAGGCAAGTCCATGGCCGGACTGATCGACTTGGTGCAGTCCGGGCAGATCGGACCCACATCCACAGTGCTCTACGCACACCTCGGTGGGCAGCCGGCGCTGAACGCCTACAGCGGCATCTTCTGAAGGACGGGCTATCGTCGGCGTCAAGCCCCGCAACGGGCTCGGGGAATAACTCCGACGAAGGCGAGGTAGTTCGAAAAATGACGACAACCTTCCCGCTAGGCCCGTTCACGGTGAGCCGCGTCGGATTCGGGGCCATGCAGCTGCCCGGCCCGGGCGTCATCGGGCCGCCACGCGATCACGATCAGGCCATTGCCGTGCTGAAGCGGGCCGTGGAACTGGGCGTCGACCATATCGACACCGCGCAGTTCTACGGGCCCAAGGTGTCCAACGAGCTCATCCGCGAGGCCCTTCACCCCTACCCCGCGAACCTGGCGCTGGTCAGCAAGGTCGGTGCCCGTCGCAACGACGGGGGCGAGTGGATTGCCGCACAGCAACCCGACGAGTTGCGCGCCGACATCGAAGCCAACCTGCAGACCCTGGGTACCGATCGGCTTGCCGCGGTGAACCTTCGCATCCACTCCGGTGACCCCAGCAGCGTCGGCGCGGTCGAGCGCGAGCTGTTCGACCGTCAGCTGACCGCCATGATCGCCGCCCGCGACGAGGGCCTCATCGCGGGCATCGGCCTGTCCAGCGTCTCGATCGACCACCTGCGCATCGCGTTGGACCGGACCGAGATCGTCACCGTGCAGAACGCCTTCAATTTCCTCGACCGTTCATCGCAGCCTGTGCTCGACCTGTGTACCGAGCACGGGATCTCGTTCGTCCCGTTCTTCCCGCTCGGTTCTGGGTTCACCGCCGACAACCCGGTGCTCGGCAATGCCGCCGTCAGGCAGACCGCGGCCGAGCTGGGTTGTACGCCGGCCCAGATTGTGCTGGCGTGGACGCTGTCGGTCGCGCCCAACGTCCTCCTGATCCCGGGCACCTCATCGGTGGCCCACCTCGAGGAGAACATCGCGATCGCGGACATCGAGCTGCCCGAGGACTTCGCGCCGTAGCCCGGCTGTCCCTATGTTTGTCCACCGCTCCACGGGGTAATCTCTCGCCGCACCTCAGCTGAACCACGCCCGCCCGTCTCATCGGGTGATCGGGACCCACGCGCGAGGAGATCGGTGATGTCGAACGCGACGAAACGGCGCTGACGATGCCCCGCAGGCTGGTCCGCCGCGCGACGCTTCCCGCGGTGATCGTCGGGATTCTGGTCGTTGTACTCACCAGCTGTCCGGCCAATCGTGATGGCATGCCGGGACGACTGGCCGGTGCCATGGAAGACGCCACGTCGGCCGCGCGGTCCGGGGCGCTGGCGATCGATCTGTGGCAACGCGGAAGGTCCACCACCCAACTGACCGGCGTGCAACTGTCCGACGCACGCGATGAGGTGGTCAAGGGCTACGACGGTATCGCCGTCCTTCGAGCCGAAGATCCACGCGATCTGGCCCGCCAGACTCTGCTCATCCGGACGATGACCGAGGTCATCGCCACCCTCAACGACTCGAACGTGGCGGTGCGGATGCCCACGGGTGACGGCGAAACCGCCGACCTGCGGGCAGCGCTGCTCCGGGCCGCCGACACCCTGGAACGCGACTACCGCTGATGAAGAAGCTGTTCGCCGTCGCCCTGGGGGTGCTCACCGCAATCGGTGGGTTCCTCGACATCGGCGACATGGTGACCAACGCCGTGGTGGGGTCGCGCTTCGGGCTCGCGCTGGCCTGGGTGGTTCCGGTGGGCGTCATCGGCATCTGTCTCTACGCCCAGATGGCCGGTCGCGTCGCGGCTGTCAGCGGGCACGCGACCTTCGAGATCATCCGCGAACGCCTCGGCCCGCGGGTGGCCGCCGCCAACCTCGGCGCATCCTTCTTCATCAACCTGATGACCGTCACCGCCGAAATCGGCGGTGTCGCATTGGCGTTGCAGTTGGCGACCGACGTCGGTCCGCTGCTGTGGATTCCGGTCGCCGCCGCCGCCATCTGGATGGTGATCTGGCGGGTGAAGTTCACGGTGATGGAGAACGTCACCGGGATGCTCGGCCTCGGCTTGATCGTCTTCGCCGTCTGCGTGTTCTTGTTGCAACCCAACTGGGCCGATCTCTCCGACCAGGCGTTGACGCCGGCCATCCCCGACACCGAGTCGGCAGCGACGTACTGGTACTTCGCGATCGCGCTGTTCGGTGCGGCGATGACACCGTATGAGGTGTTCTTCTTCTCCTCCGGCGCCATCGAGGAGCGCTGGACGGTCAAGGATCTCGGCAAATCCCGAATCAATGTCCTGGTGGGTTTCCCCTTGGGTGGTCTGCTGTCCATCGCGATCGCGGCGTGCGCGGCGATAGTGCTGATGCCGGCTCAGATCACCGTGACGTCACTGTCGCAGATCACCATGCCGGTGGTGGAGGCCGGAGGCAAACTCGCGCTCGCGTTCGTCATCGTCGGCATCGTCGCAGCAACCTTCGGAGCCGCGCTGGAAACCACGCTGTCCTCGGGGTACACCCTGGCGCAGTACTTCGGCTGGGCGTGGGGCAAGTTCCGTCGGCCCGCCGAGGCCGCGCGGTTCCACACCGTGATGCTCGTCGCGCTCTGTGTCTGCAGCGCTGTGCTTTTCACCGGTATCGACCCCATCCTGGTCACCGAGTATTCCGTGGTGTTCTCGGCGATTGCGCTGCCGCTGACCTACCTCCCCATCCTGATCGTCGCCAATGATGCCGGCTACATGGGCGAGCATGTCAACGGCCGCATCACCAATGCGCTGGCCTCGGTCTATCTCGTCATCATCCTGGCGGCCTCGCTGGCCGCCATTCCTCTCATGATCGTCACGGGCGCCGGCCAATGACCCACGCCGACAATGCCGTGAACGGGCACGACCTACCCGACGCCCCGCAGCCCGCGGACACCCAGCTGATCGATGCCCGATTGCACCTGCTGGACCGGCAACTCATCGACGCCGACGGCGAACCGGTCGGGATCGTCGACGACCTCGAGCTCGAGGATGGGCACCTCTATGACGGGACACCGCCGACCGTCACGGCCATCCTCTCCGGGCGGGTGCTGTTCACCCGCATCTTCGGCGGGCGGCAGCCGCGAGCGCAATTGCTGAACCTGCCTTGGGAGTTGGTGGACCGGATCGGCACGTCGGTGCACCTGCGGCCCGGCGCGGACACCCGCGGCGGCCTGTGGGTCGAACACTGGCTCCGCGACCAGATCATCGGCCGCATCCCGGGAGGCAAGAATGCAGTTGAGTGAACTGCTCGGGCTGAGTGTCCACGATGCGGCCGGTCGCCGGTTGGGCACTGTCACCGATGTGCGCCTGGCACTGTCCACCGACCCGGACGGCCACCCCGGTCCTCCCTCGGTGTTCGGGCTCGTGGTGAGCCCGAGGACCGGCTCGTCATACCTCGGGTATGAGCGTTCCCAGGTCCGCAGCCCGGCCCCGCTGGCGGCGCTACTGCGCTGGCGGCACCGGGGCACCTTCGTGACCTTGTGGACCGACGTGCACGCCGTAGGCACCGACCGCATCACGGTGCGCGAAGACTATCAACGCTATTCGGCCCTGCTGCGCACGCGGTGAACAGTGCTCAGCTCACCGGCGGCACCGCGGAGGCCATCACCTTCGGTGCCCGCTCCCAAGCGCGATGCACGCCCAGCGCATTGGCCAGTGCGGCGACGAACGCCTTGTCGGCGGCCTTCGCGACTTCCACGCCGGGGCCCTTCGCCGGGATCCGGGCGGTCTTCAGGACCGCCGCACCGTCGCCCCACGCGCCGAGTGCCTTGCAGTGCCGGAATGCTTCTTGCAGCAACACCACCAGCTTGATGTCGGCACCGGCAGTCGTGCCGTCCGCCACCACCACCGCGTCGAATTCGATGGAGCGCGCCGTGGCGAAGGTGCGGTCGACGACGACTGTGCGCCGGCGTGCCTTGAGTTCTCCGCCGACCGGAGCCACCACGAGCGCCGTGGCGCCCAACCCGGACATCGCCTTCACCAGCGCCGCAACCCCGGCGAGGTCGGACCCGGAATCGGCGATGATGCCGATCTTGCGGCCATCGATGGGTCCCGGGTCGGACACGATCTGCGACAGGGCCGGTGACAGCGGTACGTCCTGCACGGGCTCGCCGGCCGGGGCGGGCAGCCCGAGCCCGGCCGCCACCTGCTGGCACAGGTCGGCGTCGACATTGGCCAGCACCTGGAGCTGACGCTCCTTGATGGACTGCTCGTAGACCTTCCCCAACTCGAACGTGAAGGCCTCGACCACATGCGCCTGCTCGATCGGGCTGAGGCTGCGGTAGAACATGGCCGGCTGCGAGAAGTGATCGTCGAACGAAACAGGCTGGGCGCGGACGGCTGTGCCCTCGATGACACGTGGTGTGTGGACGTAGCCGCCGTCCTCGACATCGGCGGGTTTCGGTTCGTCGTTGTCGATGCTGTTCGGGTGATACGGGGCCAGGCCGGTGTGGACCGCTGTCTGATGCATGCCGTCGCGCAACATGTCGTTGACCGGGCAATGCGGGCGGTTGATCGGCAACTGGGTGAAATTCGGCCCGCCCAGTCGGGTCAACTGGGTGTCCAGGTAGGAGAACAGCCGGGCCTGCATGAGCGGGTCGTTGGTGACCTCGATGCCGGGCACCAGGTTGCCGGTATGAAAGGCGACCTGCTCGGTTTCGGCAAAGTAGTTGGTGGGGTTGCGGTTCAAGGTCAGCTTGCCGATGACCTGCACCGGAACCAGTTCCTCGGGCACCAGTTTGGTCGGGTCGAGCAGGTCGATCCCCTCGAAACTGTCGGTCCCGTCGTCCGGCATGACCTGGATGCCGAGTTCGTATTCGAGAAACGCGCCTGCCTCGATGCCGTCGGCCATGTCGCGACGGTGGAAGTCCGGGTCCACCCCGGCCGCAATCTGGGCTTCCTCCCAGACCAGCGAGTGCACACCCGCGGCGGGCTTCCAATGGAATTTCGCCAAGCTGGTCTTACCGTCCGCGTTGACCAGCCGGAAGGTGTGCACGCCAAACCCTTCCATCGTCCGGTAGGAGCGCGGTATGCCGCGGTCGCTCATATTCCAGAAGACGTGATGAGTCGCCTCGGTGTGCAGCGAGACAAAGTCCCAGAACGTGTCGTGCGCCGACTGGGCCTGCGGGATCTCGCGGTCCGGATGCGGCTTTCCGGCATGGATGATGTCCGGGAACTTGATGCCGTCCTGGATGAAGAACACCGGCATGTTGTTGCCGACCAGGTCGAAGACACCCTCGGCGGTGTAGAACTTCACGGCAAATCCACGCGTGTCGCGCACCGTGTCCGCCGAGCCCCGCGAGCCGAGAACCGTCGAGAAGCGGGTGAAGACTTCAGTTTTGGTGCCGCGCTTACCCAGGAAGCCGGCCCTGGTCACCGAGGACGCGGTGCCGTAGGACTCGAATACACCGTGGGCGGCCGCGCCTCGCGCATGCACGACGCGCTCGGGGATGCGTTCGTGGTCGAAGTGGGTGATCTTCTCCCGCAGATGGAAGTCTTCGAGCAGCGTCGGTCCGCGCGATCCTGCTTTCAGCGAATGGTCGGTGTCGGGCAACCGCAGCCCCTGTGCGGTGGTCAGATACTCACCGGACTGGGCGCGGTAGTCGGGATCCGGCTGCGCGGCGCTGCCGGTCGGGCCGACGGCTTTCGCGGTGGATTGATCGGATTTGCGTGCTGGGGGCATGGCCTACTCCTGAAAACAAAAGACTGAAAACAAAAAAACGGACCGCGCCTCCTCTTCACGTGCACGCGGTTAGGGGCGGAATTACCACTGAGCCGCATACCGAAACGTCATCCGACGTTGCGTTCGCCCAGCGGATGTTTGACGCCCTTCATCGCGGGCAATCTGAGATGAGCGGTTGACGAAGGGATCTGTGATGAAGGCATCGGACCTGCTCGCGTGGCCCATGAAGCTCGGCGCGGAGGTTCGACACCGCCGTGTCTTCCATCCTGTCGGTGTCCTCGCCTCGGGGCGTATCGTGCGCACGGCCCCGGCCGGCCCTGGCCTGCCGATCGAGTCCAGTGAGGTGCTCGGCAGGGTTTCGAAGGCCATCGGCATCCCGGGCGATCTGCCCGACCTCATCGGCCTCGCATGGCGCATGCCGACACACGCCCTCACCGCGACACCGTGGGATGTGCTGATGGCGTCGACCGGCACCGGAATCCTGGCGCGCTTCGGTCTGCAACCGACACGGTCGTGGACGGACACCACCCTGTCCACCCTGATGCCGCTGCGTTACCACGACGGCTGGTGGTGGTTGAAGGCAGAACTGCAGACCAAGATGCCCGACGGACTTTCGCTCGAGCTCATCGAAGACGAAATCGACAACAGTGAAGTCATTTTCGATATCCAGCAGGCGCACGGGACCGGCCCCTTCGAACCCCTCGCCACACTGACCCTGTCCGCGACGATCCCCACCGACGACGATCACGACGTGTCCTTCGATCCCACCCGCAACACCATTCCGGGTGTCGAACTCGGTCCCCAATGGCTCACCACGCTGCGCGAGCAGGCCTATCGGCGCAGCCGCGAAGGCCGGGATGCGCCCGATGAAGCCGCGCTGGTCTGACATGAGCGGCGGACCCGACACTGCACACCGCGTGAACGGTGTGTCAGCGGTGACCGCCCTCGTGGACCTGGCCGGCGCTTCGGTGGCCGCCGGACCCATCGCGCGGCGCAAGTTGACCGTGGGCCTCCTCGAGCGGCGCCAGGCCGACCGCCGGGCGGTGCAGCGGCTGCACTCTTTGCGCCGCGAGTACGGCTCGGGCGCGGTGGAACTGGTGCTGCCCGGCAGGCGCTTCATCATTCCCCTCGATTCCGGTGACGTCGGGCAGATACTCAGGGTTCCCCGACTCCTTTCCACCCGGCGAGCTGGGAGAAACGCCGCGCTTTGGAGCAGTTCCAGCCGCACGCCGTCCTCATCAGTTGCGGACCGCTGCGTGCGCCCCGCCGGGCCCTCAACGAGGCGGCGCTGGACACCGGCCAGGAGCTGCACCACCTCGCCGCGTCGTTCGCGGGTGCGGTCGCCGAAGAGGCCGCGACCCTCGCCTCGGACTCAGTGCGCCGCGGCAGGCTCACCTCCGCAGATTTCACCACGTCATGGTGGAAGCTCGTGCGCCGCATCGTCCTCGGCCGGCAGGCACGTGACGACGACCAGATCACCGATGACCTGTGGCGGTTGCGACGCGCCGCGAATTGGTCATTCGCGGCACCTCGGCAAGCACGGCGGCGCGCCCGGTTCGAGGAGCAGATCTACCGGTACGCCGAGACGGCCGATCCAGAGAGCCTTCTCGGTGCGTTGACGGCGATACCGGTGACCGGCGACCTCGACCCCATCGGTCAGCTACCCCACTGGCTGTTCGCCTTCGACGCCGCAGGAATGGCCACCATTCGAGCGGCGGCGCTGCTGGCCACCCACCCCCAACAGCTATCCCGCTGCGAACTGACCGAACCCGATCAGCCACGGTTGCGGCCGTACTTGCGGGCCTGCGTGCAGGAATCCGTGCGGCTGTGGCCGACCACGCCGGCCCTGCTGCGGGAGACCACCGCCGACACCACCTTCGACGGGACCACATTCGAAGCGGGCGCCAGCGTGCTGATCTGCGTCCCGGCTTTTCACCGTGACACCGAAGAACTGCCGTTCGCCGATGAGTTCGTCCCCGAGATCTGGATCGACGGCCGTGCCGAGGGCTACCCGCAGCTGGTGCCGTTCAGTGCCGGGCCGGCGCAATGCCCGGGGCAGAATCTCGTGCTGTTCGTGACGAGTAGCTTCATCGCGCAACTGTTCTCCTCGCTGCACCTGGAGCTGACATCCTCGGCGCCGCTGTCGCCCGAGCGGCCACTACCGCTGACACTCAACCAGTTCGGCCTCGAATTCGGCGCCCAGCCGGTCACTGCCGCAAGTCACAGCAATTAGCCGGGCCAGCGCTCGAGAAAACCGACGAGGACATCTGCCATCGCGTCGATCCCGTCGCGGGTGATGACCTCGTAGCCGTGGGTGCTCAGCGTCGGAATACACAGCAGACCGGCACGGGCCGACAACCCGCCGGCCTTCGCGTGCGAGGAATCGGATTCGAAAGCGCCCAGCACGGCCGCCTGCGGCGTCCATCCACGCTCGGCGGCGACCGTCATCAGCGCATCGGCGACCGTCTTGTCGTACACGCACTCGGCGTCACTGTAAGCGACGATCGGCCCGCCGGAGCAGGTGGTCCCATACTCGTCTTCGGCCGGGCCGACTTCGAGGGCGATCGTGAGATCACCGGGCAGAGTCCGGCTCGCATATGATCCGCCGATCCCGCCGATCTCCTCATTGCAGGTGAACACCACATACAGATCGCCGGCCAGACTTCGGTCTGCTTCGGCCAACCAATGCACCGCGTGCAGCAACGCCGCCGCTGGAGCCCGGTCGTCCATGAAGTAGCCGCCGATGTACTCGCCGAACTCGACGAGGTTGCGCTTGCTGTGGTGCACGCAGACCCGGGTGCCGGGGTGCACCCCGGCCGCGGTCAACTCGTCGAGTGTGTGACCGGTGAACACATACACATGCAGCCAGTCCATCGCCTGATCGCCCTTATCGGGTTTCGTCTCCCAGATGCGTCGGCTCTCTTTGGTGGTGTGTTCCGAACCCAAAGTCAGCACTCCACATAGCGTTTCGCAATCCCCCAGGATGGACACCGGGCCCAGCCCGAAGTTCCCCGGATACATCGTCCCGAGTTGGGTGACGTGCAGCGAGCCATCGGGCTCAACGCGTTTGACGATCATCGACAGCTCGTCGAGGTGCGCCATCACCCGGATCGGTGACGACTCGCCTCCGCGCAGCACCCCGACCAGGTTCCCCGCGGGGTCCACCCACATATCGTCGACCATAGGCCCGAGTTCCCGGCGACATACCTCTCGTGCAGCGTCTTCCTGACCGACGGGGCCGTACGCGGTAAGCAACTCCTGCAGCAGTTCACGATTCATATCGCCGAAACCTCACGACGTCCAGACCTGCCTTACGGGGGGCCCGACTGTCATGTGTGACAGTCAAGGAACTTTCTGTCTCGTCCGGCTGCTGGGTCACTGACCCCACCCTCCTGCTCCAGGAACACTTGTCGCTCGGGGTAGCCGCACTGTCACACGGTCGGCACAGCGCGAAAGTTCGTCGAGCATCTACCGGGAAAGGCCGCGGGTGGCCGGGCCTTCGAGAAGTTCGCCATCCGCCGCGAAGCGCGACCCGTGCAGGGGGCATTCCCATGCGTGGTCGGCGTCGTTCCATGACACGATCCCCCCGAGGTGCGGACAGACCGGTGACACCGACTCCTCCTCGGATCCGTCCGGTCTGCTGACCGCCCGCAGGTGCCAGGGCGGGCCGGCCACCACGCCGTCACCCTCGCCGGGATGAGCGTCACGGACGGTGCTCGGTGTCAGCCAGCCTTTGGCCATGTTGACGCCGACCTCGGCATTGATCGTCATGGCGGTTGTCAGTCCACTCAACTCGTGGCGACTCCAGCTGGCGAACGCGGTAGCCCACTCCATTCGCCCGCCGAGGATCCGTCCCGAGAGCGCGAGCGCGGCGGCCACGCCATTGGTCATTCCCCACTTGTCGAATCCCGTTGCGACGAAGATGGAATCGGATCCGGGCAGGATGGGACCGACATAGGGCAGCTCGTCGATCGGCGAGTAGTCCTGGGCCGACCAGAAGTGGGTCTGTACGGCGCCGGGGTAGTGCAGGACGGCCCACTGCGCCAACTCCTCCACCGACTGAGCGGCCGATGGAGCGCGCCCGACGGTATGACCGGCGCCCCCGACGATGAGTTTCTCCCCGCTCCCATGGGGCGCGTAGCGCACCGAACGGGTCGGGTCATCGATGGCGAGAAACATCGGGCGGGTGATATCGCCGGGAACGTCAAAGGCCAGGCAGTACGAGCGTTTCGGGGTGAGACGCGCGAAGAACGCGCCCCGATCAAGGATCGGGACACCCGTCGCCAACACGCACTGGCTCGCGCGGATGACCACCTTTTGGGTGGCCCCGCCAGCGTTGACGCGTACGTGTATCCGCAGCGGCCCGTGACCCGACACCGACTCCACACGGGCACCGGATTGCAGTACGCCGCCATGTAACTCGAGCTCGGTAACCAGGCTGCCCAGCAGCGGCACCGGGTCGATCTGCGCCTGATCCGGCAGCCGGACCCCGCCGCAGTAGGGGAACGGGACGTCGGCGTCGGCTTCCCATCGCACGTCGAGCCCGGCCTGCCTGCCGGCGGCCAGTTCGGCCCGGGCGTCCTCGAGGCCTCCAGCAGCCTGTGCATAGCTGTACGCGTCCTCGAACTGGACCGACAGGCCGTGACTCTCGCAATAACGAAGCAGCCAGTCACGCCCCTCGGCATTGCCCGCGACATAGGCTCGCAGCAGGTCGCTCCCGTGTTTTGCGGCGATCCGGGACAACTTGCTGCCCTGCAGGAGGCTGACCTTGCCGGTGGTGTTGCCCGTTGTTCCTGCGCCCGCGTGACGCGCCTCCACGACGATGACGCGTTTACCTGCACGGGCCAGCAACACCGCCGTCGTCAGACCGGTCAGGCCGGCCCCGACGACCACTACGTCATAGGTGAGTTCCTCGGGGACACCGGGTGTACCGCGGGACTGTTCGTTGCGTCCATCGAGCCAGAGTGAGGGCATATCTGTTTGTTTCCCCTCAACAGTGTGGCCAAACCTGCCCCGCGCCGGCACGAGGTGATCAGTTCGTTTGATGGCCGCCGTGCCATTGCGTAACACGAATCAGAGTGGGTAATCAGGCCTACACAGACTGCCAACAGGAGGTGCAAAACAGATGCGATATGAACTGGGACCAGAAAGCGCTTTTTCCGGTGTTGACGATTCCTTGGCCCGGGCACGCACGCTGCATCTCGCCGAGGGCATTCTGATCGGTCTGCGCCGGTGCTCACCCGAGCAGGCGATTGCCGAACTGGTCGCTGCGGGACGCGCTGCCGGCCTTTCGACTTTCGCACTGGCCAGGGGCTTGGTCGTCGCCGCCGGCGGCCACGACAGCACGGATCCAGACCCCGCCTCCCGGGTGGCCGAACAAAAGTGGGGAACGTTGTTTCCCCCACCGGGAGGCCCCGGGCCCATCCCGGCGACAGGGGTGTCGACCACCCTAAACACGAACACGGCCTGACCCGGCCAGGAAGAGAGTCAAGATGGGATTCCCTGAACAGCAACAGGTTCCGCCCGGCATTCAGTCAGAAATGTCGCCCGTGCCGGATTGCGGCGAGGACAGCTACCGAGGCTCGCGGAGGCTGACCGGCAAACGCACGCTGATCACCGGCGGCGACAGCGGCATCGGCCGCGCTGCGGCGATCGCCTTTGCGCGCGAGGGTGCCGACGTCGCCATCGCGTACCTCAACGAACACGACGATGCCAAACAGGTGCATCAGCACATCGAGAATGCCGGCCAACGCGCCATTTCGATTGCCGGCGATCTGTCCGACCCTGGGCATTGCCGTGCGGTGATCGACACCGTCGTTCAGGAATGGGGCGGACTCGATGTGCTGGTGATCAATGCGGCATATCAGATGACGCACGACAACCTTCAGGAGATCAGCGACGAAGAGTGGGACTACACGTTCAAGCTCAACATCGGCGCCTTCTTCTACCTCGCCAAGGCCGCCGCCCCGCACATGCCGGCGGGCTCCTCGATCATCGCGAGTTCCTCGGTGAACTCCGATTCGCCCAATCCGACGCTGGCGCCCTACGCCGCGACAAAGGCGGCGATCGCCAATTTCAGCGCCAGCTTGGCGCAACTACTCGGGCCGGATGGAATCCGCGTCAACAGCGTCGCGCCCGGCCCGATCTGGACGCCGCTGATTCCGGCGACCATGCCGCCCGAGAAGGTGGCGAAGTTCGGCGAGAACACTCCGCTGGGGCGCGCCGGGCAACCTGTCGAACTGGCTCCGGTGTACGTGCTGCTGGCCTCCGACGAGGGTAGCTACATCTCGGGGGCACGGGTGGCGGTCACCGGCGGTCGCCCCATCCTCTGATACCGCCCAGCTTCGCGGTCAGGGATTATCGACGATGCGCTGGGCGATGATGCGCACCGGCGTGTTGGTGTCCTGGGACAACTTCACCATCAGGTCGAAGGCCCGCACCGCGTCGATCTTGAAGCGTTCCATCAAGATGCCCTTGGCTTGGCCGAGCACATCGCGGCTGTGCAGTGCGGATTCGAACTGCACCTGGCGGTTCGCGGCGATCAGCGCGGTCGCGGCGTGAGTGGCCAACATCGCCCCGACGGCCTGATCGGCCGGGCTGAAGGGCCCGACGTTGCGGCTGAAGAGATTCAGCGCTCCCCGGCCGGTGATCGCGCCGCGAGTTTTGTCCGGGTGGGTGTACAGGTGAAATGACATCATGCTTCGTATGCCGTGATCCATTGCGGCCAAGCTGAATTCGGGCCATCGTGACTCGTTGCCGAAGTCGGCGCTGTGCACCAGCGGCTCGTTGGTGATGGCTTCCAGGCAGGGCCCCTGTCCCAGTTCGACCTGGATCGTGTCGAGCTTCACGGTGATCGGCGATGTCGGCGCCAACGAACGATGACCGTCCCCGTCGATGAGCAGGATGTCGGCGAAGTCGACCTCGGGGATCAACCGCACGGCGTGGCAGGCCACGGCATCCAGAACGGGTTCCAGCTCGGTGTGGCCGGCGAAACTGGCAGCCAGGTCCGCCATCGCCGACCGGATATCGTCGGCTACCCGCGCGTCCTCAAATGTGCTCATCGCAGCCCCCTACGGTTCCCCAGTCCGAACATCCAGAATAGCCGTTGGCGAGAATCCCAGCTCAGGACCGTCGGGGTGCGATGCTGGTCGGCGGACGGAGTTGCGGTGGCGTGGTCAACAGATCATGTGCGGCCAAGTCAGCCCCGGGGGCGCGGTCGTAGGCGGCAACAATGGCGGCGGCGTGCGCACCGACCGTCACACCGTGGGCGCGAGCCAGGCGATTGAGTGTCAGCCGCCCCTCGTCGATGGTGCCGCCGAGGGCCTCGGCGACGATGCCGATCGCCGAAGCGATGGTGGCACTACCCTGCAGCACCGACGAGATCAGGTGTTCGGTGGTGCCCCGGCGGATGTCGGGCTGCGGGGCGATGGACAAGGCGAGGGCCGCGAGGTTGGCCAACGTCTGGCCCAGGTCATTGGGGCGGGCGGTACCCCAGGGATCGTCGGTGTGCACCACCAGCGCCCCCATGCGCGCACCCAGCGCCGTCACCGGAAAGGCCCGCATCCCGCGCATACCGGCCCGCAGCGCCTCCTGCCGATAATCCGGCCAACGCGTATCGCGCGATTGAGACAGGTCCGGAATCATCGTCACCGCGCCGTCGCGTGCGCTCTCGTAGGCCGGGCCCGTGGCCACGAAAGCGAGATCGGTGTCCGTGGGTTCCCGCAGCGCCTCGGCGACCACGCTGATCTCCGCGTCTCCCTCACCGTCGCCGTCATCGAGCAGCCCCACCACCGCCGAGAATGCCATGTACCCGCGGCATGCGTCGAAGGCGATGGTGCTCAGCACCGTGGGCAGATCGAAATCGGTCGTCAACATGGCGGTCAACTCGGTGATCGCCAGCCGATTGCGCGCTGCAGTCATGTCTTTGGGTCCTCCCGGCTCCATCGCGGCCATGTCAGCGCCCCGAGCCTTTGCCGGCATCGTCGTCGAGATCGCGGAACGACAGCCTCCGGCTCACGACATCGGCGGCGACTGCGACCACCGATCTTTTCTCGGCATAGGCGTGTGCACGCAATCGCGTCATTCCGTCCTGCGTGGATACTCTCAACTGGACCGCCACCATGCCGGCGGCGATGTGCACCTGCCCACGGGTGAACCGGTCATCCAGATGGGTCGATGATCCGTCATGCAAACCGACCGCCTCGATCGCTGCCTGAGTACCGCCACTGCGCTGCACCTGGCTCTGCCAGTTTGATCCCAGCCGGTCACCGAGGGCGGTGGTGCAGGTTCGCGCGGACTCCAGTTCCGATGGCGCCAACGCGCCGGGGGTGCGGCGATACAACTCCAGCACCCCCACAGGGCGTCGGGCACCGGCGACGGGAAATGCGAACACCGCGGCCACGCCGAGGGGCACCACCTCGGCGGTGAACATGGGCCAACGCCGGGCAAACTCCGAATCCTCGGTCGACGGCCACAACTCGTCGCGATCCTGCGTGTACGCCTGCAGGCAGGGGCCCTCCCCCACGGTGAATTGCAGCTCGTCGATCTGCTGTGCCAGCGCGTCGGTGGCGTGCACCAATTCGCGCACATCACCCGTCAGCACGGCCACTGCGGCGCCGTCGACACCGGTCAACCGCGCGGCGGTGTCACAGATGGTGCCCAACCCGACGAACAGCGACTCACCGTCGATGTGGAACAGATTCGACGCGGCATCGTCCGTCCCGCGGCCGGTGATCGCGCTCGATCCATCCGGCTGCGCCGGATTGCGCGATGGGTCGCCTTCCACCTCTTCACCTCTTCAGCCGGGTCCGTCGTGACATCCACTATCGTCGCGTCACCGCAGAATAACCACCACCCTCGCACGCGGTATCCCCGCCGGCGGCGGCTCGCATCAGGTGCCGACCGTCAACGGGGTTGCTCAGGCAACCACCTTGATCTGCTCCATCGTCGGATCGGCCGGGTCGGGCAGATTCATCCCGGCCTGCACCCCACTCCGGAGGTAGTCCAGCACGGCGTCGTTGAGCCGCTCCCCGGGAACCACCGCCGGAATACCGGGTGGGTACGGCGTGATCTGCTCGGCGGCGATCCGCCCGCATGCGTTCCGCAGCGGCACCATCTCGGTATTGCCGAAAAAGGCGTCCCTGGGCAAGATTTCGGTGACGAGCTCCAAGTCGCCAGGTGCAGGCAGTCTGATCTCGGCGGGCGGGTCAAAGGTGTCGGCTGCAGTTCGCCAGGCGCGCATGGCCTCGATCAACCGGTCCGTGGTGGCGCCGTCGTCGGCCATCGACAGGGTGGCCAGGATGCGCCGGTGATCGCTCATCCCGACGTCGAGATGGCAGTGTTCGCGCAGCCAGTCGGCGGCCTGATAGCCCGACGTACCCGTCTCGGACACATCCATCAGCACCTGCAGACGGTCCAGATCATGCGATGCCTGCTCGCCGAGTAGCTCGTCCTCAAGGACGCCGAGATCGCTGATCTCCGCCAGCCGCGACCGGGTCCGCTCCGCGAGCTGCAGCGCTCGTCCGAGCAGTTGGCCACCGCGCTGCACCATCTGGCGCCGCCACCCGTCCAGCGCGGCGTACACCATCACGTTTGGACTGGTGGTCATGAGCAGGTCGGCGCACGCCGAAAGCCGGTCTCGATCGATCAGGTCGCCCTGAACATGAAACACCGAACCCTGCTCGAATCCGGCGCCCATCTTGTGCACGCTCACCACGCAGACATCGGCACCGGCGTCCATCGCCCAGGTGGGGAGGTTCTCGTGAAACGGCAGATGCGCTCCCCACGCTTCGTCGACGATCAGGGGCTTGCCCTTTTCGTGGCACACCTGCGCGATACCGGAAAGATCCGCGCAAGTGCCATAGGGGCTGGGACTGACGATGAGCGCGCCGGCCGCATCCGGGTGGCGTTCCCAGGCGTCACGGACCTGCTGCGGCGAGGGCGGATGGGAAATGTGGTGCCGCGCATCCCACTGCGGGGTGATCCAGTTGGGCTGCACGCCGGAGAAGATCAGCCCGGCCACCACCGACTTGTGGCTGTCCCTGGTGACGAGCAATTCTCCGTTCCCCCCGCCGGCCACCGCCATCATGGCGGCCTTGACCGACAGCGAACTGCCGCAGGTCGAGAAGAACGCGTACTCCGCGCCGACGGCGTCGGCCATCAACGCCTCCGCGCGGGACAAGTAGCCATTGCTGGAGCGACGATCATCCAGCCCGTTGGAGGCCAACAGGTCGTTTCGGAACGGTTGATCGCCCAGCACCTCGATCACCCGCGCGTCTGCACCTCGTCCCTGTCGATGCCCCGGCGGTGTGAAGCCGTAACGGTCGGCACGCCGGTACGCGGTAATCGCGTCCAGCATCGGCGTTTCGGTCTGGTCCACTGTCATCTCCTCCCCGGGTCGTCACCGGTAGTCGTTGAAGGAGTACACCGGCGGCCAGATCCTGAAACCCCGCGTCAGAGGTCGATCACGACGGCGTCGGAGGGCTGTGCGCAGCAGACCAGAATGTTACCCGCGGCCGGCGCTTCCAGAGGCTCCGGGTCGTAGCGGACGGTGCCCGAGAGCAGCGGGGTCTCACAGTTGTGGCACACCCCGGTGCGGCAGGACCAGCGGGTCGGGACGTCACAGGTTTCGGCGAATTCCAGCAAGCTCAGGCTGGGCGGCCCCCACGGTGCCGAGAGCCCACTGCGGGCGAAGTGCACCTGCGGTCCGGGTCCGGGCGGGCCCGCGGGCAGGTGCGGGGGAATCGACGTGGCAGCGATTCCGGGCGTGAGGGCGGCGCCCGCACCGAAGACCTCGGAGTGCACCCGCGAGGGGTCCAGCCCATAGGCCTGCACACCGGCACCAAGCTCGTTCATGAACGCCGAGGGCCCGCACAGATAGGCGTCTGCGTCGCGCGGCAGACCAAGTCTCCCAATCGCTTCGCGTGACAACCGGCCGGGGTCGGTGAATTCGACGCCCTGTCTGTCGGTTGGTGTCGGACGGCTGTAGAAGATACGAGCGTGGCTGCCGGATAGTTGTTCCAGCAGGTCGCGGCTTTCCTGCGCGAACGGGTGTTCCTCGCTGCTGCGGGCAGCGTGCAGCCACCAGAGCGGACGGCCCGAGTGCGTCGCCGCGAGCCAGTGCAGCATCGAGAGCACGGGGGTGACGCCCACTCCGGCGGATAGCAGGACCAGTGGCGCGGCGCTGTCGGCGAGGAAGAAGGTGCCCCGCGGTGCGGCGACGTCCAGGAGATCACCGGACTGCACGTGACTGTGTATGTGTCCACTGGCCGAGCCGTGAGGTTCGCGTTTCACACTGATCCGGTAGTCCGTGGCCCCCGGCAGGTTGGACAGTGAGTAGTTGCGGATCAGTGGCGCACCATCCGGTTCGGGACTCAGCCGCAACGTGATCGATTGTCCAGGAAGCCATGTCGGAAGTGGCGTACCGTCCGGGTCGCTCAGCGAGAGTGAGCGCACAGTGCGGCTTTCGTCGTGGACAGCGCTGACCCGCAGGGCACGGAACCCCGTCCACGCCGGCGGCGGGCTGGTAACGCCGGTCAACCCGGCGTTGCCCGCGGATCCCGCCGAATTCTGTTCGGCCAAGCTCTGCAGGGACGTTCGCCAGCCGGGACTGAGCGCAGGAATGCGCAGTGCGCGCCGCAGGGCGTCGCGGGGATGGCCGGGCAAGTAGAGCAGTGCGTCGATCTCGGCGACCGACACCCGCTCGGGTCCGGAGCTGATCTTGACGATGTCCTGACCGGCTTCGACTTCACCTTCGGTGATCACCCGGCAGTAGAAGCCGGGACGCCCGTGCGAGACCAGCAGGGCCGCCATCCGCGGTTCGCCGATGCGCATGCCCGCGCGGTAGCAGGTGACCCGCGGCTGGGTGACCTCGAACACCGCCCCTCCGATGCGATACCGGTCTCCGATGCACACCTCGTCGTCGGGCAGCCCGTCGACGGTGAGGTTCTCCCCCAGTAGCCCCGGCACCATGTCGTCACGGCCGAACACCTTGGCCCAGTGCCGGTAGGAGTCGAGCTGGTAGACCAGGACGGCCCGGTTCTCTCCGCCGTGGCCACCCAGATCACCTTGGCCGTCGCCGTCGACGTTGAGCCGGCGCGCCATCCGCGGCCCGGTCACCGGATGCTTCCAGGCACCGGTGAAGACACGGCGCTGATTCCACTCGACAACCCTTGGCATACCGACGTTCACCGATATCAGAGTCGCCACAACGCCGCCCACGGCTCGAAGTTACTCCTTGCCGATAGAGGTGGGCGGGCAATCAGGAACAGGCCGATGCCGCCGGCACGTCGCGCTCACGCCGAAACAGCACCAGCACCATGACGATCGCCGCCGCGGGTATCACCGTCATGATCAGATTGAGTGCATCTGCCGCGTCGAGCATGCCCGAGGTCGCCTCGGAAATCACCCAGGCCGTGCGCTCCGGATCGAGTGCGGTATCACCGGGCGCGGCGAGGATATCGCCGGCCTGCCGGGCACTGATACCCGAACCTGCCAGCTTCGGTTCGGTGTCGCGCAGGAACAGGATGATGCCGAACATTGAGAACAGCGCGGACCCAAGGCCATAGAAGGTTCCGCCCACCGACGCCTTGACTGCCGACACCACACCACCGAGATTGGCCGGCGCGCTGGACATCATCACCGTGGCCTGCGGTGTCTGCACGATCGCACCGCCAATGGTCGTCAGCGCGATCACGGCCCCGACCACAATGATCGGGGTGTCCGTGCCGAAGGACAATCGCACCAGCAGGCTCACCACCAAGACGGCAAGTCCCGCCACGACCACAGCGCAGTTGCCCAAGCGTGCCGCGGCCCGGCCGGCACCGAGAGCAGCCAGTGCCGACAACAGCGTGGCCGGGATGAGGAGTAGCGCGAATGCCCACGTCGACTGGCCGCGAATGAGGATCAGGTAGAAGGTGACCATGATCATCGATCCGCCCTGCACCAGGTTGTTGGCGGCGCCCGCGGCCACCACCGCGTTGAAGCGCAGCGAGCGGAAGATGCGCATATCGAGCGCCGGAGCCCCACAGCGCAACTCCCACCAGACGAACGCGGCGGCGGCGAGCACCCCCGTCACGATCGGCACCACCGCCCCGGCATCCAGTCCGGTCTGCAGCACGGAGATGCCGTAGGTCAGGCTGATGAGCGCGGCAGCCACCAGCAGCAGGCCGGGGATATCGGTGTTGCGGGGCGACCTCCGCGTCTCCGGGACATACCGCAGGGTGATCAGCACAACGACGATGGCGAGGACGGGTGTGACGAGAAAGCCACTGCGCCAACCGATACGCTCCGCCAGCAGACTGCCCACCGTCGCCGGCAGGACACCGAAGGCGTAGACCGCGGCGAGATACTGCGCAATCGCGCCGGCGCGACGGCCGGGCGGGAAGACGGCGTTCATGATGGCCAGCGACAGACCGGTCAGGAACGCGAACGCCACGCCGATGCCGGCTCTGGCGATCATCAGCACCGCGACGTTGGGGGCGGCCGCCCCGATGAACCCGAACACCACCGCGCCATACGCACCGGCAACGAACATCCGCTTCATGCCGTATTTGTCACCCAGGACACCCGCACCCAGTACCGAGGCGGCCAGCGTCAGCGTCGCCACAGATGACACGAAAATGGTCGTGCCGGGGGAAAATTGCAGGCCATTGCGCACGAGGGAGATGTTGGCCGCCAGGATTCTCAGATCGCCCACCGCGACGGCGCTGCCCAGACTCATGGCCACCGTCGTCATGACGGCCGCCATCCCGGTGACCTGCTGCTGTCGCACCAGGCGATGCTAGATCGCGGATCGGCGATCGCCCCGCGGTCGGGAAAAAACACTGTGCGCGACTGATCTGGCTCAGCCGAGAGTGGCGGTCGGTCAGCTCCAGCGTCGACTGCACCGCCGCCTACCCCGTAACCACCGCAGAACTGGACGCTGCGTATCAATCCGGCGAGTCAACCAACAGCCTCTGTCGTCGGTTGGGCATCTCGAAGGTGGCGTGCTGATGCTGC
The DNA here is from genome assembly GCF_002968335.2 of Mycobacterium sp. ITM-2016-00316. NCBI lineage: Bacteria > Bacillati > Actinomycetota > Actinomycetes > Mycobacteriales > Mycobacteriaceae > Mycobacterium > Mycobacterium sp. ITM-2016-00316. Next base: position 3,381,979 of record NZ_CP134398.1, read on the forward strand.
TGACCGATCATCGGTCACCATGCGTCAGCAGCCCATGGCCCAGGCTGAGGTCGATCAGACGGTCCAGCTCTACCTCACCAACAAGGCCGTCGATCCGCTCAATCGCCGCTGATTTGGGCAGAGCGGGACTGATGAAACTCGTGCAGCGGCAGAACACTGAGGCCGCGGTCCATGGCATGGGCCTAAGGCACCGGCACGAGGGCCAAAAGCCTCTCGACCCTGTCCTCGGAATCGACGTAGTGTCGCGTCAGGACGAACGGTCGAAGGATTCCCGTGGCAAACCGGCGTTGACTGGACCCGACGGAATCACGGCCATCGACGACAACCTGAGGCCACGGCCTCGTCAACCCGACGTCAACTGACGTCGGGCGACACGCCGACACAGGAGTTTCGTGACGACTACCCAGATCGACGTCGATGCAACAGTTCTGCAGTTGAATCGGTTGCGCGATGATGTGGACGAACTCCTTGACAAGTCATCCGCGGTAGAATCGACGTGGTCCGGGTGGCTCGATGCGGTAACAGCTCCCCACCGATCGAGCGCACGAAACATGCTGCACTACATCGCAATTCGTCAATGTGATTTGCGTGGCCTGCAAACCCGGCTGTCCGCCTTTGGACTGTCTTCGTTGGGGCGCAGCGAGGCGAATGTCGAGGCCACACTGCTCCTGGTGAGGTCAGCCATCAGCGCCATGCTCGGCGAGGTATGGCAACAGCCCACCTTCCCGGGCGTCCGAATGGACCAGGGACCCGAACTGCTCCAGCACCGAACACAGGAGCTGCTGGGGCCCGAGCCGACGGACCGCGCGACCCGCATCATGGTCACGTTGCCCTCCTCGGCGGCGACCGACCCGACGGTAGTCCACGATCTGGTGGCGCGCGGCATGAACATCGCACGCATCAACTGTGCCCACGACGATGCCGAGGCGTGGCGCTCCATGGCGCGGTCTGTGCGGCAGGCGGCAGCGGCAACCGGACGAAGCTGCTTGATTGCAATGGATCTCGCCGGACCCAAGCTCCGTACCGGACCACTGGAACCCGGACCGCGGATCCTGAAACTGCAGCCGCGAAAGAACACGCTTGGGCAGGTCATCACCCCCGCTTCAGCATGGCTGACGGCGGCCGAAGACCCCACCGACCCACCAGAAGCCGGGATGATGTCGCTGCCGGTTCCCGGGAAATGGCTCCGCCGCCGCCGGAACGGCGAAGTCCTGCAGCTGCACGACACCCGCGGCTCGAAACGCCGACTGACGCTGAGCGCCACCGAGGATGCATCGGGCGGGCTCGTCGCGACCGCGGACAGGACAACCTATCTCGCAACCGGCACGGTTCTGCACGTCCACGGCATGGACGATTCGACACACCTCGGAGAACTCCCTCAAACCGAACAGAGCCTTCTCCTACACAGGGGCGATATCCTGGAACTGACCAGGGACTGCTCGCCCGCTCCGGTCGCCATCGATATCGCCCCCCGGATGGGGTGCACCCTGCCGGAGATTTTCGACTGCGCGCAAGTCGGCCAGAAGGTGCACCTTGACGACGGTCTGATCAACGGCGAAGTGATCGGCGTTGCTGCCGACGCACTGAGCCTGCGCATTGATCACGCCGCGGACGCGGGCTCCCGACTCCGCGCAGGCAAGGGCGTGAACGTGCCGGGCGCCCAGCTCCCGATCTCGGCCCTCACCGACAAGGACATCGTCGACCTCGAAACGGTGGTCGAGATCGCTGACATAGTCGACATGTCATTCGTCAGAGACCCGTCCGATGTGACGCAGTTGTTCGACGAGCTGGAACGCCTCGGTGACGATGCGCTGGGAATCGTGCTGAAGATCGAGACCCGCCAAGCCTTCGAATACCTCCCGCAGCTACTTCTCACGGTGATGCAGCGCCCGCGCGCCGGGGTGATGATCGCCCGGGGGGATCTTGCCGTCGAATGCGGATACGAGCGCCTGGCCGAACTTCAAGAAGAGATCCTGTGGTTGTGCGAGGCAGCGCACTTGCCTGTGATCTGGGCTACCCAAGTGCTTGACCAACTCGCCAAGACGGGAAATCCCTCGCGCGCGGAGATCAGCGACGCAGCCATGAGCGAGCGCGCCGAGTGCGTGATGCTGAACAAGGGCCGGTACATCAACGAGGCCGTCGTCGTCTTGGACAACATCCTGCGCCGAATGGTCGACCACCACTACAAGAAGAAGGCCCTCATGCCGTCCCTGCACTCCTGGCACCCCGATATGCGCCGTGACGAAACCACGACAAAGAGTCCGTGACGCCCCGGCACAACGACCCAACCGAGAGCGGGGGCGAGACCGTGAGTATGCCCTCGGAGGCAGCGAGGTCCACGATCGCCACCTTGACGATGAACCCCGCGCTCGACATGACAACAGACATAAGCCTGTTCGTCCACACGGACAAAATGCGTTGCAGCCCGGCCCGATACGATCCAGGCGGCGGCGGGATCAACGTAGCCGGCATCGCTCACGTGCTCGGCGCGTCGGTTTCAGCGGTCTTTCCTGGCACAGCACCCTGCACTCGCCGCGACGTCGACCGTCTGTTCGCCGTCACATCAGAGCCGGCCGATGTCACCCTGGCGGCGCACTGATCCAGCTTTGTACCAGGCGATCATGCCATCCAACTCCCCCACTCAAGGAAAGGCGGCCTTGACACTGCCGGTCACCATCGATCCGCGCTATCACGATGCGGTGATCTTCGACCTCGACGGTGTGATCACCGATACCGCGTCCATACACGCAGCGGCGTGGGCGACGATGTTCGACGACTTTCTGGCGAGACGGCCAGAGCGTGCCGGCGAAGATCACTCTCGCTTCACCGACTATGACTACCGGCACTTCGTAGACGGCAAGCCGCGCTACAGCGGTGTCACCGATTTTCTGACATCGCGGGGCATTTCGCTGCCCCAAGGCCTCTCAACCGATGTCCTCGACGACAGCGTCTGCGGGCTCGGAAACCGCAAGCAGCGACTCTTTCTTGAGCAGCTTGCCCTCGGTGTACCAGTGTTTCATTCGACGGTTGCGCTGGTGCGGACTCTGCAGGCAGTCGGTGTAGCGACTGCCGTCTTCTCGTCGAGTCGCAACTGCGAAAACGTCCTGAGAGCAGCCGGGATCGGTGATCTCTTCGGGGTCCGCATCGACGGCGTCGTCGCCGACGAACTCGGCCTCCCCGGAAAGCCCGATCCTGCGGTCCTGCTCGAAGCCGCGCGCAGGCTGGCCGCACGTCCGGAACGTGCTGTTGTTGTCGAGGACGCCGACGCCGGCGTGAGCGCAGGCCGCAGGGGCGGATTCACCCTCGTCATCGGCGTTGACCGGACCGGCCATGCCGATGAGCTGCTGAGTTGCGGGGCAGATGTCGTGGTGACCGACCTTGCCGACGTCGCCGTCCGTACCGGCGATGTGCGGATATCACGGATTCCGAGTGCACTGGATTCGTTCGAGCTTATCGCGGCACTCGTTGCGACCCGACGACCCGCTGTGTTCGTCGACTATGACGGCACGCTGTCGGCAATAGTTCCTGATCCGTGCGCGGCCACGCTCGTCGACGGCGCGGCCGATACGCTCGAACGTCTGGCAAAACTGTGCTCCGTTGCCGTCATCAGCGGTCGCGATCTTGCGGATATCGAGGCGCGGGTCGGTTTACCCGCTGTCTGGTATGCAGGCAGTCATGGCTTCGAGCTCACGCGTGCGGACGGGAGTTACCACCAGAACGAAACGGCCGCCGCCGCAACACCCCTTCTCGAGCGGACAGCAACCCAGCTACGGGAAGCCATGCAACAGATTCCCGGCGCCCGCGTGGAGCACAAGCGTTTCGCGATCGCCGTGCATTTCCGCAATGTCGCACCCGAACGCGTCGGCGAGGTAGTCGCTGCGGCACACCGACTTGGACAAGAGTTCGGACTGCGGGTGACGAATGGGCGCAAGGTGGTCGAACTGCGGCCTGAAATCGACTGGAACAAGGGCACAACGGTGCGGTGGGTCCTCGACCACACCGACGAGCCGTATCCGCAGTTTCCGATCTACATCGGAGATGACCTCACCGACGAGGACGCCTTTGACGCGGTGCGAACCGACGGTATCGGGATAGCTGTGCGACACAGCGAGGACGGCGACCGGACCACGACAGCTCGGTTCGCGGTAGACAGCCCCGACGAGGTCCGTGAACTCCTCGAACGGTTGGCGAATCGGCTCGCCACCAATAAACGGACCCCAGCCGACGCCTGGACGTTCACCTTCGACGGCTACGAGCCGCGCACCGAGAAACTTCGTGAGGCGCTGTGCACGGTCGGGAACGGATACCTCGCCACGCGCGGATCAGCTCCCGAATCCCGACCGGGGCCGGCCCACTACCCCGGCACCTATGCCGCAGGCGTGTTCAACCGACTCGACGACGAACTCGCAGGCAGCACAATCGATAACGAAAGCATGGTCAACCTGCCCAATTGGCTCGCCACCACCTTCCGTATCGAAGGCGGCCCGTGGTTCGACATCGACGCGGTGAACTTGTTGTCCTACCAGCAGTCCCTGGACCTACGCAGCGCGGTACTGAGCCGGCGGTTCCGTTTCCGCGACAGCGCCGGGCGCACGACCTCGGTGACCCAGCAGCGATTCGTCTCGATGAACCTGGCCCACGTCTGCGCGTTGCGGACTGTCATCGTCGCCGAAGACTGGTCAGGAGCGATCGAAATCCGTTCGACGCTCGACGCGAGTGTCCGAAACTCACTCGTCGAGCGCTACAAGGACCTGTCGAGCGACCATCTCGCGCTGCTGCAGGCGCACGAGCTCTCCTCCAACGCAGTACTTCTCGAAGTCGAAACCTCTCAGTCGCGGATTCGAGTCGCATTGGCCTCCCGCAGCACCGCGTGGCGAGGCGACGACCCTCAGCCGGCCACCTACCGGCTCTTCGACACTGATGGACAGATCGGTCACGACATCACCGTCGACCTGTCCGCGGGTCAATCGACGACGGTCGAGAAGGTCGTCACCGTCTGCACTGGCCGAGACGACGCAACGTCCGATCCCGCAACCGAGGCGGAGCGCCGGCTGAGCCGATTGGGCCGGTTCTCTGAGCTTCAACGGGGGCATCTCCGTGCCTGGGAACAGCTCTGGGAGCGGTTGTCGATCGAATTCGACAACCGCGACGACGAGTTGCGAGTCCTGAGGTTGCACATGCTGCATCTGGTGCAGACTCTCTCGCCGAACGCCGCGGAAATTGATGTCGGGGTTCCGGCCCGTGGACTGCACGGTGAGGCATACCGGGGCCATATCTTCTGGGATGAACTGTTCGTGTTTCCCGTGCTGAACCTGCGCCTTCCCAACGTCACTCGATCTTTGCTTGGCTACCGCTATCGGCGCTTGCCCGAGGCGCGCGCCGCCGCGACGGCGGCGGGCTGCCGCGGAGCAATGTTCCCGTGGCAATCCGGCAGCGACGGGCGCGAGGAAAGCCCACGGCTGCATCTCAATCCCCGTTCCGGCCGGTGGAATCCGGATCCCAGCGGCCGTGCCCATCATGTTGGCCTCGCCGTCGCCTACAACGTGTGGCAGTACTATCAGGTGACCGGAGACCGCCACTACTTGATCGAGTATGGCGCGGAACTACTGACGGACATTGCGCGCTTTTGGGTCAGCAAGGCGACCTACGATCCAAGCCGACGTCGCTACACCATCGGCGGAGTGATTGGGCCTGACGAATTCCACTCTGGCTACCCGAGCGCACCATACGACGGTATCGACAACAACGCGTACACCAACGTGATGGCTGTTTGGGTGATCATCCGGGCCATCGAAGCCTTGGACCTTCTGCCACTACCAAACCGGCTCGACCTTCTCGACACGCTTGAACTACCGGGATCAGAGCTGGCCCATTGGGACGATGTGACCCGACGGATGTTCATACCCTTCCACGACGGCGTCATCAGTCAGTTCGAGGGATACGACGAGTTGGCCGAACTGGATTGGGACAGCTATCTTCGACGGTACGGCCGTATCCAGCGCCTCGATCGGATTCTCGAAGCCGAGAACGACGATGTCAACCGATACAAGGTGTCCAAGCAGGCTGACACCCTGATGCTGTTCTACCTACTGTCGTCAGAGGAGTTGAGTGAACTGTTTCACCGCCTCGGCTACGGTTTCACGCCTGATCAGATCCCGACGACGATCGAGTACTACGTCGCGCGCACGTCCCATGGGTCAACATTGAGTGCGGTCGTGCATTCGTGGGTACTGGCCCGCGGCAACCGAGATCGGGCGACAGAGTTCTTCGAGCAGGTGCTCAAATCTGATGTCGCCGACATCCAGGGCGGCACGACATCCGAGGGGATTCATCTCGCGGCAATGGCCGGGAGCATAGACCTGCTGCAGCGGTGTTTCACCGGGTTGGAAACCCGAGCGGATCGCCTCGTGCTCGCCCCATCGTGGCCAGAAACGCTGGGCGTGCTGGCGTTCCCCATCCACTACCGTGGGCATCGGCTCCGCCTGCGGATCAGCGGCACGAGTGTCGAGGTGAGCGCCGATCCTGGAGACAACTCTCCGGTGGACGTCGAATGCCGAGGCAACGTGCAAAGACTCTCTTCAGGGACCACCATCCGCTTCCCTGGCGACCCGGGACACAACTCGTCGAACAGGAAGTAGCCAAAAAGGCTCAGGGACATGGGTATACAGCAGTCAACGGGTTCCTTCCCGGGGCGCAAGGAGTAACGCCAACCCCATGCCGGCGAAGCCGGCGGCACGAACTCCGGCGGCGGCGAGCTGTATACCTTCGGGGGCAGTTTGAGTCAGCGCGACGGCGATGACTCCCATCATCAGGGCCACCCCCGTCCATGCGGGCAGCACGCCAGCGCGGAGCACGGCCACGCCGAAGCCGAGCCCGGCAGCCACCATGACCGCGCCGTGGGCCGTCATCGCTACACCAAGTTGAGCAGTGAGCGCGGAGTAGCTTGTCGTTGAGTGCACGATCGCATAGATCACGGTGGCAGTGAAAAACACATAGCTGTAGGCGTAGGCGATCGCACTCACCAGCCCCAACCGGCTGATCTTGGGACGTTGCACCAAGTAGAGGCCGACCACAAACACAGGAACAGCGGCTTCGCTCACGAGCGTCAGCGCGAGCTGCAGGTCCGAAAAGCCCCCCTGGAGCACCTCGATCACGTCGGACACCACGTACAGCCCAGAAAAAAGCAGCGCGACGAAACCTACACGACGCACGAAGATCGGGGATGACCCACCGACATACGGGAGGAAGGTTGCGCCCCAGCGACTCACAGACCAAAACCGGTAATGGATTCGCGCCCTATCCCGTTCACACGGACCCCGCCACGATCAGCGTTGCCGGCGCCGACTGCGCCGAGTCCACACCAACCAAGATTCGCGACGCACCAGTCGACTGTTGCATTCGATCTCCCTTTACTCGCAACACTATGCCGAGGTTCCCGAGTTTTTGGCTTCCCATGTGGCTCGTCCTCAGTTCAAGACTATTCGAGAAGATCTTGTCTTGCCGGGGCCATTCGCCCCTTGCACTGAGCCGTTGGTCCCCATCTCCGAGTTACAGGAGCTTGGGCCATATTCCGGATACACGATCACTGTGCAGCGCTCATCCTGACGCGGTAGCTGCGATTCGGTGGTAGAGGCGTCCGATCTCGATAGCGACAGCGCGAGGCGCTACCGATAAGGGTCTTTGGACCCTTGCGCTGTCATAGGCAGCAGCGTTGAGTCATGGTCGTGGGTGTAGCCCTCCTTGCGTGACCTAGCAACAGATTCCATCCGTTGGCAAGGTCCGGTCCGACTCCAGCCCAGAACCCAAACACTCGATCGGAGCGAGCCATGAAGGCCGCGATTGTCACTGACTTCCATGCACCCCTGCAGATATGCGACCTGCCCATTCCCGAACCCGGACCGGGCGAGGTCCGGGTCCGGATGGAAACCAGCGGATTGTGCCACACAGACATCCACGCCGCGCGCGGCGATTGGCCTGTTCAGCCGAGCCTGCCGTTCACCCCCGGCCACGAAGGAGTCGGTGTCATCGACAGACTAGGTGCGGGGGTTACCACCCGCAGCGTCGGCGATCGGGTGGCAATAGCGTGGTTGGGCTACGCCTGCGGGGAATGCCGCTACTGCATCGGCGGTTGGGAGACCCTCTGTGAGTTGCAACAGAACTCCGGTTACTCCGTGGACGGTACCTTCGCCGAATACACCGTTGCCTCAGCCGCTTTCGCCACACCTGTGCCTGAAGGGGTGTCGGCTCGCGATGCCGCCCCGTTGACGTGCGCCGGCGTCACCACCTACAAGGCGATCAAGGTCGCCAGAGTGGCGCCGGCCGAGACAGTTGCAGTGTTCGGCGTCGGCGGTCTCGGTCACCTGGCTCTTCAATATGCGCGCATCGCAGGCGGTTTCGTTATTGGTGTTGACGTCGTCGAAGATAAGTTGCAGATGGCCACCGACCTGGGCGCTGACCATGTCGTCAATGCCGCAACCGTCGACCCTGTCGAAGCGATCCAGGCTCTGGGCGGTGCAGACGTCGCGGTCGCGCTGGCCGCGTCACCGGCATCCTTCGATCAGGCGTACCGCTCGCTGCGCCGCGGCGGGCGGCTGGTCTGCGTGGCGATGCCCGCTGGTGACGGGGCCTTGACCCTGCCGATCTTCGATACCGTGATCAACGGCAAAAGCGTCATCGGCTCGATCGTTGGTACGCGCAACGATTTGGCGGACGTGTTCAACCTGCACGCTGCCGGACGGACCAAGGTCATTGCGGTCGACCGCAAGCTCGACGAGGTCAACGAGTCGATCACCGACGTGCTCGCCGGCACAGTGCCGGCCCGGGTTGTCTTCCAGTTTTGACCAGCCCGGTCGGTAGGCAGTGGCCGTGGTCAGTGGCCGAACCGGTAGGCACCGGAACTCGCAGCGCATATCCGTCAAGCCGCCCCTCCAGCTGTGGCAGCACCACGCTGATCGCGCGGGCCGCTCCGGTGGAAGTGGGAATCACGTTGATCGCCGCAGCCCGGGCACGACGAAGGTCCCGATGCGGACCGTCCTGCAAGTTCTGATCCGGCGTGTACGCATGGATGGTCGTCATGAGGCCGCGTTCAATCCCGAATGCCTCGTCCAACACCTTCGCCATCGGCGCAAGGCAGTTCGTCGTACAGGAGGCGTTGGAAATGACGTTCTGGGTACCGTCGTAGTTCAGAACGCCCGCAGGTTGTCCCGCAACAGGTCGTGTGAGTAGCTCGTCCGGGTCAGACCCCTCGCCTGCAGCGCCGGCACCAGCCCGTCGCAGATCTCGATGATCCGGTGACGCGTCAGCGAGCCGCCATCCCCTGGGAACAGGAAACCGTCGCCGCCGACCTCTTCCATCGCCGCAGCCATGATGTCGGCAACCTGGTCCGGCGTACCGACGGCCTCGAAGGAGCTGGCGCCGCCTGCCGATCGGGCCTGAATGCACTGGCGCAGCGTCTTGCCGGTTCCCCACTGGGCGAACCCAGCCAGTGATCCCTGTTCGCCGCGCGTGACGAAGTACGGGACCGGCTCGTCAAGGTCCATCTTGGTGAAGTCCGCGTAGAAGTTCGAGCTCAACGCCTTGAGCCGCGCCGGGATCTCCTCCTCGCTCATCGGCTTGACCTTGGCTCGTGCCTCCGCCTCGGTCTCGCCGAGGATCGGGGAGAACAGGAACATCACCTTCACGTCATCGGGATCGCGCCCGGCGGCGGCGGCCTGCGTGCGGATGTCCGCTCGGTACTCCTTCATCCCCTCGACTCCGGTCGCCCAGGCGATGATCGCATCGGCGTGCTTGGCGGCGAAGGCCCGCCCCGCGGGGGACCCCCCGGCTTGCAGGTAGACCGGGCGCCCCTGCGGTGAGCGGACGCAAGTCAGGGGGCCCCGCGACTTGAAGTGCTTGCCGACGAAGTCGACGTCATGGACCTTGCTGGGATCGATGTACATCCCCTTCTCGCGATCGCGCACGATCGCTCCCGGTTCCCAGCTGTCGCAGAGGGCGTTCACGAGCTCCACGAACTCGTCGGCGATCTCATAGCGCAAATCGTGCTCCGGCATCTCATCGAGGCCGTAGTTCTGGGCCGCTTCGTCCTTGGCGCTGGTGACCACGTTCCAGCCGAAGCGCCCACTCGTGAGCGAGTCCATCGTGGACGCCAGGCGCGCCAACGCATACGGGTGGTAGAACGTCGTGGACATCGTCGCGACGATGCCCAGTTGCCGGGTCAGCGCGCCGACCTTCGCGGCCAGCGGCACCGGATCCTGTTTCGGACAGGAGTCTCCGTTCTCCAGGGCGCGAGCCGTGGTGCCTTCCAAACCGCGCGGGATCCCGACGGTGTCTTCCAACATCAGGAAGTCGAAGCAGGCCCGCTCGAAGCGCCTGGGCCAGCTCGACGTAGAAGTCCCCGGTGAAGGGAACCCCCTCCGACAGCGTGTACGGAGTCTTCCACTCGTTGGCCTGGAAAGTCTGAAACCATCCGAGGTGGAACGGTTTTGCTGGCATCTGTCCTCATTAATGAGAGTGAACTGTCAGCGAAATCCAATCTCGGCATCGTGTCCACCATGTGTCCCCCGCGTCTCGCTCGAATTAGGCGGTTAGGTCGCGAGTCAAACCACAGGTCACTGACGATCCACGCTCCCATTCTGCGAGCGGTTGGCGTGGATTTCCGCCCGGTCCACCCGAACGCGCTTGAAGTGGCGCTTCAGTTCTCCTGGGAGAGCGGCCGCGTTGCCAACCTCATCTGGTCCGTCAGCGTTGCGACGTTGACTGGAACCCACCCCGGGAACTGACACCGGACGGTCAGGTGGCGTCGCGGTCGGGAGTCCATCACAGGAAGGCCGAAGTCGCGCCGTGGTTTCCGGGACCCTCCACTGCCTATTGAGCTGGCGGGAGCGCTAGAGCGCCTCAAGACGACAAAACCCGCTCCGACACTGGTCGGAGCGGGTTTTACTTGGTCGGGCTGACAGGATTTGAACCTGCGACCACTTGACCCCCAGTCAAGTGCGCTACCAAGCTGCGCCACAGCCCGAGTTGCCTTCCGGGATCGCCGGTAGGCGAGCGAAACTCTACCTCAGCCCCCTACCCAAATCCCAACCGCGTCATCCCCACCAAAGCGGGGTATCAAGGACGGGTGGCGCAGACCCGCGATGACACTCCCCTGTGGCTGTTCGCCGACCAGCTCGGCCCCGCCACCTACGGCGGTGAGCACGCCCACCGTGAGGTGCTGCTGGTGGAGGCGACCTCGGCGCTGGCCAAACGCCGCTACCACCGCCAGAAACTCCATCTGGTGCTCTCGGCGCTCAGGCACGCCGCGCACGACCTCGACGACCGTGCCACCCTCCTACACGCCGACACCTACATCGACGCGCTGCACCAGTTCAAGCGACCCGTGCTGGTGTTCGAACCCACCTCGCATGCCGCCGAGAAGTTCGTCCACCGGCTCCGCAAGGACGGTCTGGTCGCCGACATCCTGCCCACCCCGACCTTCGCGCTGCCGCGCAAGGACTTCCAGGACTGGGCCGGGCAGCGAACCCGCTTCCGGATGGAGGACTTCTACCGTGACCAGCGCCGCCGCTTCGACGTCCTGATGGAGGGCAAGGACCCGGTCGGCAGCCGATGGAACTACGACGAGGACAACCGCGAGCCCCCGCCGAAGAAGCAGAAGACCCTCGATGTCCCCGCCCCGTACCAACCGCGCGAGGACGATATCGACGAGCAGGTCCGCCGCGACCTGGACCGGATGGACCTCGACACCGTCGGCGGCGACGGCCCGCGCCTGTTCGCCGTCACTCCCGCCGAGGCCAAACGTGCGCTGACCCGCTTCATCGAACACCGGCTGCCGGCCTTCGGCCGCTACGAGGACGCCATCATGAGCGAGGACTGGGCGATGTCGCACTCGCTGCTGTCGGTACCGCTCAACCTGGGCGTGCTGCACCCGCTCGACGCGGTGGAAGCCGCCGAGCAGGCCTACCGGGACAACCGCGCACCGCTGGCCGCCGTGGAGGGCTTCATCCGGCAGATCCTCGGCTGGCGCGAGTACATGTGGCATCTGTACTGGCACTTCGGGCCGGACTACACCACCGACAACAACGAGCTGAACGCCCGTACCCCGCTGCCGGACTGGTGGACCGATCTCGACGCCGATGCCGTCACCGCACAGTGTCTGCACCACGCGCTGGCGGGCGTCCGGGACCGGGGCTGGAACCACCACATCCAGCGCCTCATGGTGCTCGGCAGCCACGCCCTGCAGCGCGGCTACCGGCCCGACGAGCTCACCGAATGGTTTGCCACCGCCTACGTCGACGGCTTCCGCTGGGTGATGCCCACCAATGTGGTGGGCATGAGCCAGCACGCCGATGGCGGCCTGCTCGCGACCAAGCCGTATACCTCCGGCGGCGCCTACATCAACAAGATGAGCGACCACTGCGGTGACTGCGCATTCGATCCGAAGAAGCGCGTCGGCGACGACGCGTGCCCGTTCACCGCCGGCTACTGGGCCTTCACCCACAAGCACCGGGACCTGTTGGCCCGCAACAACCGGACCCGTCGAACCGTGTCGACGATGGACCGGCTCACCGACCTCGAGGCGCTGCTGGAGCAGGAATCAGCGCGTGACCGCTTCTGACTCGGTGTCGCCGGCCGCCACGGCCCCGGCCTCCGGGGCAAACCGAGGTGCGCGCGTCACCCGCCAGGCGTAGATCACCAACGACGCCCACAGCACGACGATCAGCGAGTAGATCGCCGTCGACCACGGCCACTGGATGTCGAAGAAGTGCACCAGCTTCTGGCTGTTGGTCAGCACGATCACACCGCCGACCGCGGTGCCCAGCAGTGCCGGGCTGACCTTGGTCACCAACCACGCCGCGAACGGGGCCGCGATCACACCACCGACCATGAGTCCGACGACCACCGGCCAGTTCTCCAGGAACTCCTGACGCAGTCCGATCAGGAAGCCGAGTGACGCCGACACCGAGACGAGGAACTCGGACGCGCTCACCGAGCCGATGACCGTCCTGGGCGCCGTCTTGCCCTGGGAGAGCAAGGTACTGGTCGTCACCGGGCCCCAGCCGCCGCCGCCCGAGGCGTCGATGAATCCACCGAACAACCCCAGCGGGGCCAGGAACTTCGTGCTGTGGCTGGTGCCCCGCCCACCGAACGTCAGCGGTGTCCGCAGCGAGAACCGAAGCAGCACGTACAGCCCGATCGCCATCAGGATGGCGGCCATCAGTGGAGCGGCATGTTCGGTGGACAACGACGACAACACCGTCGCGCCCAGGAAGGCGCCGATCGCGCCGGGCACTCCCAGCTTGGCGACCAGCGCCCAATCGATGTTCTTGAACTTCCAGTGCGACAGCCCCGAGGCGAACGTGGTGCCGACCTCGGCGAGGTGCACCGCGGCGCTGGCCTGCGCGGCGCCGACGTTGGAGAGCACCAGCAGGGTGGTGGCGGTGACGCCGAACGCCATGCCGAGCGCGCCGTCCACGAGTTGGGCGCCGACACCGACAAGCGTGAAGATGATGAGCGAACGCACTGGTTCGGCTGCTTTCGATCAGGAGGCCATGGGCGGCCTTGAGACGGGTGGGGCGGACGTCAGGGACGCCGACAACACCACTCGTCGAAAGCCATCAACCGGCGCGAGGGCCAGAACGGCTCGAGCGCGCACAACTCGGACGGTGACGCCGCGAAAGCGCGTTCACTCATCGGAGTCCTCCCAGATTCTCAAGCCGCAGGCCAGACTACACGGACAACAACCGATACAGCCCGATCAATCCCACCACGACAATCACGGCCCGCAACGCACCCGGTGACAGCCGCCGCCCGTAGTGGGCTCCCAGGAAGCCGCCGATCAGAGATCCCACCGCGATCAGCCCGGCCGCCACCCAGCTGATCCGGTCGAACGCCACCGCCGTGTAGGCCACCGCGGCGACCACGTTGACCAGCAGCGACAGCAGATTCTTGGCCGCATTCATGCGCTGCATGTCCTCGGGCAGCAAGGCACCCATGACCGCCACCAGCAGGATGCCCTGCGCCGCGGTGAAGTAGCCGCCGTAGATGCCGACGGCGAACGTTCCCGCCACCAGGGCAGTCATCCGGGCCGCCGACACATGGTCGGCGGTCTGGCCCGATGCTTCGGCCCGCCGGCGCGCCCAGGCCTGGATGCGTGGCCCGAGCAGCACCAGGACCAGCGCGAGGATCAGCAGCGCCGGGACGATACGGGTGAACACCTTTTCCGGCAGGTGCAACAGCAGCCAGGCTCCGAGACCGGCGCCCACCAGCGAGGCCGGGATCTGCCAGCGCAGCCGGCTCCACTGGCCGCGCAGCTCGCGGCGGTACCCCCAGGTGCCCGACACACCACCGGCGACCAGCCCGACGGCGTTCGACATCGTCGCGGTCACCGGGGGGAAGCCGAGGGCGACCAGGGTCGGGAAGGTGATCAGGGTGCCCGAGCCGACGATCGCGTTGATCGCTCCAGCACCCACACCGGCCAACGCGATCAGAATCATGTGAGCGGTCGACACTGTGGCCACCCTACCCACGCTGCTTGCGCACATTCAGCGGCGGTGACCGCCGCTGAATGTGTGCAGATCGATGGGCGTTACTTCCGGACGGAGCGCTTCTCCCGGACCCGCACGTTGATCCGGATCGGGCTGCCCTCGAACCCGAATGTCTCACGCAGCTTGCGCTCCAGGAACCGGCGGTAACCGGCCTCCAGGAAGCCACTGGTGAACAACACGAAGGTCGGTGGGCGCGAGGCCGCCTGGGTGGCGAACAGGATGCGGGGTTGCTTGCCGCCGCGTACCGGCGGCGGGGTCGCGGCGACGATTTCCTTGAAGAACGTGTTCAGCCGTCCGGTGGGGATGCGGGCATCCCAGGACTGCAACGAGGTTTCCAGAGCGGGAACCAGCTTCTGTACCGCGCGACCGGTTTTGGCGGAGATGTTGACCCGCGGCGCCCATTGCAACTGGGCCAGTTCCCGGTCGATCTCCTTGTCCAACAGGTAGCGCCGGTCCTCATCGACCAGATCCCATTTGTTGAACGCCAGCACCAGCGCCCGCCCGGCCTCGGTCACCATGGTCAGCACCCGCTGGTCCTGCTCGGTGAGCGGCTGCGAGCCGTCGATCAGCACGACCACCACTTCGGCGGCGTCGATGGCGCTGTGGGTGCGCACCGAGGCGTAGAACTCGTGCCCACTGGCCTGGCCCACCTTGCGCCGCAGCCCGGCGGTGTCGATGAAACGCCAAGGCTTGCCGCCCAACTCGATCAGAGAGTCGACCGGATCCACCGTGGTGCCCGCGACATCGTGCACCACCGAACGCTCGTCCCCGGACAGCCGGTTCAGCAGTGAGCTCTTGCCCACGTTGGGTTTACCCACCAGCGCGACGCGCCGCGGACCGCCTGGACCGCCCGCGACCTCGGAGGCCTCGGGCAACTTCTCCAGCACGCTGTCCAGCAGGTCGGCGACACCGCGGCCGTGCATGGCGCTGATCGGGTACGGCTGACCCAGTCCCAGCGACCACAGTGCGGCCGCGTCGGATTCACCGCGCTCGTTGTCAACCTTGTTGGCCGCCAGGAACACCGGCTTCCCGGCGCGCTGCAGGCGCTTGGCCGCGGCCTCGTCGGCCGTGGTCGCGCCGGTGACGGCGTCGACGACCATGACGATGGCATCGGCGGTCTGCATCGCGATGGACGCCTGCTCGGCCACCTTCTGCTGCAGACCCTTCGCGTCAGGTTCCCAGCCGCCGGTGTCCTGCACCACGAACCGGCGGCCCAGATACTGCGCGTCATAGGAGACCCGGTCGCGGGTCACTCCGGGGATGTCCTGGACGACGGCCTCGCGGCGGCCCAGGATCCGGTTGACCAGCGTGGACTTGCCGACATTGGGGCGTCCCACCACGGCCAGCACCGGCGGCGGAGCGAAATCCTCCTCGACACCGTCGTCCTCGAATGAACCTTCTGCCCAGTCACTTTCGTCGTACCAGGTGCCGTCTTCGCTCATCGGTGCGCTCCGGCCCGCTGCTGTACCAGCTCTTGTAGGTGATCAATCACCTGTGCCTCGTTCATATCGCTGGTGTCCACGATCACCGCGTCCTGTGCGGCCCGCAGCGGCGATACCGCGCGGGTGGAATCGAGATGGTCACGGCGCTTCACGTCGGCGAGCACGGCCTCGTAGGAATCCTCGATACCGTTCGCGATGTTCTGCGCGTGGCGTCGCTGCGCACGCACCTCCGCCGACGCCGTCAGGAAGATCTTCACGTCGGCGTCCGGCAGCACCACGGTGCCGATATCGCGGCCCTCGACCACCACCCCGCCATCCCCGGCCGCCAGCTCGCGCTGCAGCTGCACCAGGCGGGCCCGCACCGCGGGCACCGCGGAAACCGCCGACACCGCGCCGGTGACCTCGTCACCGCGGATCTCGAACGAAACATCCTCTCCGGCAAGAAAAGCCCGGTCCTCGTCGGGGTCGTAGCCGACGGCCAGGTCGACATCGTCGGCGATATCGGCGACCCGCTGCGCATCGGTGACGTCCACCCCGGCACGCAGCACCGCAAGCGTGACGATCCGGTACATGGCCCCCGTGTTCAGGTAACGCAACCCCAGGGTGCGCGCCAAACCGCGTGACACCGAGGACTTTCCGGTTCCGGCCGGCCCGTCCAGGGCGATCATCAACACGTCACTCACATTCCCACCGCCTGGTACAACTCGCCGATTTCCTTGCGGGTCAGCACCCGGATATTGCCGGGCCGGGTATCGCCCAGCTCGACAGCACCGATGCTGGTGCGCACCAGACTCTCGACCGGAAAACCCACCGAGGCCAGCAGCCGTCGCACCAGGCGCTTGCGGCCCTCGTGCAGCGTCACTCTCACCATCGACTTGCCGGGCAAGGTGTCCACGACCGCGAAGTCGTCGAGCGCGATCGGCCCGTCGTCCAGTTCCACCCCGGCGCGCAGTTTCTTGCCGAGCCCGCGCGGTACCGAGCCCACGACGGTGGCCAGATAGGTCTTGGGCACCTCGTAGGACGGGTGCATCAGGCGATGGGCGAGCTCACCGTCGTTGGTCAGGATCAGCAGTCCCTCGGTCTCGGCGTCCAGGCGCCCGACGTGGAACAGGTTCTTGTTCCCACGCACCCGGTGCTCCACCAGATCACCGACGCAGGGCCGGCCCCGGTCATCCGACATCGTCGAGTGCATGCCGCGTTCCTTGTTGATCGCGAGATACACCAGGGTGTCGTCGAGCTGCACCTTACTGCCGTCCACCCGGATCTCCGAGTTCTCGGTGTCCACCCGGGTGCCCAGCTCGGTGACGATGCGACCGTCCACCTCGACGCGGCCGTCGAGGATCATTCGTTCAGCCACGCGGCGGGACGCAATTCCCGCCTGCGACAGCACTTTCTGTAACCGAACACCATCCTGCTCGACCATGTCAATCCTTGTCCACATCGAAACCCGACTGCTTGCCGGGTGCAGCGGCCGAACCGTCGAGCTTCGCGAAACGCGGTTCGGCGCTGAGGTTTTCACTCAGGTCATCGATGACATCGACATCGGGCAGCAGGGGCGCGATATCGGGTAGATCTGCCAACGAGGACAGTCCGAGCCGTTCCAGGAACAGCTCGGTGGTGGCGAAAGTGACGGCGCCACTGTCGGAGTCGTTACCCGCTTCGGTGATCAGACCGCGGGCCACCAGGGTGCGCACCACGGCGTCGACGTTCACGCCGCGCACCGCGCTGACCCTGGCGCGGGTTACTGGCTGCCGGTAGGCCACCACCGCCAGTGTCTCCAGCGCGGCACGGGTCAGTTTGGACCGCGAACCGTCGAGCAACAGCCGCTCCACATACGGGGCGTAGCGGGCCCGGGTGTACATCCGCCAGCCGCCACCGGCCTCGCGCAGATCGATACCACTGCCCCGCTCGGTCAGCTCGGCGGCCAACTCGGCGAGGGCGGCCGCCACCCGGTCCTCGGTGTTGTCGGTGGCCGAGGCCAGCGCCTCGACCGTCACCGGGGTGTCCACCACCAGCAGCAACGCCTCGATGACCGAGCGGAACTCGGCATCATCGAGAGCCTCGACCGTCGGCTCCGGGGTCTCGTCGGCGATCAACTCGGCGTCCGAGCCCGGGGCCGGGTCGACGCCCGTTTCGGTATCGGTCACATCGTTGGTCATTGGTCTTCTTCCACGGCGGCTGCGAGGTGTTCGTTGGTTGGCCGATCTCCGGTCCACGAAACCTGGAGCACACCAAGCGGTTCTACTTGCTCGAATGCTACCGCCCTGGCCCGGTACAGCTCCAACAGCGCCAGGAAGCGGCCGACGATCTCCATCGCCCCCTCGCAGTCCGCGACCAGCTCGGAGAACGACGCCCACTGCCCGACGCCCCGGCTCTCCAGCAGCCCCATCAGCCGTTTGGCCTGCTCGGGCACCGAGACGGACTGGATGTGCAGATGGTCCAGGCGCACCGTCGGGACCGGTCGCGGGGTGAACGCCGTCGCGGCGATCTGAGCGAACCTGTCGGCGTCCACACCCAGCATGACCTCGGGTAACAGCTCCTCGAACTGCGGTTCCAGGGAGACCGCGCGCGGGTAGCTGCGCAGCGCGGCGGCCTCCAGCTCGGCGAACATCTCGGCGACGTGCTTGAACGCGCGGTACTGCAGCAGCCGTGCGAACAACAGATCGCGCACTTCCAGCAGGGCGAGATCTTCCTCGTCGTGCACCTCACCCGCCGGCAGTAGCCGGGCGGCCTTGAGGTCCAGGAGTGTGGCGGCAATCACCAGGAACGCCGTCGTCTCGTCGAGCTCGAGCTGGCGGCCGATCTCCTTGGTGTAGGCGATGAACTCGTCGGTCACCTGGTGCAGCGCGACCTCGGTGACGTCGAGGCGGTGGCCGAAGATCAGCTGCAGCAGCAGATCGAACGGGCCCTCGAAGTTGCTCAGCCGGACCTGGAAACCCTGGGCGGCCTCCGGAGCAGCCGCGTCGGTCACGACCCGAACCGGGCGATGACCTCGCGGGCCAAGGCCCGATATGCCAGGGCACCAGACGATTTCGGTGCCCAGCTGGTGATCGGCTCGCCGGCCACGCTGGTTTCCGGGAATCGCACGGTGCGGGTGATGACGGTGTCGAACACCAGATCGCCGAACCGTTCGACCACTCGGGCCATCACCTCGCGGGCGTTGACGGTCCGATGGTCGAACCGGGTGACCAGGATGCCGCTGATCTCCAGCTTGGGGTTGAGGCGGTCCTTCACCTTCTCGACGGTGTCGGTGAGCAGCGCCAGCCCGCGCAGCGAGAAGTACTCGCACTCGGTCGGGATGATCACGCCATCGGAGCAGGCCAGCCCGTTCACGGTGAGCAGGCCGAGCGACGGCTGGCAGTCGATGAGCACGTAGTCGTAGCGGTCGAGCACCGGGTACAGCGCACGGGCCAGCGACTGTTCGCGGCCCACCTCGTTGACCAGCTGGATCTCCGCGGCCGACAGGTCGATATTGCTGGGCACCAGGTCCAGCCCGGGGACCCGGGTGTTGATGATCACCTGTTCGATGGACACCCGCGGCTCGATCAGCAGGTTGTGCACGGTGTGGTCGAGTTCGTAGTGCGGCACCCCGAGCCCCGCGGACAGCGCGCCCTGCGGGTCCAGGTCGACCAGCAGCACCCGGCGGCCGTATTCGGCCAGGCTGGCGCCCAGGTTGATCGTCGAGGTGGTCTTGCCGACGCCACCCTTCTGATTGCACATCGCGATGACCTTTGCGGGTCCGTGCACGCTGCGTGGGCGGGGTTCTGGAATGTCGCGGGGCGGGCGGCCGGTAAGGCCGATTTCCGGGGCTGCCTCGTCTTCGCTCACGCTGCAGCCACGCAGATCGGGTGGCCCTCATCCATGGCGAACATCGCAGCAGAGTCTAGCTGTGGATAACAGTCCCGTACTGCAGACCCGCTGGCTAATGTCGCAGGTATGAGCCTGACCAGACGGCTGCCGTTCCTGCGCTGGTCGTTCATCCGGCTGGCCTGGGGTGCCCGCAACATCACCACCACGGGTCAGATCGGCGACGGCCGCGAAGCTGCCGCCGCGGACTTCGTGGAGACCCGTGCGCGCGCCGGGGACCTCGACGACGTCATCGCCGCCATCGACCGCTTCGCCTACGAGCACTCCTATCTGATCAACGTCGGCGACGAAAAAGGACTGCTGCTGGACGCCGCGGTCCGGCGGGTATCGCCGTCGACCGCTCTGGAGCTGGGCACCTACTGCGGATACGGCGCGCTGCGCATCGCCCGGGCCGCCCCGCAGGCACGGGTGTTCTCGGTGGAGTTGTCGGCGGCCAACGCCGAGGTGGCCCGCCGGATCTGGGCCCACGCCGGCGTCGCCGACCGCGTCACCTGCGTCGTCGGCACCATCGGTGACGGCGGGGCCACGCTGGACGCGCTGGACTTCGCGCCCGGGGAACTGGACTTCGTGTTCCTCGACCACGACAAGGACGCCTACCTGACCGATCTGCGCACCATCCTGGACCGGGGCTGGCTGCGTACCGGGGCCGTGGTCGTCGCCGACAACGTCGGGATCCCCGGCGCCCCGCGGTACCGCGCGTACATGAAGGAACACCAGGGCACCTCGTGGCGGACAGTCGAGCACAAGACGCACGCCGAGTACCAGACGCTGCTGCCCGATCTGGTGCTGGAGTCCGATTACCTGGGCGGTTAACGGGCCCGCGGGTGCGCCCCTGCCCAGACTTCACGGAGCGCGCTGACGGTCACCAGCGTGTAGATCTGCGTGGTGGTCACCGAGGCGTGCCCCAACAGTTCCTGCACGACGCGCACATCAGCGCCGCCGTCGAGCAGATGGGTGGCGAACGAGTGCCGCATGGTGTGCGGTGAGACCGCCGCGGCGATCCCCGCCGCCTCGGCGGAATCTTGCAGCACCTGCCACGCGCTCTGCCGGGACAGCCGGCCACCGCGGGCGTTGAGGAAGATGCCCGGGGTGCCCTTGCCGCGGCGCGCCAGGTCGGGGCGTCCGCGCACCAGGTAGGTGTCCAGCGCGCTGACCGCGGGCCTGCCGATGGGCACCAGGCGCTGCTTGCCGCCCTTGCCGCGCAGCAGCACCGAGCGGGATTCGGTGTCCACATCGTCGAGGTCCAGGCCGACCGCCTCGGAGATCCGGGCGCCGGTCGAATACAGGACTTCCAGCAGCGCGCGGTTGCGCAGGGTCAGGGGTCCGTCGGATTCGCGTTCGCCGCCGGCGGCCTCCAGCAGCGAGACGACTTCGTCGAGGGTGAGGCTCTTGGGCAGCCGCCGGGTCGGGGTCGGGGGTTTGACGGCGCGGGCCACATCGACCTCGACGACGCCCTCCGCGGCGAGAAAGCGGTGCAGCCCGCGGACCGCGACGAGGGTGCGCGCCGCAGACACCGCCGACAGCGCGGTGATGCCGTTGTCCGGGTCGCCCTTGCGCAGCGCGATCAGGAAGTCGCTGACATCGGCCTCCCCGACCGCCCGCAGATCGGCGATGGCGCGACCGGTCAGGTGTTCGGCGTAGCGGCGCAGGTCGCGCCGGTAGGAGCTCAGGGTGTTGGCCGCGACGCCACGCTCGATGGTCAGGTGGTCCAGATAGCCCTGGATCTGTTCGTCGAGCACACCCATCGCGGTCGTCACGGTTCAGTCCTGTCGGGCCGCGAAGGCGTGCGGCAGATCCGTCCACGGGCTGTCCGCCGGCCGCAGCGCGGATCGGTCGGACACCGCGTATGCGGCCAGAATCCCGGCCACCGCAATCGAATTGACGATCTCACCGGCCAGCACCTGCTGCACCGCTGCGGCGAGGGGCAGCCAGTCCAGTGTCAGATCGGCCTCTTCGTGCTCGGCTTCGGGCCGCCCGATCTCCGAGAGCCCGGTCGCCAGGAAGATCCGCACGCTCTCGTCGCTGAAACCGGGTGAGGTCACGATGTCGGCCAGCACCGACCAGTTCTCGGCGACCAGGCCGGCTTCCTCGTGCAGTTCCCGGGCGGCGGTCAACGCCGGGGCTTCCCCACCCACATCGAGCAGGCCGGCCGGAATCTCCCAGAGCCGGCGACCCACCGGGTGCCGGTACTGATAGACCATGGCGACCCGGTCGTCGTCGTCGAGTGCGACGACCGCGACCGCACCGAAATGCTCGACCACCTCGCGCCGGGCCACCGCGCCGCGGGGCATCTGCACCTCGTCGAGGCGAAGAGCGAGAATCTTTCCGGCGTAGACGGTCTCGCTGGACTCGGTGACGAAATCGTGTTCAGCCACGGTGGGCCGGTTCGGCTTCCTCGACCTCGGCGCCATTGGAGCGCGACAGTTGCTCCAACGGAAGCAATTCGCCGGCCTTGTACTCCAGCGCCGCGCCGATGAAGGCGGCGAACAACGGATGCGGACGGGTCGGGCGGCTCTTGAGCTCGGGGTGCGCCTGGGTGCCCACCAGGAAGGGATGCACATCGGCGCCGTACTCGACGAATTCGACCAGGTGCCCATCCGGTGAGGTGCCGGAGAACTTCAACCCGCTCTCGGCGATCCGGTCCCGGTAGGTGTTGTTGACCTCGTAGCGGTGCCGATGCCGTTCGGAGACCTCGGTGGCGTCGTAGGCCTTCGCCACAATCGATCCCGGCTCCAGCACCGCCGGGTAGGCGCCCAGGCGCATCGTGCCGCCCAGGTCGGCCTCACCGGCGACGGCGTCGAGTTGATCGGCCATGGTGGCGATCACCGGGTCCGGGGTGTCCGGATCGAACTCGGCGGAGCTGGCCTCGGTCAGCCCCACCGAGCGCGCCGCCTCGATGACGATGCACTGCAGACCCAGGCACAGACCGAGCACCGGCACACCCCGCTTGCGGGCGTAGCGGATGGCACCGATCTTGCCGTCGATGCCGCGGATGCCGAAGCCCCCGGGGATCAGCACGCCGTGCACATCCTCCAGCGCGGCGATGGCACCGGCATCGGTCTCGCAGTCGTCGGAGGCGATCCACCGGATGTCGACCTTGGCGCGATGGGCGAACCCGCCGGCACGCAGCGCCTCGGCCACCGACAGGTAGGCATCGGAGAGGTCGATGTACTTGCCCACCAACGCGATCCGGACGGTCTCCTGGGGTTCGTGCACGCGCTGGAGCAGGTCGTTCCACTGCGTCCAGTCGACGTCGCGGAAGGGCAGGTTGAGCTTGCGCACGACGTAGGCGTCGAGTTCCTCGCGGTGCAGGACCTTGGGGATGTCGTAGATCGACGGCGCGTCCGGGGTGGAGATGACGCCGTCGATGTCGACGTCACACATCAGCGCGATCTTGTTCTTCAGGCCCTCGGGCACGTCGCGGTCGCATCGCAGGATCAGCGCGTCGGGTGCGATACCGATGCTGCGCAGGGCGGCCACCGAATGCTGGGTGGGTTTGGTCTTGAGCTCACCGGAGGGCGCCAGGTACGGCACCAGCGAGACGTGCAGAAAGAACACGTTGTCGCGGCCCACCTCGTGGCGGACCTGCCGGGCGGCCTCCAGGAACGGCAGTGATTCGATATCGCCGACGGTGCCGCCGATCTCGGTGATCACCACATCGGGCCGGTTGCCCTGGGCGTCCGGCTCGGCCATCGCCAGGATGCGGCTTTTGATCTCGTCGGTGATGTGCGGGATCACCTGGACGGTGTCGCCGAGGTACTCACCGCGGCGTTCCTTGGCGATCACCGAGGAGTACACCTGACCGGTGGTCACGTTGGCCGACCCGGACAGGTTCCGGTCCAGGAAACGCTCGTAGTGGCCGACGTCGAGGTCGGTCTCCGCGCCGTCTTCGGTGACGAACACCTCACCGTGCTGGAACGGGTTCATGGTGCCGGGATCGACATTGAGGTAGGGATCGAGCTTCTGCATCGTCACCTGCAACCCGCGGGCGGTGAGCAACTGGCCGAGGCTACTGGCCGTCAGGCCTTTCCCGAGTGAGGACGCGACACCACCGCTGACGAAGAGGTGTTTGGTCGCGGTCTGCGGGTGCTTGCGTAACTTCGCTTGACCGGGCAAGTGCAACCTCCGTGGCGATGGGGCGAGCTGATTTTCACCAACTCAGGGCCTGCGACCCACGGAATCTCACCTTAACACCAGCGCCGACAAGCCGCGCCTGACGCGCCGGGGGTGAGCGAAGCGACGGGGAATGTCCCGGGGGCGAGCGAAGCGACGGGGAATGTCCCGGGGGGTGAGCGAAGCGACGGGGCTGTTTACTGCGGGACGGTGACGGAGTTCGCACCCTGCCCGATGCCGTAGCGGCCGGGTTGGCCGCCACGCAGCAGGTCGCTCAGCGCCAGGGCCGTGGTGATGCGCCCCGATACGAGGTCCACGTCGTCGACAGTGCTGACCGCGGCCGACAGCCCGGCATCCGAACGGGTCACCGCCACGGCCGCGGTTCCGGTGGCCGACCCGTCGCGCCCGGCGAGCACGACGCCGCCGCCGTGTGGGGCCAGGCCGGCGGCAAACCGTGCCACCGTGGTCCCCCGGTTGCCGGCGTCATCGCCGAGCGAGCCCCCGGTGACGATGACGGCGGTGTCCGCGGCGTCGACACCCTGCGCGTCGTAGGCGATGAAACCGGTGTCGCGCAGAGTGGCCAGCACGGTCTCGCGCTGATCCTCGGGGACGGCCTGCTCCTTGCCCCGCAACAGTGCGATCCCGAGCAGGTCACCGGCTTGGGAGCCTTGGTCCACCGACGCGGTGCTGAGCTGACGGCCCACCGGCACGATCGGTGAATTGACCACCGACAGCAGCTTTTCCGAGGAGTTCGCATCGACGAATTGCGGGGTCAGAGCGATGACCCCGGTGGTGCTGGCGCCGGCCTGTCCGACCAGTCGAACCATGGCGTCCACGTCGTCGTCGGCGGCGTCGGGGGTTCTGAAAATCACCACCGACTTGTCCCGCAGGGTGTCGCGCAGGATGCGCGGCGCCACGATTTCATCGAACTCCCCTGCCGCGCTCAGCTTTTCGTTGAGCTCGTTCTTCTCGTCGGTCAGCGTTTCGATCTCGGTGCGCAGGTCGGCCTTGTCGCTGCGCAGCCCGGACAGCACCGTGTCGGAGAACAGGCCCGAGCCCAACACCACACCGATGGCCAGGGCGAGGAAGACCGCGGCCAACGAAATGGCATGCGTGCGCAGCGAAATCATGATGCCACCCTTCGAGGATTCAGCGAGGATGCCGCAGGATCTAGGACACCAGGCCCTGCGCCCAGAGCAGGAAGCGGTTCCAGTAGTCGACGACCCAGTCGATCACGGTGGCGTCGACCTGGGTCACCCACAGTGCAACGATCACCGCGATCAGCATCGCCAGCACCAGCAGGGCGATCGCGCCGGCCGATACCCGGCTGCGGTACAGCGTGGCCACGGCCTTGGCGTCGACGAGCTTCTCGCCGACCTTGAGCCGGGTCAGGAACGTCGACGGGTTGCTCTGCTGACGGGAGCGGTCGAAGAACTCTTCGATGGTGGCGCTGTGGCCTGCGGTGACGATCAACGAGGCGCCGTGGTGGTGGCACAGCAGCAGCGCGAGGTCGGCGGCCGATCCGGCGGCCGGGAAGGTCATCGCTCCGACACCGAGATCCTGGATGCGCTCCAGGCCGGGGGCGTGACCATCGGCGTCGGCGGGCAGCACGACCTGCGCTCCGCAGCGCAGCGCGTCGGTGCTGATGGTGCTGGGGTCACCGACGATGAGCGCGGGCCGGTAGCCGGCCTTGCGGAGCAGGTCGGCTCCGGCGCCGACACCGACCAGGACGGGCTGATACTCCTTGATGAACGGCTTGAGCGCCTTCAGGTCGTCGGCGGCGGTGGGGCCCTCGGCGACCACGACGACGTGCCTGCGGTCCATGTCGACATCGATATCGGGGATGCCCATCCCGTCGATCAACAGCGGGCTCTCGCTGCGGATGAACTCGATGGTGTTGCCGGCGAAGGCTTCCAGGTGCGCGACAAGCCCGCTCTTGGCTTCCACCATCAGCTCGTGGATCTCCAGGTCGGTGCGCTCGGTACCGAGCCCGATCCGGCGGTCACCGGCGTAGACGCCACCGTTGTTGAGCCGGATGCGCGCGCCGTCCTTGATCTTCTTGAAGACCTCCGGGCCCGCCTCGTCGATGAGCACGATGCCGTTGGCCACCAGCACCTCGGGGCCGAGGTTGGGGTAGCGACCCGAGATGGACGGTGAGGCGTTGACCACACCGGCGACCTCGGCCTCCACCAGAGCGTCCGCGGTGATGCGGTCGAGGTCCTGGGCGTCCAGGACGACGATATCGCCGGGCCCGATGCGACGGAGCAATCGATCAATGTCGCGGTCAACGCGGGCAGTACCGATGACGCCCGGCTTTGAGCTGGCATTACGCGATAGCAACGCTGACATCTTCATGCGGCGATTCTGGCCATAAACCCTCAAGTTGAGGTGGAGGCGCGCCGTAACACCAGCCCCACAAGTTTTCTTTTGTCACATCTGCAACATCAGCGCGATCTCAATCGCGCTTCGCCGCGTAGTGCCGTGCGGCCTTGGCCCGGTTGCCGCACGTGGTCATCGAATGCCACCGCCGGGTGCCGTTCTTGGAGGTGTCGTGGAACCAGAGCACGCAGTGCTCGTGAGCGCATTGTTTGATCCGACCCGGAGCCACCGCCAGCAGTCGCAGCAGATCGTCGGCGGCCAGCCAGCCGGGCAGCCACTCCGGCCGCGCGACATCTGGCTCTTCGCGCGGACCGGTCTCGGCGAGAATGCGACGGACCCGTCCGTGGTCGAGCACCGCGTTCAGCTCATCGATCTCGTTGTCGGCGACCGCCCGCAGCACCGCTTCCCGGGCACGGACCAGTGCGACGCGGGTCTTCTCGTCGGCCGGGCAGCGCTCGTCGAGACCGTTGGCCACCAGCCAGGTTCGCAGGCCGGGCACATCCGTGAGCAGGTCCTGCGGTCCGTCGGTGGACATCCAGACCGTGTTCAGCAGATCCAGCGCGAGAGGTTCCCCGACATGCGGGCGCGGATCGGCCATGTCCCGAGCTTAACGCACTAACCATCGAAATCGAGTTAGACGGTTGACACCAGCCTGCGATCGACCTAACCTCTGAAATAAGTACACCAGTTAGATGGAGGATCAGGATGAGTACGCCCACCGCCCCACAGCTCGCCCCCGGCCACGTCGGGCTCAACGTCACCGAGCTCACCCGATCGGTGGACTTCTACCGGCGGGCACTGGGTTTCGAACAGCTTTCGATCCACAACGAGGGTGACCGCCGCTACGCCTTCCTGGGCATCGACGGCAACCTGCGTGTGACGTTGTGGCAGCAGAGCGACGGAGAGTTCTCCAGCCGCACCCCGGGACTGCACCACCTGTCGTTTCAGGTCGACAGCATCGAGCAGGTGCGGACCGTGGAGTCCGCACTCAAGAAGCTCGGGGTGACCTTCGCTCATGACGGTGTGGTGGCGCACGGTGAGGGCGCATCATCGGGTGGCATCTTCTTCACCGACCCCGACGGGATCCGGCTCAAGGTCTACGCGCCACGCGGCGCCGAGGCCGAGCCGGCCCCCAACGGCGAATCACCCACCTGCGGATTCTTCTGACGGCGCGCCATGACCGTCTATCACCCGGGCGAGCTGGCGGTGCAGCGCCGACTGGGCCAGAGCGAGATCGCCGCACGTCTGAGCCGGATGGTCCGCGACGAGATCCCGGACGCCGCCGCCGAATTCCTGGCCGATCAACCGATGGTCGTGCTCGCCGCGGCCGACGACGCCGGCCGGATATGGACCAGCCTGGTCACCGGCCCGCCCGGTTTCGTGCACGTCACCGATGAGCAGATCGCCGTCGATGCGTTGCCCGTCACCGGCGATCCCCTGCACGAGGTGCTGACCGGAAGACCCCACCGGGTCGGCATGATCGCCGTGCAGCCGCAGACCCGGCGCCGCATGCGGGTGAACGGTGTCGCCGTCCCGACCGGCGCCGGACTGCTGATCCAGCCCGATCAGGTGTACTCGAACTGCCCGAAATACATCTCCCGCAGGCATGTCGAGGGTGTGGTGAGCGCGCCCGACAGGCACGTGCGGTACCACGGCGACGCCCTCGACGCGCGTACACAGCAGATCATCGCGGCGGCCGACACCTTCTTCATCGGATCCGCGGATACCGAGGGCAACACCGACGCCTCTCACCGGGGCGGCAATCCGGGCTTCCTCCAGGTGCTTTCACCCCAGCGGCTGCGATGGCCGGACTACCGGGGCAACTCGATGTTCATGACGCTGGGCAATATCAGCGCCAACCCGCGGGCCGGACTGCTGATCCCGGACTGGGACGCCGGGACCACCCTGCAGCTGACCGGCACCGCCGAGATCATCTGGGAGAGCGGGCCGGGTGCACAGTGTTCGGTCGAGTTCACCGTCGACGAGGTTCTCGAACTGACCGGTGTCAGCCCGCTGCGCTGGAGCGGCGCGGAACTGTCTCCCGCCAACCCGGCCTGACTACTCTGCGCGGTCGCGCTGGGCTGACTCCCACAGCTCACGCGCATGGGCCCGGCCGCTGTCGGTATCGCCGAGCCCGGCCAGCATCCTGGCGAGTTCGGCCACCCGGTCCTCGTCGTGCAGACGGACGACGCGGCTGGATTTCGGGCCGCTCTCCACCACCAGGTGGGTATCGGCGTAGGCGGCCACCTGCGGCAGGTGGGTGACGACGATGACCTGATGAGTGCGGGCCAGCCGCGCCAACCGGCGACCGATCTGCACCGCGGCGCGCCCACCGACTCCGGCGTCGACCTCGTCGAACACCATCGTGGTGCCCTCGGCCGACGCTGACAGCACCACCTCGAGTGCCAGCATGACGC
The DNA here is from genome assembly GCF_002968335.2 of Mycobacterium sp. ITM-2016-00316. Classification (NCBI taxonomy): domain Bacteria; kingdom Bacillati; phylum Actinomycetota; class Actinomycetes; order Mycobacteriales; family Mycobacteriaceae; genus Mycobacterium; species Mycobacterium sp. ITM-2016-00316. Next base: position 3,410,740 of record NZ_CP134398.1, read on the forward strand.
GCGACAGCTCACCGCCGGAGGCACTTTTGGCCAGCGGCAGCAGCTCGGTGCCACGATGCGCGGCGAACCCGAACTCGACCGCGTCCACCCCGTGCTGACCGGCGTGCGCCGCCACGCCACCGGCCAGCGTGATCGGTGCCGAGTCGTCGGCACGGGCCGCCAACGGCGCCAACGAGATACCGAAGTCGGCCCCGGTCATCGCCAGTCCGGCCAGTTCTGCGGTCACCGCCTTGGACAGCCCCTTGGCCGCCTTGGTGCGCGCCTTGGTGAGGTCGGCGGCCGCGGCGACCACCTTGGCCTGCAGGTCATCGACGCGCTGCTGCAATCCCGCCAGCGCCTCCTCCGAGACGTCGAGCTGCGACAGCCGGTCGCGGGATTCTTGCGCCCACGCCAGCACCGCGTCGATATCGGCACCGTACTTGCGGGTCAGTCCGCGCAGCTCACTCTGGCGCGCCAGTTTGCCTTCCAGCGTGCTGGCATCGCTGGGCAGTTCGGAGAGAAAATCACCGAGTTCGGTCGACACATCGGCGATCACGGCGACCGCTTCGGCCAGTCGCTCCCCCAGCGCCTGCAAGGCGCTGTCATCGGTGCCCTCCAGGGCGGCCCTGGCCGAGGCGACATTGGCCGCCGCGGACGCCGCATCGGTGCCGTCGTCGTCGGGCGGGCCCGCCAACGCGGCCCGTGCCCCGGCGGCGGATTCGCGCAGTGCGTCGAGTTCGGAGAGCCGACGGATATCGGCGACAAGGGCGTCGTCCTCACCCGGCGCCGGGTCCACGGTGTCGATCTCGTTGATTCCGAAGCTCAGCCGGTCCGCCTCGAGCGCGAGCTCGCGGGCCCGCTGGGTACGGTCGATCAGGTCGCGGCGCGCGGTCAGCCATTCCGCACGCAGCGCCCGGTACTTGCGTAGCGGCGTGCTGACATCGGCGAACCTGTCCAGCGCGCCGCGCTGCTCATCGGGGCGCATCAGCCGCAGCTGATCGTTCTGTCCGTGCAGGGCGAGCAGCTCATTGGTGAACCCGCTCAGCGATTTCGCCGGCACGCTGCGCCCGCCGAGGTAGGCCCGCGACGGACCGTCGCGGCTGACCGATCGCGCCGCGATGACGCTGTCGTCATCGTCACGGTCTGCGCCGGAGGACTCCAGGATCTCGTCGATGCGACCGGTGACATCGGCACCGAGATCAATGGTGGTGAAACGGCCTTCCACCACGGCCCGGTCGGCACCGGTGCGTACCCGGCTGGCGTCGGCCCGCGCGCCGCCCAGCAGGTGCAGACCGGTCACCACCATCGTCTTGCCTGCGCCGGTCTCGCCGGTCAACACGGTCAGGCCGCGATCGAACTCGGCCGTCGCCGAACTGATCGCGCCCAGGGATTCGATACGTATCTCGGAGAGCACTACTGGCCACGCCATCCGGTGACGGGCAGCCGGAACTTACGAACCAGCCGGTCGGTGAACGGCGCGCTGTCCAGACGCACCCATTTCAGCGACGTCTCACAGCGGGTGACCTCCAGGCGCGCGCCGGCCGGCACGATCATCTTTCGCCGGCCGTCACAGAAGGCCACCGCGTCATTGCCGCCGGCCTCGATCTCGATGGCAATGGACGCGTCCGGGCTGGTGACCATCGGTCGCGCGAACAGCGCATGAGCGTTGTTGGGCACCACCAGGATCGCCTCCAGATCCGGCCACAGGATCGGCCCACCCGCCGAGAACGCATACGCGGTGGAACCCGTCGGCGTCGAGACCAGCACACCGTCGCACCCGAAAGACGACACCGGGCGGCCGTCGACCTCCAACACCACACCCAGCACGCCGAGCCGCGGGCCCTTTTCCAGACTGGCCTCGTTGAGCGCCCAGCCGTGGTCCAGGATGGTGCCGCCCGCACGAACCACGATGTCGAGGGTCATCCGCTTCTCGACCAGGTAGTCGCGGGCGATGACATGGTCGAGGACTTGGTCGAGGGCCTCGGTCTCCGCTTCGGCGAGAAAGCCGATGCGACCGAGATTGAGTCCGAGCACCGGAATCTCGGCATTGCGGGCAAGTTCGGCAGCACGCAGGAAGGTGCCGTCACCACCGAGAGCGAGCACCAGCTCACAGCCCTCGGCGGCCCGTTCGTCGGCGTCGACCACCTCGATGTCCACGCCGAGCGCCCGGATCTCGTCCGGCGCCAGGTGCAGCGAACCGCGGTCGACGGCTTCGGCGGTCAGCACCCGCAGGCCGATCCCGTGTTCACCGAGCACCTTCTCGACCCGGCGGGCGGTCTCGGTGGCCTCGTCACGCCCGGTGTGCACGACGACCAGCACGGATCGTTCGGATGTCATTGTGGCCCTTCGTCAATCGCGCGAGCAACAGCGTGTTCCAGGCTCTCACCGATGAGAGGGGCGTCGGCTTCGGCCCGGAATCGCAGGAAGAACTCCACATTGCCGGACGGCCCCGGCAATGGGCTGGCAGTGACAGCGACTGTGTGCCAGTGCAATTCTGCGGCACGGTGCGCGACGGCCAGGACCGCCTCGGCGCGCAGCGCGGGATCCGAGACGACGCCACCGGCACCGACCCGGTCCTTGCCGACCTCGAACTGTGGTTTGACCATCGGAACGATGTCGGCGTCCCGGCGGCAGCACGCGGTCAACGCGGGCAGCACCGTGGCCAGCGAGATGAAGGACAGGTCGGCGACCACCAGATCGACCGGGCCGCCGATCGCGTCTGGTGTGAGGGTCCGGACATTTGTGCGTTCCAGCACGTGAACCCGCTCATCGGATCGCAGTGACCAGGCGAGCTGTCCGTAGCCGACGTCGGCGGCCACGATCTCGGCGGCACCACGGTCCAGCAGGACCTCGGTGAATCCACCGGTCGATGCGCCCGCGTCCAGGCAGCGGCGGCCTTCGACAGGCACACCGAAAGCGTCGAGCGCACCGATCAGTTTGTGCGCACCTCGCGATACCCAGGTGCGTTCGTCGGCAGCTACGGTGAGGTTGGCGTCCACCGATACCGCAGTGGCAGGCTTGGCCGCCGGCATGCCATCGATGCGGACCCGGCCCGCGCCGATCAGTTCTGCGGCCTGCTGCCGGGACCTGGCCAGCCCACGCCGCACCAACTCGGCATCCACCCGCGCTCGTCGCGTCATCGGGTCAGTGCCCCCGGATCGCGTCGCCCCGGCCCTCCACCGATTCCAGGGCGCGGACCAGTAGGTCATGCGCCTCTTCCAGGCGCGCTGCGACGGCATCGATTTCGGAGTCCTCCAGCCCGCCGGATTCGATATCCGGCAGGTCTGCCAACAGTGCCGCAATCTGGGTGCGGATCTGCTCGGGATCGGTACTCATATCGCTGATCACGCTAGCCGATGCGGTCAGGTCAGCAGCGACCAGCGCTGCAGTGCGGCGCGCGCGGTGTCATCGCCGGCCGCGACGGTGACGCTGCCGCCGCCGGCCCACGCTGCGTGCGCGGTGGCACGTACGACGCTCAGCGGATCACCGACATCGGCGCCGGTCGCCCGAACGGTGAGCGTCGAACCGCTGGTCTGGGTCTGCCACGCCGGGTGCGGGGAGATCCGCAAAGCCTCGGCGTCGGTGTGCAGTGCCCGCAGATCCTCGGACACGTAGTCGGGCCGGCTGCCGGGCGCGGCGTGCACCATGTCGGCGGCGTTGTTCACCCCGGTGAGCACCATCAGGCTGGGCAGTCCCGCAGCGTTGGCTCCCTCGATATCGGTATCGAGGCGATCCCCGATCACCAGAGGTGTCCTGAAATCGCCGCGGGCCAGCGCGTCATTCATCAGCGTGGGGGCCGGCTTACCGGCGACCTGAGGTTCGGCATCGGTCGCGGTGCGCAGCGCAGCGACCATGGAGCCGTTGCCCGGCAGCAACCCTCTTTCCGACGGCAGCGTGCGGTCGACGTTGGCGGCGACCCACAGGGCACCGGCACGGATGGCCAGCGCAGCCTCGGACAGGATGGGCCAGCTGGTCTCGGGGTTGTGGCCCTGGACGACACCGACGGGATTCTCCTCGAACGCGCGGACCGGCTTCAGGCCGACGGCGACGATCTCGGCGGCCAGCGAGTCGGTGCCGACGACCAGGACTGTGGCGCCTGCGGGCAGTTGGCTCGCCAGCAACCGGGCGGCGCTCTGCGCGCTGGTGACGACGTCGTCGGGTTGGGCGCTGAAGCCGAGCTCCTGCAGATGCCCGGCGACCTCGGCCGCCGACCGGGAGGCATTGTTGGTGACGTAGAGCGTGCGGGCGTCCAACGTCGCCAGACTGTCCACGGCTCCGGTGGTGGGTTCATGGCCGCGGAACACCGTGCCGTCGAGATCCAGGAGCAGACAGTCATGCTCCTGTGCCAGCGTGCCCATCTCAGGTCAGCTCGGTGAGACGTTCTTCGGCGTCGGTGACACCCTCGACGTCGACGGCAGCGGCGTTGATGAAGGCCTGCACCGCGTCATCGGGGCGACCGAGAGCGAGCAGGGTCTCGGCATAGACGTAGAACAGCCGGGCACTGGTGGTCCCGAGGCGGGTCGCGTCCAGCGGCGGGCTGGACAGCAGCGCCAGCGCCTGTTCGTGCTGGCCGAGATCGGATCGCGCGCCTGCCACCACGATGCGCAATTCATCGGCATCGTCACCGGTGAGCTGCCGGGCCTCGTCGCTGCGGGCCAGCTCGACGGCCCGTTCCGGGCGCCCGACACCGCGTTCGCAGTCGGCGATCAGCGGCAGCAATGCAGACTTGCTGCCCATCCGGCGAGCGGCACGCAATTCGGCGAGCGCCTGCGCCCAGTCACCGCAGTAGTAGGCCGCGATACCGACGGCTTCGCGGACCGCGGCGATCCGGCCGGAGCGGGCACGCGCGGCGCGGGCGTGTTCCAGCGCAGCGGCAGGATCATCCTCGAAGAAGTTCCCCGGCCGCCACCAGGTGGCGTGCCACGACGTCGGCCGTGGACTTGTCCAGGGTGATCAGCTCGCTGCGGATCTCGGGAGAAAGTTGTTTGGCTTCGATCTCCGGGGGGATGCGCGGGCCGACCGGACGGTCTTCGCCGTCCTGATCGCGCCGGCTGCTGGGCCCGGACGACCATGGTGGGCTGGGCCGATCACGACCACCTCGATGAGGTGCGCCGCCGGCTCCGGAACGCTGAGCACCGTTGGCGCCGGACCGGTGCCCGGTGTTCCCACCGGTACGCGGGCCGTCGCCCGCCGCCCGGCGGAAGGGCCGTTCGCCGCTGCCGGCTTGTCTGTCCTCGGCCACAGTCGCCTTCCTGATTGATCAACCGTCTTTCCGAAAGGATAGCCGGGAGCCGGCGAAACACGACAGCTGCACGAATATCGGCCATTAACTGCCATTCAATTCGGACTGGAAATGGTCACCGAATTACGGTATGCCTCGGCCCTCCAAACGGTGTTTGGAGGGCCGAGGGCTTAATGTGTGTTCGGCGGTGTCCTACTTTTCCACCCTTTTGGGTAGTATCATTGGCGCTGGTAGGCTTAGCTTCCGGGTTCGGGATGGGACCGGGCGTTTCCCTGCCGCTATGGCCGCCGTAACTTTATTCACCCTTTTCTGGGCGCCCCCACGCGCGTGATGGGTGGGGGAAGTGTGTTTTGGTGGTGGAGTGTGTGACATTCCCATTGCTGGTCGTGTCGTGTGTTCCATGGTGTGGATTGTGGTTGCAAGCGCGTTTGTTGTGCGTCAAATTTTTTCTTACACGGTTTATCTGCTACCCACTTTTGATGGGTGTGTGTAAGTTTTCGGCCGGTTAGTGCCAGTTCCCTAAACCTATTGCTAGGTGTACAGGTCTGGTCTATCGATCCCGTGGTCTGCGGGGGGCCTTATCCCACTTAATGGGTGAGAAGCCTGGTCTTGGAGAAGGTTTCCCGCTTAGATGCTTTCAGCGGTTATCCTGTCCGAACGTGGCTATCCAGCCGTGCCCCTGGTGGGACAACTGGTGGACCAGAGGTTCGTCCGTCCCGGTCCTCTCGTACTAGGGACAGGTTTCCTCAAGCTTCTGACGCGCGCGGCGGATAGAGACCGAACTGTCTCACGACGTTCTAAACCCAGCTCGCGTGCCGCTTTAATGGGCGAACAGCCCAACCCTTGGGACCTGCTCCAGCCCCAGGATGCGACGAGCCGACATCGAGGTGCCAAACCATCCCGTCGATATGGACTCTTGGGGAAGATCAGCCTGTTATCCCCGGGGTACCTTTTATCCGTTGAGCGACACCCCTTCCACTCAGAGGTGCCGGATCACTAGTCCGACTTTCGTCCCTGCTCGACTTGTAAGTCTCGCAGTCAAGCTCCCTTGTGCACTTACACTCAACACCTGATTGCCGTCCAGGTTGAGGGAACCTTTGGGCGCCTCCGTTACATTTTAGGAGGCAACCGCCCCAGTTAAACTACCCACCAGGCACTGTCCCTGAACCGGATATACGGTTCGAAGTTAGAGGCCCAATACGATCAGAGTGGTATTTCAACAATGACTCCACACACACTGGCGTGCATGCTTCACAGTCTCCCACCTATCCTACACAAACCGTATCGAGCACCAATACCAAGTTGTAGTGAAGGTCCCGGGGTCTTTTCGTCCTGCCGCGCGTAACGAGCATCTTTACTCGTAGTGCAATTTCGCCGAGTCTATGGTTGAGACAGTTGAGAAGTCGTTACGCCATTCGTGCAGGTCGGAACTTACCCGACAAGGAATTTCGCTACCTTAGGATGGTTATAGTTACCACCGCCGTTTACTGGGGCTTAAATTCTCCGCTTCACCCTTACGAGTTAACGGGTCCTCTTAACCTTCCAGCACCGGGCAGGCGTCAGTCCGTATACATCGTCTTGCGACTTCGCACGGACCTGTGTTTTTAGTAAACAGTCGCTTCTCACTGGTTTGTGCCACCCCCCACCGCTGCCGGCCGCAAAGGCCATGACAGTAGGAGGTCCCCCTTCTCCCGAAGTTACGGGGGCATTTTGCCGAGTTCCTTAACCATAGTTCACTCGTACGCCTTAGTATTCTCTACCTGACCACCTGTGTTGGTTTGGGGTACGGGCCGTGTGTGAGCTCGCTAGAGGCTTTTCTCGGCAGCATAGGATCACCGAATTCGCCTCAATCGGCTATGCATCACCTCTCAGGATATGTGAGACCCGGATTTACCTAGGTCTCTCCCTACAGGCTTGCCCCAGTATTACCACTGACTGGTACGGCTACCTTCCTGCGTCACCCCATCGCTTGACTACTACCAGCGAAGGTCCCGCGCAGCCCCATCAATCCTCACACCCGAAGGTGATCGGTAACGATGGTTTTGGGCGGTTAGTACCGCTGATTCATCATGGGCGCGCACACACGGGTACGGGAATATCAACCCGTTGTCCATCGACTACGCCTGTCGGCCTCGCCTTAGGTCCCGACTCACCCTGGGCGGACTGGCCTGCCCCAGGAACCCTTGGTCTTTCGGCGGGCAAGGTTCTCACTTGCCTTATCGCTACTCATGCCTGCATTCTCACTCCCACACCCTCCACAACTGGATCACTCCGCTGCTTCACTGGATGCAGGACGCTCCCCTACCCAATCAACCAAAGGTTGATTGCCGCGGCTTCGGCGGTGTGCTTGAGCCCCGCTACATTATCGGCGCACAATCACTTGACCAGTGAGCTATTACGCACTCTTTCAAGGGTGGCTGCTTCTAAGCCAACCTCCTGGTTGTCTTCGCGACTGCACATCCTTTTCCACTTAGCACACGCTTAGGGGCCTTAGCCGGCGATCTGGGCTGTTTCCCTCTCGACGCACGGAGCTTATCCCCCGCCGTCTCACTGCCACGCTTTCACTTACCGGCATTCGGAGTTTGGCTGACGTCAGTAACCTTGTGAGGCCCATCGGCCATCCAGTAGCTCTACCTCCGGTAAGAAACACGCAACGCTGCACCTAAATGCATTTCGGGGAGAACCAGCTATCACGGAGTTTGATTGGCCTTTCACCCCTACCCACAACTCATCCCCTCAGTCTTCAACCTAAGTGGGTTCGGTCCTCCACAACATCTTACTGCTGCTTCAACCTGGCCATGGGTAGATCACTCCGCTTCGGGTCCAGAACACACCACTACACCAACCCCTTTGGATTGGATACGCCCTATTCAGACTCGCTTTCGCTGCGGCTACCCCACACGGGTTAACCTCGCGACATGTCCCTGACTCGCAGGCTCATTCTTCAAAAGGCACGCCATCACCCCACGCTTTAACACGAAGGCTCTGACGGATTGTAGGCACACGGTTTCAGGTACTATTTCACTCCCCTCCCGGGGTACTTTTCACCATTCCCTCACGGTACTAATCCGCTATCGGTCATTGGGAAGTATTCAGGCTTACCGGGTGGTCCCGGCAGATTCACAGCAGATTTCACGGGCCCGCTGCTACTCGGGGACAGTCCCACAACAGAGCATGTGTTTTCACGTACCGGGCTCTCACCGTCTACGGCAGGCCATCCCAAGACCACTTCCGCTAACACACACTTTTCTCACTGTTGCCCTGGTCGGCGGACCAGAGAAGAAACGCCCCACAACCCCGCACACACAACCCCCGCCGGGTATCACATGCATACGGTTTAGCCATCCTCCGCTTTCGCTCGCCACTACTCACGGAATCACTTTTGTTTTCTCTTCCTACGGGTACTGAGATGTTTCACTTCCCCGCGTTCCCTCCCAACGGCTATATATTCACCGCTGGGTAACACGACATCACTCGTGCTGGGTTTCCCCATTCGGACATCCTCGGATCCACGCTCGGTTGGCAGCTCCCCGAGGCATATCGCAGCCTCCCACGTCCTTCATCGGCTCCCAATGCCAAGGCATCCACCATGCGCCCTTAAACACTTACAACACAGATAAACCAAATAAAGAAAAAAATTGCACATCAAACACACACAACAACACCAGAACCCCACACCCCCCAAAAAAGGAGCCCGAAGAACCAGTCTTCCTGCGTGCTAGATGCTCGCAACCACTATCCACAAATCAAACACCACACCCCACCACCAAAGCGGGGCAACAACAAGAACCGCTCACCGATCATCCCCAACACTTGGGGACTCCTGGACTCACGGCCGGCAACACCCACCAACGCAGATGTCCCGCGGGCCTGTTGTCTCAAAGCCCAATAGTGTGCCTGATGATCTCGCCCCAAAACAGGAGCCAAAGTTTGTTGAGTTGCACCAGAACTGCCTCCACTACAGAGAACAGTCCATCCAACGAATCGCTCAGCTCACCGAACCCCCACACGATGTGGGCGGGGCATGAGTCTCGTGGTGCTCCTTAGAAAGGAGGTGATCCAGCCGCACCTTCCGGTACGGCTACCTTGTTACGACTTCGTCCCAATCGCCGATCCCACCTTCGACGGCTCCCTCCCACAAGGGGTTAGGCCACCGGCTTCGGGTGTTACCGACTTTCATGACGTGACGGGCGGTGTGTACAAGGCCCGGGAACGTATTCACCGCAGCGTTGCTGATCTGCGATTACTAGCGACTCCGACTTCACGGGGTCGAGTTGCAGACCCCGATCCGAACTGAGACCGGCTTTAAAAAGGATTCGCTCCACCTCACGGCATCGCAGCCCTTTGTACCGGCCATTGTAGCATGTGTGAAGCCCTGGACATAAGGGGCATGATGACTTGACGTCATCCCCACCTTCCTCCGAGTTGACCCCGGCAGTCTCCTACGAGTCCCCGGCATAACCCGCTGGCAACATAGGACAAGGGTTGCGCTCGTTGCGGGACTTAACCCAACATCTCACGACACGAGCTGACGACAGCCATGCACCACCTGCACACAGGCCACAAGGGAAACCACATCTCTGCAGTCGTCCTGTGCATGTCAAACCCAGGTAAGGTTCTTCGCGTTGCATCGAATTAATCCACATGCTCCGCCGCTTGTGCGGGCCCCCGTCAATTTCTTTGAGTTTTAGCCTTGCGGCCGTACTCCCCAGGCGGGGTACTTAATGCGTTAGCTACGGCACGGATCCCAAGGAAGGAAACCCACACCTAGTACCCACCGTTTACGGCGTGGACTACCAGGGTATCTAATCCTGTTCGCTCCCCACGCTTTCGCTCCTCAGCGTCAGTTACTGCCCAGAGACCCGCCTTCGCCACCGGTGTTCCTCCTGATATCTGCGCATTCCACCGCTACACCAGGAATTCCAGTCTCCCCTGCAGTACTCAAGTCTGCCCGTATCGCCCGCACGCCCACAGTTAAGCTGTGAGTTTTCACGAACAACGCGACAAACCACCTACGAGCTCTTTACGCCCAGTAATTCCGGACAACGCTCGGACCCTACGTATTACCGCGGCTGCTGGCACGTAGTTGGCCGGTCCTTCTTCTGCACATACCGTCACTTGCGCTTCGTCTGTGCTGAAAGAGGTTTACAACCCGAAGGCCGTCATCCCTCACGCGGCGTCGCTGCATCAGGCTTGCGCCCATTGTGCAATATTCCCCACTGCTGCCTCCCGTAGGAGTCTGGGCCGTATCTCAGTCCCAGTGTGGCCGGTCACCCTCTCAGGCCGGCTACCCGTCGTCGCCTTGGTAGGCCATTACCCCACCAACAAGCTGATAGGCCGCGGGCCCATCCCACACCGCAAAAGCTTTCCACCACACACCAGGAGGCGCATGGTCATATTCGGTATTAGACCCAGTTTCCCAGGCTTATCCCAAAGTGCAGGGCAGATCACCCACGTGTTACTCACCCGTTCGCCACTCGAGTACCCCGAAGGGCCTTTCCGTTCGACTTGCATGTGTTAAGCACGCCGCCAGCGTTCGTCCTGAGCCAGAATCAAACTCTCCAAACAAAAACAACCCAACCCAAAGGCCAGGTGGAATTCGAATCAGAAAAACCTGATATCCAAACAAAAGACACCAAAAACTGGCATCAAAAAAACAAACCACCCACCAAACTCGGGAAGACGGGAAGTCCCCCAAAAATGAGTGGCAAAAAACAACAAACAAAAACCACCAAACACACTATTGAGTTCTCAAACAACAGACCTTCATTTGTCCGCGCCACAAACCCCGGCTCGAAAGCCGCGGTAGGTAGTGCGGGCAGTGAGGAACCCCCACGTTAATGGGTGATTCTCTCGGATTTGTCTTCGCTCTCCGGCCGAGGCCGTGTCGCTCTGACTTGCAATAAGTTACGGCAGGGCTAACAGCGAGTCAAATCGCCTGTTCAGCGCGGAGTCTGCGCAGGTCAGCGAGCTACGCCGACGGGTCATCGGCGCTCACCCGCACCACACCGGCAATGTTGCGCTTGCCACGTCGCAACACCAGCCAACGGTCGTGCAAAAAGTCCGATGACTGTGGTATCCACTCGTCGCTTTCGATTCGCACGTTGTTCACGTACACGCCGCCCTCTCCCACCGTCCGGCGCGCGTCCCCCTTGCTCTTGGACAGCCCGGTGCCCACCAGCAGATCGGTGATCGCATCCGGGCCGCCGGCCGCGAGCTCTGTCACCGCGCCGTTGCTCGCCTCCCGCAAGGCCGCGGCCAGCGTCGATTCGTCGAGATCGCCCAGTTCGCCCCGCCCGAACAACGCCTGGCTGGCCAGTTCTACGGCATCGGTGGCGGCCTGTCCGTGCACCAGCGTGGTCAACTCACGCGCCAGCGTCCGTTGCGCGGCACGTTCGTGGGCGCGAGTCTCGGTGGCTTCGCCCAACTCGGAGATCTGCTCGGCGCTCAGGAACGTGAACCATTTGAGGTAGCCGAGAACATCGGCGTCCGCGGTGTTGAAAAAGTACTGGTACCAGGCGTACGGGCTGGTCAGCTCCGGATCGAGCCAGATGTTGCCGCCACCGGTCGACTTACCGAACTTCTTGCCCTCGGAGTCGGTGACCAGCGGTGTCGTCATCGCGTGCACCGTGGCGCTGCGCTTCTGCCGCACCAGCCGGACGCCGGCGACGATATTGCCCCACTGGTCGGACCCGCCGATCTGCAGTCCGCAGCCATACCGTTCGTGCAGCTGCACGTAGTCATTGGCTTGCAGCAGCATGTAGCTGAACTCCGTGTAGGAGATGCCCTCGCCCTCCAGGCGCCGGCGCACCGTATCGCGGTCGAGCATGACGTTGACCGAGAAGTACTTGCCGACATCGCGCAGGAACTCGATGGCGGACAGCTCACCGGTCCAGGACAGGTTGTTCTCGACAATCGCCCCGGTCGGCCCGTCGTCGAATTCGACGAACCGTTCGAGCTGGCCACGGATGCGTCCGGACCATTCGGCGACGGTGTCCGCGGTCTGCATGGTGCGTTCCCCGCTGTCTCGGGGGTCGCCGATCATGCCGGTGGCGCCGCCTGCCAGCACGATCGGACGATGTCCGGCCTGCTGAAATCGGCGCAACGTGAGCAGCGGAACGAGGTGACCGGCATGCAAGCTGGGCGCGGTGGGATCGAACCCCGAATAGACCGTGAGCGGCGCGTTGGCCAGCGCCTCCGCCAACGCGTCCCGGTCGGTCGACTGCGCGATCAGGCCGCGCCATTCCAGCTCATCGAGGATGCCTTTACTCACCCGGCCATCATCCTGTATCAGTCGCTGCCACCGGGTACCGGAGCCCGCGGACTGCGGCGGTAGGCCGAGACCTCGGGGTGCCCCGACAGCCAGAACCGCCAGGCGCGATCCGCCGCGGTGCTCACCCCGACCCTCGGCCCCGCCAGCGCATCCACTGCCGCGCCCAGCTCGATGCGGATCGGTGCGGTCGTATCGAAAAGGTCAATCCCGTTGTCGTCCATGGTAATTCCCAGTGCCGAGCACAAGTTCCCGGGGCCGCGCGCCAGCGCACGAAGTGCCGGGGTCACGCCGCGACGCTGTTGAGCCACCGGCACACCGTCGTCGATGACGGCCGCGCGCAACAACACCGCCGCCGCGGCACCCTCCCAGCCGCAGACCACATTGGCGCAGACGTGGATGCCGTGGCTGCGATAGGTGTACATCCGGCCGGCCGGGCCGAACATCACGGTGTTGCGCAGACGTGGCCCGCGAAACGAGTGCGACGCCGGGTCCGGCCAGGGGCCGTCCGGCGGGCCGCCATAGGCCTCGACCTCGACGATCGTGGCGGTGACGTCACGGCCGTGCAGTCGTGCACCGAGTAGACGACGGGCCGCTGCCACCGGGTCGACCGCGAGCGTCATGGCTCCCACGTCATTGATTGTGCCCGCACCCTTGACACCGGCGGCCACCGGGCGGATATTCATCGCATGATGAGTTCATCGCACGATGAATTACTGCCCGACGCCCCCGAACACGCCATTGTGATCAAGAACCTGCACGTCACACGCGGCAAACGCACCGCCCTCGAGGACATCTCGGTCGCCATCCCGCCCGGCACCATCACCGGGCTACTCGGCCCCTCGGGCTGCGGCAAGACCACGCTCATCCGGTCCATCGTCGGCACCCAGGTGGTCGCGTCCGGCACGGTCACCGTGCTCGGCCTGCCGGCCGGCAGCGCTGCACTGCGCCGCCGCGTCGGCTACGTGACGCAGGAGCCGACCATCTACCCCGACCTGCGGGTCATCGACAACGCCCGCTACTTCGCCGCGCTGTATGGCACCGATGCCCGCGCGGCCGACGACGCGATCGCGGCCGTCGGCCTGGACGACCATCGAACGGCCCTGTGCGGCAACCTTTCCGGAGGTCAACGCACCCGGGTGTCGCTGGCCTGCGCACTGGTGTCACACCCCGACCTGCTGGTGCTCGACGAGCCCACCGTCGGCCTCGATCCGGTACTACGGGTCGACCTGTGGGAGCAGTTCCGAAAGCTCGCCGACGGCGGCACCACCCTGCTGGTCTCCAGCCATGTCATGGACGAGGCCGACCACTGCGGCGACCTGCTGCTCCTGCGGGAAGGACGACTGCTCGCGCACACCTCACCCGCCCAACTGCGAGAGGACACCGGATGTACATCACTGGAGGACGCATTTCTCTCCGTCATCCGGCACGGCACCGCGGCGTGAGTCGCCCGGCGATGCCGGGGCTGCGGGCCTACCTGGCCACCACCGCCCGCATCCTGCGACAGCTGGCCGCCGATCACCGCAGCATGGCGATGATCATGCTGGTCCCCACGCTGGTCATCACGCTGATGTACTTCATGTTCGCCGAGGTGCCACACCCCCCGGGTACTCCATCGCCGTTCAACAACGCGTGTCTGATCATGCTGGGGGTCTTCCCGCTGGTGGTGATGTTTCTGATCACCTCGATCACCATGCAGCGCGAACGCGTGTCGGGCACGCTGGAGCGGATTCTGACCACCCCGCTGCGGCGGTTCGACCTGCTCGCCGCGTACGGCACGGCGTTCTCCATCGCCGCCGCCGCGCAGGCCGCGCTGGCGTGTGGTGTCGCGTTCTGGTTACTCGGGTTCGATACCGCGGGCAGCCCGGTCTGGGTGTTCGTGATCGCCATCGTCAATGCCGTGCTGGGTGTCGGCCTGGGCCTGCTGTGCAGCGCCTTCGCCCGCACCGAGTTCCAGGCGGTGCAGTTCATGCCGGTGGTCGTGGTGCCCCAGCTGCTGCTGTGCGGGATTCTGGTGCCGCGCGAGGCCTTACCGGACTGGCTGCAATGGATCAGCAATGCGCTGCCCGCCAGCTACGCTCTGGAAGCGTTGCAACAGGTCGGAGCGTACGCCGAACTCACCGCGATCGCGGTTCGCGATATCGCGGTCGTGATCGGCTTCGCGGTCGTCGCGCTGGTATTGGCGGCGGGGACTCTGCGACGCCGGACCCCGTGACCGGGTGGCCCCGTAGTGGAGAGGACAACGTGACCAGCAGCGCTGATCGCAAACGCCCCGGGCGACCGCCGGGCAGCTCCGAGAGCCGCCAGCGAATTCTGGACAGCGCACGGGAATTGTTTGCGCGCAACGGTTTCGACAAAACGTCGATCCGCGCCGTCGCCGCGGGCGCCGGCGTGGACGGCGCCCTGGTGCATCACTACTACGGCACCAAGCAGCAGCTGTTCGCCGCCGCCATCGCGATCCCGATCGACCCGATGCAGGTGATCGGTCCGCTGCGCGAGACCCCGGTCGAACAGATCGGCACTGTGCTTCCGTCGATCCTGTTGCCGCTGTGGGATTCCGAACTCGGGAAGGGTTTCATCGCCACGCTGCGGTCACTGTTGGCAGGGGCCGATGTCGGGCTGGTCCGATCGTTCCTGCAGGAGGTCATCACCGTCGAGATCGGCTCCCGGGTGGACAACCCGCCCGGTTCCGGCGCGATCAGGGTGCAGTTCTTGGCATCACAATTGGTCGGGGTGGTGATGGTGCGCTACATCCTGGAACTGCAGCCGTTCGCGGGGCTGGCGCCGCAGGTCATCGCCGACACCATCGCGCCGAACCTGCAGCGTTATCTCACCGGGGATCTGCCTGCGCTGCGCTGAGCAGCCGCTCGTGCTCGGCGTCGTCGGCGACGGGTACCGCTTCGTCGACGAGCAGCACCGGGATGCCGTCCACGATGGGGTAGGCGCGGCGCAGTCTGGCGTTGTACAGGCACTCCCCCGGGATGTAGGCCAGCGGCCCGTGATCCTCGGGACAGACCACGATGTCGAGCAGCTTCGCGTCGAGACTCACCGAACGCTCGTCACCACGGCGACATGTCCCCACCCCAACCGGGTGGGATCAGCGCATTGTTTCCGTCGTCGCCGGCGACCGGCGCCCAGGGCGCAGCGGAGCCCGCCGAGCCCTGCCCGGGCGCACCGGAGCCGGCGTTGGCCTGCTGGTTCATCATCCGGCGCTGGTAGGACAACGTGGACTGCAGCGCATCGATCAGCGGCTTCTGGTTGGGACGCGCGTTCAGCCCGTCGAGCAGGGCCTGCGAGTTGGCCGCCGAGGGCCGCACACCGCGCTGGCGGAGCGTCATCACCTGCTCGATGAGCTTGGAGACCTGTCCACCACCGCTACCGGTCTGGTACTGGTCGGAGATCATCATCAGCACCTGATCCGGGGAGACCTGCTGGGCCGGCTGTTCCTGGGAGGAGTCCGGTTCGGCTGACGCCACCGGCGCCAGGCCCAGTCCCGCGACGGCCGCCGCACCGATGAGGGCGCCTGCCGTCCAGCGCCGCAATGATGTGCCGGTCACGGAGTTCTCCGTCGTCATCTGAACCTCTCCCTTGCCGTCTCGGCGAGCCTAACAGTGCACACCGCGCCGGGCATCACGGCTGACTGCCGATGATTTCGGCGCGCACGGCAGCCGTCATGCGCTTGTACTGCTTGCTATCGGTATCGAAGTACCAGGTGTTACGCGAGGCCTTCGGGACGCCGGCGGCGCGCAGCGGACCGATCTCGGGCCGGTAGGTCGCCCCGAGCGTCATCTCCGGCGCCACGTAGACCACCGCGGGCCCGATGCCCACCGGCAACGTCCCCATGGCCTCATTGAGCTCCGCGCTGGGCAGGCTGCCGCCGGGCTGCAGCGTCACCGCCGTGACGACCAGCGGTTCTCCGTGCACCTCGAGGCGGTAGGTCACCGCCAGATCGACCGCGGCGGCCCGGCTGACGGCGTCGTTGATCGCCGCGGTGAACACCGGTCCATCGGGCGTCCTGATCACCGAACTGCGGTTGTCGACGAGCCAGAAGTCACCGTCCTCGTCGCGGCGGAAGAGCTGCTCGGTGGACACCCAGGTGTCGGCGGGTGCGAACACGCCACGCTTCACCGAGGCGGTCGGGTCCACCGGTCCGCGCGGGCGGGCCAGGAGCACCCCGACCTCACCCGTCTCGGCGCGGCGCACGAAACCGGAATCCTCCTCCAGGATCAGGTCGTCGTCGACGTCATAGGCGGCCAGTTCGACCTGAGGTCCGCCCGGCACCGGGCGGCCCTTGCTGCCGATCTTCACACCCGCCACGTTGGAGAGCACCGCCTGACCGTCGGTGGTCGCAAAGAACTCGACGACCGTGGCCGGCGCGAAGACCTCCACGACCCGGCGCCACAGACCGGTCGGCATACCGGCGCCGATGAACAGTCGCACCGAGTGGGTGCCCGCCAGCGAGAACGACGGATCGTCGATGACCTCGCCGAGCATCGCCCAGGTGTAGGACACCACCGTCACGCCGTACTGCCGGATCTCATGCACGAAGCGGTCCGGGGCCAGCCCGCGGGACAGTGCGATACGGGCGCCGCCGACCACCGCGCCGCCGAGGCTCACCAGCAGGCCGGACGGATGATGCAGCGGGGTCAGGCAGTACACGGTGTCGCGGTTGCCCAGGTTGGCCGCCGACGCGGTGCCCAGTGCCGACAGCGCCCACCGGTAATTCGTGATCTGCCGGGCGACGAGTTCGCCGTTGATCGTCGCGAAGGCCACATAGGCCACGTCACGGGCGAAACCGGGATCTGGCCGGTACCAACCCGGGAGTTCGACCCGGTCGGGATCGATCTTCTCCATGTCCACGACATCGATGCCGTCGGCCAGATTCAGATCGCGGGACTCGCCGCCGCCGAGCACCAGCACCCGCAGGTCCAGGGTGTGTGCAATCTCCAGGTTCGCCGGGTCGGTGAGAACCTCGGCGACACCGCCGAGTCGCGCGGCCACCGCGAGGTCGGCGTCCGGGGGCATCAGCACAGCGACCGCACCGAGCCGCGACAGCGCCGCGATCGCGACCAACGCGCTCGGCCGGGTCTGCATCAGCACACCGACCCGCACGCCTTGGCGCACACCGACTTCGATCAGCCCGCGCACCACGTTGTTGACCCGGCGGTCGACCGCCTCGTAGGTGTGCACACGACCGTCGAACAGCAGGAACTCACCGTCCGGGTGACCCTCGGCCTGCTCGGACATGATGCGGCCCAGCGAGATCCGGGTGTGGTCGTTGATCTGACCGAGTCGCGCGAGTCGGGGCAGGGTGCGCGCCGTCTCGACGATCAGGGTGCGCGCCGACTTGTTCGTGGCAACCACCGCGCCGGCGGCCGAACGGGCCAGATCGAAGGCCATCTCCGAAGCGGCGGCCGCACCGTGCGCGACCCGCGAGGTCAGCGCCACACCGGCGTCGATGGCGGATTCGGACGGGTGGGTGCCCATCGGTGCGACATCCTCGGGCAGCGTGCCGTCGTCGCTGAGCCACTTGGCCCAGGAGGCGACCGTCGGCCAGGTCTGACTGGCCGCCTTGGATCCGACGACGAGACCGAAATGTCCTGTGCGGATCAGATATTCGTAGGTGTCGGCCTTGGGGGCGGCGGACTTGATACCGCGCACCGCCGCCGGTTGGCCGATATCGTCGACCTCGCCGATCACGGCAAGCACCGGGCAGGTGATATCGGCCAGGGTGACGAGCTCACCGCGGATGGAGAAGCCGCCGGACATCATCCGGTTGTGCGCGATGAACTGCTTGAGCAGTTCGGAGATGGCCGGGCCCGACCAGGCGATCCACCCCTCCGAGTCGAGGAATCGGCGCTGCTGCTCACGCGGCAGCAGCGCGTCACGGTCGTGCAGTTGACGCAGGAAGTCCAGGCGCGCCTGCGCGGTCTTGAGCGGGTCGAGCATCTGGAACCCGGTGCGGGCCAGCCAGCCCGGGATGTCGATACGGGAGAACACGTGGTCGGCCATGAAGTTGGCGGCGACCGCACCCACGTTCGGCGGGATACCCATCGGCAGGGCGGCCAGGGTGTCGACCGGCGAGCCGAACCCGACGATGCTGGCGAGATCCTTGGAGCGCCGGTACGCCGCGGTCTGATAGCAGAACATTCCGCCCTGGGAGTAACCGGCGAGGTGGACGTCGCTGCCGGTGACCTTCTTGACGGTGTCGATGGCCTCGCTGAGCGCCACCACATGATCGGCCAGGTTGCGCTGCATGCCGCCCTCGACCTGGTCGGGCGAACCGAAGTCGATGACCCAGGGATCCAGGCCCGCGGCGTGCAGGATGCCCACGGCGCCATCCTCGCGGGTCACGTCCCACATATCGGCCGACATCATCATCGGGTGCACCATCAGCACCGGAGGGCCGGGGACGGCAGAACCGGGCCGGATGTCGGGCGGGAAGTACCGGCGCAGCCGGTACATCGGCACACTCTCGATGATCTGGTAGGGCGAGGGGACCGCACCGGTTTCCAGACCGCCGTACCGCAGAACTTCGATGCCGTTCTGCGCGGTGGCCAGAAACCTGCCCACCGGACCGGTGATCAACGAGAAATCCACCAACGCGTACTCCCCTGCCTGTGTAACTCCCGATCCCCCGGATGCCACGACATCATGGCACAGCGTTGCTGGTCGGCCGCTGCGAATGTGCGCCGCCGGTCGGCCTAGCCTGGTGGGGACATGGCGCATCTTCTCGGGGCCGAAGCCCTACATCTGCAATACCCGACCAAAGTGGTTTTCGATGCCGTCTCCCTCGGCGTGAACGAGGGTGACCGCATCGGCATCGTCGGCCGCAACGGCGACGGAAAGTCGAGCCTGCTGGCCATGCTGGCCGGCCGCGTCACGCCCGATTCCGGGCGGGTCACCGTGCGCGGCGGTGTCCGCGTCGGCGTGCTGGACCAGGGCGACACCCTGGATCCCGACGACACCGTCGGGCACGCCGTCGTCGGTGACACACCGGAGCACGAGTGGGCCGGTGACCCACGCGGCCGCGACGTCATCTCCGGATTGCTGGGCGGCCTGGCCTGGGACGCGCCGCTCGGCACGCTGTCGGGTGGACAGCGGCGCCGGGTCGCGCTGGCCCAACTGCTGGCCGGTGATCACGACGTGCTGGCGCTCGACGAGCCGACCAACCATCTCGACGTCGAAGGAATCACCTGGCTGGCCGAACATCTGAAACGGCGTTGGTCACCGTCCTCGGGCGGACTGCTGGTGATCACCCACGATCGCTGGTTCCTCGACGAGGTGTGCACGACGACGTGGGAGGTGCACGACCGCATCGTCGAACCGTTCGACGGCGGGTACGCCGCCTACATCCTGCAGCGGGTCGAGCGTGATCGGCAGGCCGCATCCAGTGAGGCCCGCCGGCAGAATCTGGCCCGCAAGGAACTGGCCTGGTTGCGCCGCGGCGCACCGGCCCGGACCACCAAGCCGAAGTTCCGCATCGATGCGGCCAACGCCCTGATCGCCGACGTCCCCGAGATCCGGGACAAGGTGGCCCTGCAGTCACTGGCGGTGACCCGGCTGGGTAAGCAGGTCGTGGATCTGCTCGACGTGTCGGTGAGCTATGCCGACCGTGAGGTGCTCAAGCAGGTCGAGTGGCGGGTGGCCCCTGGCGAGCGGACCGGCATCCTCGGTGTCAACGGTGCGGGCAAGTCGACGCTGCTGGGACTCATCGACGGTTCGGTGCAGCCGACCGAGGGCCGGGTCAAACACGGCAAGACGGTGCAGATCGCGACCCTCACCCAGGGCGTCGACGAGCTCGCCGATCACCTCGACGATCCGGTGCGGGTGGTGCTGAGTCAGCTGGCCGCCACCTTCACCGTCGGGACGGGTTCCAAGGCGCAGGAGCTCACCCCGGGCCAACTGCTGGAGCGTCTCGGTTTCGCCAGCGCGCAGCTGTCCACGCCGATCAAGGATCTCTCCGGTGGGCAGTTACGACGTCTGCAGCTGCTGCTCATCCTGCTCGGGCAGCCCAACGTGCTGATCCTCGACGAGCCGACCAACGACCTGGACACCGACATGCTGGCCGCGATGGAGGATCTGCTGGACTCCTGGCCGGGCACCCTGATCGTGGTCAGCCACGACCGGTACTTCCTGGAGCGGGTCACCGATCAGCAGTACGGCATCCTCGGCGGGCACCTGCGACACCTGCCGGGAGGGGTAGACGAGTACCTGCGGTTGCGGACCTCGCACGAGGCGACCACCGGCGCCGCGGCACTCACCCCGGCCCCGCTGAACGGGAACGCGATCTCCGGGGCCGATCTGCGTGCGACGCAGAAGGAGATCTCGGCGATCGAGCGCAAACTGACGAAACTGGACGGTCAGATCAAGGACGCCCAGCGCCGCCAGGCCGAGCACGACCAGGGTGACTACGAGGGGCTCAGGGCACTGACCGCCGGCGTCCGCGAGCTCGAGGCGGAGGTGACCGCGTTGGAGGAGCGGTGGCTGGAGCTGTCCGAGTCGCTCGGCTGAGGTCTGGGGTCTCTACGATGAGCCGGTGCGGTATCTCCTGCAACCGGTGACGCTGTGCATCCGGTATTTTCCGCAGCTCGCGGCGTGTTATCTGGTGGGCTGGCTGTTGCGCACCGGGGCGATCGAATGGGCCGCCCGGGTGGGCTACAACAACGACCTGTGGGCGTCCCTGATCATGCCGCTGGCCGGCATGGCCCGGCTGGGTTCCTACGTGGCGATGTTCCTCGTCATCCGGCACGGCATTCCCACCCTGGCTGCGCTGCCCGCGCGCAAGGCCCGCCAAGTGGACATGTTCGCCACGATCATCGTGCCGTTCTTCGCGATCTACCTGGCCTGGCAGATGTTCCGGGAGGACTGGCTGGCGTTCGAGTACACCGCCGTGCCCTACCGCGTGGGTGCGGCACTGACCGCCGAGTCGCCGACCGAGCTCGACCCTGACATGCTGCCGGTCAGCACCGTGACCTTCGTCGTCATCGGTGTCGCCGTCGTGACGCGCTTCCTGCTGAACCGGCTCAAGGACCGGATGCCGGTGTGGCTGTTGCCGATCCAGGTCTACCTGGACGCGCTCTGGGTGTTCCTGGTCCTGACATTGTCCGCCAGTAAGGGCGTGACCTTCCTGATCAATCCGTCGGCCTGGCTATCCGAGCGGCGAATCATCGTGTGGTTCAACGACACCAGGGAGGGCGTTTTCGCACATTTCCAGCCGCTGGAAATGTCGTGGAAGGCGGTGACATGGGCAGTCAGCACCGTATTCGGAGGTGCCGCTGTGCCGTTGATCTGGCTTGCCGTGGCCTGCATCGTCTACGGCGCCACCTCGAAGGCCGACTGGCGTGCCGAAGCGAAACGGTTGGCTGGGGAGCGCGTGGACCGCTGGATCGACCGCTCGTCGCCCACCCGGACGCAGTTGGGCTCACGGTGGCAGCGCGTTCCCGGCAGGCTGCGTACCGAGCTGCGTAATCAGGTCACCGGCCAGATCGGCAAGTTCAAGCCGATTGTCGACTCCGGCCACGTGATCGTCGCCGGAGGACTGTTCGCAATCTCGCTGTACGTGGTGGCCTATCTCGGGCTGGCCTGGCTGGACATGTCGGGCAGTTTCTACCGGGCACAGATCGGGTCCGGCTACCTGTTCCGCGGGATGGGCTGGCTGATGGGTCCGCACGACATCGTGTACTGGTTCGCAACCTGGGACCTGATGGGGCTGATCTCACAGACGATCGTCGAACCGCTGCGCATCTGCCTGATCGCCACGACGCTGGCCTGGTGCCTGCAGCGTGCCGGTGCGAAGGCTCTCGCGGCTACAACCGAAAGCGGATCAGAACAGATCCGTCCGGTTTCCTGATGTCCACAGCCGTCGGCTCGGTGGCTGTGGGGACCAAGAAGGTCCACGGAATCGACACCGCAGCACCGCAGGGTGGGCCGTCGGCTCGCCAGGATCGTTCGTCGTCGATCAGGTACCCGTAGCAACCGAAACCCTGCTCGGGCGTTCCCGATCGCTCGACCAGCACGTTCACCACGACGGTGCCCTCCGGTAGCGGCGCACCACGCTGCATCGTGGACCGGCTGATACTCCGGATGGACCAGGTGAGCCCGTCGACGTCGATCGCGTCACCGGCCGCAGAGACATGGGCCGGCCGTACCGTCTGCTGATAGCGCTGCCAGGCCGGCCACATCACGAAGGCCGCGGCGACGGCAAAGGCCGCGACGGACACGACCGCACCGATGACATTGCGCTTCCAGAGGGGGGCCTTCATGAGCCGGTGAGCTCCGCGCGTTCGAAATCGATCGTGGCACTTCGGCTTATCCGCAAGTCATGCTGCGGTATCTCGATGACGAGTCGGGAGTCCATCCGGCCGTCGCCCACCCAGATCCGTAGGCTCATCGGCGGCGCACCCGGTCCGACCAGCGCGGCCGGCACGTCGAATATCCACGAACTGCGCACGGTGATACCGGGATTCAGGGCTCCCACCAGCGGCAGGAACCCCAGTCGGTCGGTGGGTACGTAGATGTCGGACCCTATCGATAACTCGACATTCGGTACCTCGACGGTGCGCGTGGCCATCGCCTCGCCGTCGATGACCACCCATATCCCGACCGCCTCGGCGAGCACCGGGGTGGTTTGGATCTTGCGGATGCGTGAACCGGTACGCACCCCGGTGACCTGTGCCTGGATCGCGCGGCCGGCGGCCTGCTGCGCCATTCCCGCGGTGACGTCGAAGGGGCCGTACACATCGTCGGGCGTGGGCAGGTACTGCCACAGAGCAGCCCCGGCCGCAATCACCATCGCGGTGGCCATCGCCCGCACCACTGGTGTCACCGGGCACCACCGACCGGTATGGTCAGCCGCCCGTAGCTGGACGGACCCGATACCCAGGCCTGACCGTACGTCGCGCTGAGTCTCCGCACCTCTTTGCGGACGTGGACGGTCAGCTCGGACCCCACCTCGACGCTGTCCTGCGGCACCTCCCAGAGCAGCACGATCTCGTCGTTCAACCCTGGCCCGGCAAACACGCTGAGGGTTCCATCTGCCATCCGCATCGGCGGCAGCGAGAACGAGTTCGACAGGCCGACGATCCGCACCGGCCCGGGCAGTATGCCCCGCAGCGAGCCATGATTGCGAGCCGTCACCACCAACCCGAGGTAGCGCCGCCCGGGCTTCTTCGAATAGTGCACCTTGGTGCCCGCCCGGACCTCGTCGACCAGGGTGGCGCGCTGCACCGTGACCTCGAACCGACCGGTATCGAACGTCTCCCCCGCCTTGATGTCGACGACCTGCTTGTTCACCGTGTCCAGCCCGCCGAAGGCAGCGGTGGCCACCAGCACGGCCACGAGTCCGGCTCGCCGCCACTCCTTGAGTCCCCAGCCCGCCAGCCAGCGACGAAGTCGTGCAGTAACGGTTGTGGTGGCGGCGCTCCCCCGAGCCGGTTCCATGACTGCAGATGCTACCTAGCGCAGCCTGATCCGTAGTTCATCGGCGGCGTCACGCAATGCGCCGAGCTGGCGTGCCACCTGCATCGGCGCGGTGCCTCCGCGGGCATCGCGGGAGTCGACCGAACCGGCAATGGTCAGCACCTCACGCACCTGCGCGGTGAGTCCGGGATGGATACCGGCGAGCTCGTCGTCGGCGAGTTCCTCGAGCCCGATCCCGCGCGCCTCGGCCGCCTGCACAGCCGCGCCGGCCGCCTCGTGCGCAACCCGGAACGGAATACCCTGGCGCACCATCCATTCGGCGATATCGGTGGCCAGCGTGTAGCCCTGTGGCGCCAATTCCGCCATCCGATCGGTGTCGAAGGTGAGTGTGCCGACCAGCCCGGCCATCGCGGGCAGCAGCATCCGCAGCTGCGCCACCGAGTCGAAGACGGGTTCCTTGTCCTCCTGCAGATCCCGGTTGTAGGCCAGCGGCTGCGCCTTCAGCGTCGCGAGCAGGCCGGCCAGGTTCCCGATCAGCCGGCCGGACTTGCCGCGTGCGAGCTCGGCGATATCCGGGTTCTTCTTCTGCGGCATGATCGAACTGCCCGTCGACCAGGCGTCGTGCAGCTTGACGTAGCCGAATTCGGTGGTGCTCCACAGGATGATGTCCTCGGCCAGCCGAGACAGGTCGACCGCGATCATCGCGAACACGAAGGCCGCTTCGGCCGCGAAATCTCGTGCGGCGGTGGCATCGATCGAGTTCTCGGCGGCCGAATGGAAGCCCAGTTCCTCGGCGATGGCATCCGGATCCAGCCCCAGCGAGGAGCCTGCCAGCGCACCGGAACCATACGGCGACACCGCGGTTCGCTTGTCCAGGTCGACCAACCGGTCCGCGTCGCGCAGCAGCGGATGGGCATGGGCCAACAGGTGGTGAGCCAGCAGCACCGGCTGCGCGGACTGCAGGTGGGTCTTGCCCGGCATGATCGCCGTCGGGTGCGCAGCGGCCTGGGTGCTCAAGGCGGCCGCCACGTCGAGCACGCCGGCACCGACGGCTTTGATGGCGTCGCGCAACCACATCCGGAACAGCGTGGCCACCTGGTCGTTGCGGGACCGGCCCGCACGCAGCCGCCCGCCCAGCTCCGGTCCGACCCGGTCGATGAGACCGCGTTCCAGCGCGCCGTGCACGTCCTCGTCGGTGGGCAGCGGCCCGAAGCTGCCGTCGGCGACGTCGTCGCCCAGGCTGTCCAGTCCCGCGAGCAACCCGTCACGCTGCTCCTCGGTGAGCAGACCGGCGCGGTGCAGCACCCGGGCGTGCGCCTTGGAGGCCGTCACGTCGTAGGGCGCCAGCACCCAGTCGAAGTGCGTCGACTTGCTCAGTGCGGCAAGGGCTTCCGAGGGTCCGTCGGCGAACCGGCCGCCCCACAGGGACCCTTCGTTGGTGCTCACAACCCGAGGTCGCGCTTGGCCGAGATCTTGCTGGACAGTCCGTGTACGTGCACGAAACCCTTGGCCGAGGACTGGTCGAAGCTGTCGCCCTCGTCGTAGGTGGCCAGGTTGAAGTCGTACAGCGAGGTCGGGCTGCGCCGGCCGTTGACCGCGATGTGCCCGCCGTGCAGCACCAGCCGGATCTCGCCGGTCACGTGCTCCTGGGTGTGCGCCACGAAGGACTCCAGCGCGCGCTTGAGCGGCGAGTACCAGAGGCCGTCATAGACCAGCTCGCCCCACTTCTGGTCGGTGCCACGCTTGTAGCGGCCGAGTTCGCGTTCCAGGGTGACGTGCTCGAGTTCGGTGTGCGCGGTGATCAGCACCATGGCGCCGGGCGCCTCGTAGATCTCGCGGCTCTTGATACCGACGAGGCGGTCCTCGACGACGTCTAGCCGGCCGACACCCTGGGCACCGGCACGCCGGTTGAGCTCCTCGATGGCCTGCAGCACCGTGACGGGCCGGCCGTCGATGGAGGTCGGCACACCCTTCTCGAAGCCGACGATGACCTCATCGGGGGTGCTCCAGTTGAGGGTGGGGTCTTCGGTGTAGTCGTAGACGTCCTTGGTGGGCGCGTTCCAGAGGTGCTCCAGGAAGCCGGTTTCCACCGCGCGGCCCCAGACGTTCTGGTCGATCGAGAACGGCGACCGCTTGGTGACGTTGATCGGGATGGCGTTCTCCTCGGCGAAGGCGATGGCTTTCTCCCGGGTCCACGCGTAGTCACGCACCGGGGCCAGCACCTTCAGTTCGGGCGCCAGCGACGCGAACCCGACCTCGAAGCGGACCTGATCGTTGCCCTTGCCGGTGCAGCCGTGCGCCACGGTGCCGCCCTTGTGCTCACGGGCGGCGGCCACCAGATGCTTGACGATCAGCGGCCGGCTGATCGCCGACACCAGCGGGTAGCGGTCCATGTAGAGCGCGTTCGACTGGATGGTCGGCAGGCAGTACTCGTCGGCGAACTCGTCGCGTGCGTCGACCACGACGGCTTCGACGGCGCCGCAATCCAGAGCTCGCTGCCGGACGACCTCCATGTCTTCACCACCCTGGCCGAGGTCGATGGCCACGGCCACCACCTCACGCCCGGTCTCCTTGCCGATCCAGCTGATCGCGACCGAGGTGTCCAGACCGCCGGAATACGCCAGGATGACGCGCTCGGACATGCAAAATCTCCCTTGTGTAGAACTGCTTCACTTCAAGTTTTCGAACATGATCGCGAGCTCGGCACCGGTCATCGGCTCACGCGCCATCACGAAGATGGTGTCATCACCGGCGATGGTGCCGACAACCTGGGGCAACGATGCCCGATCGATGGCGCTCGCCAGATAGTGCGCCGCCCCCGGCGGTGTGCGCAGCACGGCGATGTTCGCGCTGGCATCGGTGGACACCAGCAGCTCACCGAGCAGCTTGGTCACCCGTTCGGTGCCGCCGGACACACCGCGCACCGGGCTGCCGTCCTCGGGGACGACGTAGACGCCGACGCCACCGTCGGCGCCGCGCAGTTTCACCGCGCCGAGCTCCTCCAGGTCCCGCGACAGCGTGGCCTGGGTGACCTCGATGCCCTCACTCGCGAGCATCGCGGCCAGCTCACCCTGACTGCTCACCGCGTTCGCGGAGAGCAGGGTGATGATGCGGGCCTGACGGCCGACCCGGGTGGGTGAACTCACGAGTTCTCCAGCAACCAGACCAGTAGCGCTTTCTGCGCGTGCAGCCGGTTCTCGGCCTCGTCGAACACCGCGCTCTGCGGGCCGTCGATCACCTCGTCGGTGATCTCGTGCCCGCGATGCGCCGGAAGGCAGTGCAGCACAACTGCTTCCGGATCTGCCAGGCTCAGCAGCTCGGCGTTGAGCTGGAACGGGCGGAACGGGCGCACCCGGTCCAGACCGTCGTTTTCCTGCCCCATCGAGGTCCAGGTGTCGGTGACCAGCACGTCGACGCCCTCGGCGGCGGCTCTGGCGTCGTGCGCGAGTGTGACCGTCGCCCCGGTTTCGGCGGCGCGGCGTCGGGCGGCATCGACGAACTGCGGGTGTGGTTCGAAACCGGCGGGTGCGGCGATGGTGACGTCGATCCCGGCGGTCACCCCACCCAGCATCAGCGAGTGCGCCATGTTGTTGGCGCCGTCACCGAAGTAGGTCAGCTTCAGCCCTTTCAGACCCGATATTCCCCCCTTGCGCTCGGCGAGGGTCTGCAGATCGGCCAGCACCTGGCACGGGTGGAACTCGTCGGAGAGCGCGTTGACGATGGGCACCGTCGACCCGGATCCCATGGCGGTCAACCGTTCCTGAGCGAAGGTGCGCCAGACGATGGCGTCGACGTAGCGCGACAGTACGGCCCCGGTGTCCTCGAGGGTCTCCTCGCGGCCCAGCTGGGTGCTGCGCCCGTCGACGACGACGGCGTGCCCGCCGAGTTGGGCGATCCCCATCTCGAAGGAGAACCGGGTGCGCGTCGAGTTCTTCTCGAAGATCACCGCGACACCCCGCGGGCCCTCCAGGGGCCGGCGGCTGAACGGCGCCGTCTTCAGGGCGGCGGCCAGCGCCAGTACCTCGGCCTGCTCATCGGGTGTCAGGTCGTCGTCGCGCAGAAAGTGCCTGGGCGCCCTCTTTGTCGTGGTCATAGCGCTCCCTTGTCGAGCACCGCGGGCAGCGCGGTGAGGAATTCGTCGATCTGGGTGTCGGTGATGATCAGCGGCGGGGCCAGCCTGATCACGTCTGCCGCGGCGGCGTTGACCAGGAACCCGGCCTCCCGCGCGGCGGCCTCGACGGCTTTGGCCTTCTCGGCGGTCAGCACGATGCCCTGCAGCAGGCCCTTGCCCCGGACGTGGCTGACCAGCGGATGGTGCAGTTCCTCGACGCCGTGGCTGATCGTCTTGCCCAGCACACCGGCCTTCGCGACGAGATCCTCGCCGGCCAGTGTCGTGAGCACGGCCAGCGCGGCCGCCGTACACACCGGGTTACCCCCGAAGGTGCTGCCGTGCAGGCCCGGGGTGAGCAGATCGGCGGTGGCACCGACGGCCAGACAGGCCCCGATCGGCAGACCGCCACCCAAACCCTTGGCCAGGGTGACGATATCGGGGGTGATGCCGTCGTGCTGGTGGGCATAGAAGGCTCCGGTGCGCCCCACGCCGGTCTGCACCTCGTCGAGGACCAGCAGCGCGCCGTGCGCCGCGGTGATCTCGCGCGCCCTGGCCAGGTAGCCCGGCGGGGGCACGACGACGCCGCCCTCCCCCATGATCGGCTCCAGGAAGACCGCGGCGGTCTCATCGGTGACGGCGGCTTGGAGGGCCTCGGCGTTGCCGTAGGGCACGAAGGTCACCTCACCGGGCAGCGGCTCGAAGGGTGCCCGTTTGGCCGGCTGGCCGGTCAATGCCAGCGATCCCATCGTGCGGCCGTGGAATCCACCTTCGGCGGCAACGATTTTCGTGCGCCCGGTGAGCCGGCTGATCTTGAACGCGACCTCGTTGGCCTCGGTGCCGGAGTTGCAGAAGAAGGCCCGCGCGGGATGGCCGAGGTGATCGACGAGCTTTTCGGCCAGGGCGATACCCGGTTCGGTGGCATACAGATTCGAGGTGTGACCGAGGGTGTTGAGCTGGGTGGTGACGGCCTCGATGACGGCAGGGTGACGGTGCCCGAGCAGGTTGACGGCGATACCGCCGAGCAGATCCAGGTAGCGCTTGCCGTCGGTGTCGGTGACCACCGCACCGTCACCGGTGGCCAGGGCCAGCGGCGGGGTACCGTAGTTGTTCATCATCACGGCTTCCCACCGTGTCTGCAGACTCATGAGGTGGGCACCACTTTCGTTCCGGTCCCTTCATCGGTGAAAAGTTCGACCAGCACACAGTGTTCGACGCGGCCGTCGATGACGTGAGCACTCGGGACCCCGCCGTCGACCGCGCGCAGGCAGGCCTCGATCTTGGGGACCATGCCGGATTCCAGCTTCGGCAGCAGCTCGATCAGTGCGGCACTGTCGATCTCGCTGACCAGCGACGTGCGGTCCGGCCAGTCGGTGTAGAGCCCCTCGACATCGGTGAGCATCAGCAGCTTCTCGGCGCCGAGCGCTTCGGCCAGAGCGGCGGCGGCGGTATCGGCGTTGATGTTGTGCACCACCCCGTCGACGTCCGGGGCGATGGTGGAGACCACCGGGATACGGCCCGCGGCAATGAGATCCAGCAGTGACCCGGCGTTGACGTGCTCGACGTCGCCGACCAGGCCGATATCGGTGGCCACTCCGTCGACGGTGACGCTGCGCCGCACCGCGGTGAACAGCTGCGCATCCTCACCGGTGACGCCGACTGCGTACGGGCCGTGCGCGTTGATCAGCCCGACCAGCTCCCGGCCGACCTGGCCGAACAGCACCATCCGCGCCACGTCGAGCACCTCGGGCGTGGTGACACGGAAGCCGCCCTTGAAATCGCCTGCGATGCCGAGCTTCTTGAGCATCGCGCTGATCTGCGGGCCGCCCCCATGCACGACGACGGGCCGGATACCGCAGTTGCGCAGGAACACCATGTCTTCGGCGAAGGCGGCCTTCAGCGTGTCATCGGTCATGGCGTTTCCGCCGTACTTGACCACCACGATCTTGCCGTGCAGTTGCTTGAGCCACGGTAGTGCCCCGGCCAGGACCGCCGCCTTGGTGGTGGTGGGTGTCATGAGCTGTACGCCGAGTTCTCTTCGACGTACGCGTGCGACAGATCGGTGGTCCTGACGGACGCGGTCGCGTCGCCGGCGAACAGCTCGATCAGCACCTCGATCTCGGCGCCGGACAGGTCGACCTCGCGGGCGCCAGGAGCGCCGGTACCGTCGACGCACACCGGTGAGCCGTTGAACGACACGCTGATTCGCTGTGGGTCCAGCGCCACCGGAGCGATCCCGACGGCGGCCAGCACGCGGCCCCAGTTGGGGTCGGAGCCGAACAGCGCGGTCTTGACCAGGCTGTCGCGGGCCACCGCCCGGGCGGCGATGAGCGCCTCGTCCTCGGTGGCGGCGCCGGCGACGGTGATGGAGATCCGCTTGGTGACACCCTCGGCATCGGCCTGCAGCTGCGCGCAGAGGTCATCGCAGACGGCCAGCACCGCCGCGTCCAGCTCCTCCTGGGTGGGTGTGACCTCGCTGGCACCGGAGGCCAGCAGCAGCACGGTGTCATTGGTCGAGCAGCTGCCGTCGATGTCGAGGCGGTCGAAGGTACGACCGGTGGCCCGCCGCAGTGCGGTGTCCAGCGCGGCGGAATCGGCGACGGCGTCGGTGGTGAGGACCACCAGCATGGTGGCCAGCGAGGGCGCGAGCATTCCGGCGCCCTTGGCCATCCCGCCGACCGTCCAGCTGTCGGCGTGCAGCGCAACCTGTTTGGGCACGGTGTCGGTGGTCATGATGGCCCGGGCGGCTTCTTCTCCGCCGGTCAGCCCGCCGGCCATCTCGTGCACGATCTCGGTGACCCCGGCCAGCACCTTGTCCATGGGCAGCCGGTCGCCGATCAGCCCGGTGGAGCAGACCGCGACCTCGATGGCGCCGGTCTCGGTGCCCCAGTCGCTCAGCGCCGCGGCGAGCGCCTCGGCGGTGGCGTGGGCGTCCTGGAAGCCCAGCGGTCCGGTGCAGGCGTTGGCGCCACCGGAGTTCAGGATGACCGCCCGCAAACGGCCGGTGGTCAGCACCTGCTGCGACCACAGCACGGGGGCGGCCTTGATCTGGTTGCGGGTGAACACACCCGCGGCGTGGTGGTCGGGGCCCTCGTTGAACACCAGCGCCAGGTCCAGGTTCCCGGATGCCTTGATACCGGCCCGGATCCCGGTGGCGCGGAAACCGGCGGGCGCGGTCACGCCCTGAGTCCGAACGAGCTTCGGGGTCGGATGGTCCGCTTCGCTCCTGCCCTCCGGAACTACTTCCCGGGTCGCTTCGCTCCTGCCCTCCGGAACTACTTCCCGGGTCGCTTCGCTCCTGCCCTCCGAGATCACGGCGCCACTCCCACGGTCGACAGTCCTTCGGTTTCGGGCCAGCCCAGGGCCAGGTTCATCGACTGCACCGCAGCACCGCCGGTGCCCTTCGTCAGATTGTCGATGGCACAGATCGCGACCAGCACACCGGCCTCCTCGTCGACGGCCACCGCCACCTGTGCGGCATTGCTCCCGATGACCGATCCGGTCTTGGGCAATTGACCTTCGGGCAGCAGGTGAATGAACGGCTCTGCGGCGTAGGCCTTCTCGTAGGCGGCGCGGATTTCGCCTTCGGAGGCCGAAGTCGGCGCCGTGCAGGTGGCCAGGATGCCCCGAGAGGTGGGGATGAGCACCGGCGTGAACGAGACGGTCACCTTCTTGTCGGTGAGCTTGCGCAGCCCCTGCGCGATCTCCGGGGTGTGCCGGTGCCTGCCCGCGATGTTGTACGCCCGAGCCGATCCGATGACCTCGGCGCCCAGCAGATCGACCTTGGCCGACTTACCCGCGCCGGAGGTGCCGCTGACGGCGACCACGGTCACGTTCGGTTCCACCAGATCGGCGGCGACGGCGGGCAGCAGGGCCAGCAGCGCAGAGGTCGGGTAGCAGCCGGGTACCGCGATGCGGGTGGCACCCGTGAGGGCCTCCCGACCGCCGGGCAACTCGGGCAGTCCGTAGGGCCAGGTACCGGCGTGCGCGCTGCCGTAGAACTTTTCCCAGTCGGCGGCGTCGGTCAACCGGAAGTCGGCGCCGCAGTCGATGATGACGGTGTCACCGAGTTGCGCGGCGAGTTCCGCGGAATGCCCGTGCGGCAGACCGAGGAAGACGACGTCATGGCCTTCCAGCAGGGCGGCGTCGGTGGGCTGCAGGATCCGGTCGGCCAGCGGCAGCAGGTGTGGGTGATGCTCGCCGAGGCTGCTGCCCGCGCTGGCGGCGGCGGTGAGTGCCCCGATGGTCAGGCGCCCGTCCGCGTAGGCCGGGTGGCCGAGCAGTAGGCGCAGGATCTCTCCGCCGGCATACCCACTGGCACCGGCGACGGCTACGGAGGTCATACACCCAATCCTTGCATTGTTATGCAGCCAAGTGCAAACCCATTAGGCGGCCGATCTCAGGCGCGCTGAACCGCTCCCACCCGTTCGGCGGCGGCGGCCACCGCGGCCTCGCGAGAAGCGCTCGCCTCGTCCTCGGTCAGCGTCCGGTCGGCGGCCCGGAACCGCAGGGCCAGGGTCAGCGACTTGCGCCCGTCCCCGATCTGCGGGCCGGTGTACACGTCGAACAACCGCACATCCTCCAGTAGCTCACCGGCGCCGTCGCGCACCGCCTCGACCACCGCGGCGGCGGCGACGTCCTCGGCAACGACGAGGCTGATGTCCTGGAACACCGCCGGGAACGGCGAGACCGCGGGCGCGGGCAGGCGTTCGGTGATCGGGATGGCGTCGAGGTTCAGTTCCACCGCGCAGGTGCCGGCGGGCAGACCCGCCCGTTCGATGACGGCGGGATGCAACTGTCCGGCGTAGCCGATCGTCAGGTCGCCGATGAGGACCTCGGCGCACCGACCCGGATGCCACGGCAGTTCCTGCGCGGCGCGCAGGGTGAACTCCACCCCGGCCGCGCGCCCGATCACCTGGACGGCCTCGAAGGCATCGGCGGCCTGCACCGGCCGGCCCGCGCCCCACGGCCCGGCGGGTTCGCGCAGACCGGTCAGGACCACTGCGACATGCTCGGGCTGACTCGGCAGCGAGCCGTCCAGTCCGGCGATCTCCTCGGCGGTGGGACGGCGGTCGGTCGGGATACGCTCCACCGCCCGGGTGTCCGAAGTCTTGAGCGCCACATGCGAGATGGCAAACAGCGCAGTATCGACCGCGCCGCGAGAAACATTGCGCAACAACGACTCCAACAGCCCCGGCAGCAGGGTGCTGGCCAGATGCGGCCGGTCGGCCTCCAGCGGGTTGAGCACCGTGACCACGGAGCGACGCGGGTCATCGGCGGGCAGCCCCCAAGTGTCGAACACACCGGCCGGCAGGAACGGAGTCGGGAGCACCTCGACATAGCCGTTGAGCGCCAACGACTTCCCGAGTGCGCGACGACGTTTCTGCACCGGTGTCAGTCCACGCCCCGGAGGCGCCAGCGGCAGCACCGAGGGAATGGCGTCCAGGCCCTCAAGCCGCAGCACCTCTTCGACCAGATCGGCAGGTTCGCGAAGATCGGTGCGCCAACTCGGTGGCACAGCGGTGATCTGGTGGTGATCACCTTCGGAGTCCTCGGTCACCTCGGCGCCGATCTGGGCGAGCCGTCGCGCCGCGACACCGGCCGGGTAGGTCACGCCCGCCACCCGGTCCGGCAGATCCACCGGCATGCTGACCGCCGCGGGCGACCAGTTCTCACGCGGCGGGTCACCCCGCCAGTCGGTGAGCGTGGGATCGACGGTGCCACCGGCGATCTCGGCGAGCAGCGTGGCACAGCGGTCCAGGGCGGCCACCGAGATCGCCGGGTCGACCGTGCGTTCATAGCGGCGTCCGGCCTCACTGGCCAGCCGCAGCCTGCGCTGGGTGCGCGACACCGCGGCCGGATCCCACACCGCGGCCTCCAACAGCACGTCGGTGGTGGTGTCGCGCACCTCGGTGGTGCCGGCACCCATCACACCGCCGATCGCCGCCGTCGCGACATCGTCGACGATCAGCACATCGCCGTCGTTGAGGGTGCGGGTGACATCGTCGAGTGTGGTGACCTTCTCCCCCGCCTCGGCGAACCGCACGGTGAACGCACCGGTGATCAGCGACCGGTCGTGCGCGTGCATGGGGTGACCGAGCTCGAGCATCACGTAGTTGGTGACATCGACAGCCGGTGAGATGGCGCGGATACCGGACAGCAGCAGTCGACGCTGCAGCCACCACGGCGATACCGCGGACGGATCGATACCGCTCACCGGACGCAGCCCGAAGCGCTGCACACCGGTGCCGGGCTGCACGGTCAGCGGCCAGGCCTCGCCCTCGGCGGGCAACGGCGCCACATCGGCCGGGTCGACGAATTCCAGGTCGGTGGCACAGGCGATCTCACGCGCCATCCCGCGCATCGACAGGCAGTAGCCACGGTCCGGGGTGATCGCCAGATGGAACACCACATCGTCGAGACCCACCACATCGATGGCCGAGGCACCCGGTTCGGCGGTACCCGGCGGCAGCACCAGGATCCCGGAGTGGTCGCCACCGAGGTTGAGTTCGGATGCCGAGCAGATCATCCCGTCGGAGGTCCGCCCGTAGGTCTTGCGCTTGGCGATCGTGAAATCACCGGGCAGGACGGTGCCCGGTAAGGCGACCACCACCAGATCTCCGACGGCGAAGTTGGTGGCACCGCAGACGATATCGCGGGCCTCGGATTCGCCGACGTCGACCTTGCAGGCCCGGATGGGCTTCTTGAACTCGGTGAGTTCCTCGATCTCGGCGACCCGGCCGACGGTCAGCGGACCGGTGACCGGTCCGACCGGGATGATCTCTTCGACCTCGTGGCCGATGCGGATGAAGATCTGCTCGAGGTCGGAGACCGACATGTCCCAGCCCGGCGTGCCGGCCCGGACGGTGTCCCGCAGCCAGCTGTAGGGAACGCGCATCAGGCACCCACCCCGAACGGCAGGGAGAACCGCACGTCACCCTCGACCATGTCCCGCATGTCGGGAATGCCATTGCGGAACTGCAGGGTGCGCTCCAGGCCCATCCCGAACGCGAAGCCCGAGTACAGGTGAGGATCGATTCCGCAGGCGCGCAGCACATTCGGATTGACCATGCCGCAACCGCCCCACTCGACCCAGCCGGGTCCACCCTTCTTGTTCTCGAACCACACGTCCACCTCGGCGGACGGCTCGGTGAACGGGAAGAAGTGCGGCCGGAACCGGGTGCGGCCCGCGGGCCCGAATTCGGCGCGGGCCAAGGCATCCAGCGTGCCGCGCAGGTTGGCCATCGTCAGCCCCTTGTCCACGGCGAGGCCTTCCACCTGGTGGAAGACCGGCGTGTGGGTGGCGTCGAGTTCATCGGTGCGGAAGGTGCGGCCCAGCGAGATGATGTACACCGGCAGTTCACGTTCCAGCAGCGCCCGGATCTGCACGGGTGAGGTGTGGGTGCGCAGCACCTGTCGCGAGCCGTCCGGCGCGATCTGAAAGGTGTCCTGTTCACTGCGCGCCGGGTGATCCGGCGGAAAGTTGAGTGCATCGAAGTTGAACTGCTCCGTCTCGACCTCGGGTCCCTCGGCCAGCTCCCAGCCCATCGCGACGAAGGTGTCGGCGATGCGCTCGGTCAGCAGGGTGATGGGATGGCGGGCACCGATCGGCTGCCGGGACGACGGCAGCGTCACGTCGATGCGCTCGGCCACCAGCACCGCCGCGTCGCGTTCGACGCGCAGCGCCGCCAGCCGCTCGTCATAGGCCTGCTGGGCCTCGGTGCGGGCGACGTTGACCCGCTTGCCGGCATCGGCACGCTCGGTCTTGGGCAGCGATCCCAGCGCCTGACGCGCCAACGCGATCGGGGATCGATCACCGAGATGTTCGGTCTTGGCCCGGGCCAGCGCATCCAGGTCGGCGGCCGCTTCGAAGGCCTGCCGGGCCGCGCTCACCGCGTTGATCAGGCCTTCTTCTGAGAGCTCCGCCACCCGGCGATCATAGGTGATGCCCGGATGAGAGCGACGTCACGCACCCTCGGCGTCTTCGTCGAACCGCTCGGCGCCCCCGGCCTGCGGAATCGGCTTGACCCAGTACATCTGCAGGTCCTCGGGCACCCCGCTGGGCTTGGCCGCGAACAGTTGCCTGCGCACCTTCTTCACCGTCACCCCGAGCGCCGCCAGGTCGCCGTTCTCGGTGATGCGTTCCAGCGTCGGGTGCGAGATGACCAGGCCACCCCTGGTGGCGCGTTCCATCACCCGGGCGGCGATGTTGACGTCGACGCCGAGCCAGTCCGAACCGATCCGCTGGGGATGGCCGGTGTGGATGCCGGCCCGCATGCGCGGGGTGTACCCGTCCACCTCGACGTTGCTGACCGCCTCCAGGGCAACCAGCACCGCGCGGACCGCGGTCTCGGGATCCCGGAACACCGCCATGGCGCCGTCGCCCATCCGTTTGACGATATGGCCGCCCTCGGCCAGCAGCGGAGGTTCCATCACCTGCGCGACACGCCGCAGCAGCCGCAGGGTGGCGTCGTCACCGGCGTCCAACGACCAGGCGGAGAAACCCACCAGATCGGTGAACACCAATGTCATCTCCCGGTTGGCGGGCCGGCCCGAGACACGTTCGGTCAATGCCTGCCAGACCTGCAGCGCGCCGAGGCTGACCTCGCGGGAGACGGCCTCGCGCTCGAGGAGTCGATCCGCGGCCCGGGCCGCGGCGCGCGGGCCGCCCTCACCGGCGGCCGACAGCGGGTCCCCGAATTCCGGGTCCCCGGGCAGGGCCCGCCGCGCACGCCGGATCATGGCGATGACGTTGGCGTTGTGATTTGTGGCGGAGAGCCATCCCAGCGGTCCCGGTTGACGGTACGGCGCCTCGGAGTGCTCGATCTCGCCGGTGCGTGCGGATCGTTCCTCGAACGATTCGACATCCACAACGCAACCCTAGGCGGCTGTTCTGACACCGGCAACGACGCCCGCCCTAGACGTTGCTCACACCACGGCGTCGTCGGCCGGCCGACGGTGGGTCAGCGAGCCGACTCATCGGCGACCGCCGCCGCCGCTTCGTCGATGATCGCGCGCATCGCCTGTTCGGCCAGCTTCTCCTCGCCCATCCTGATGGCGCGGGCCACCTCGTCATGGAGAGCGATCGCCGCGAGGTTGGGCCGCTCGGGCATCATCCCGTGATGGGTCCGGCCGGTGAGCAGTTCGGCGACGACGCCATTGAGCGCCCGGAACATCTCGTTGCCGCTGGCCTCCAACAGCGCTTGGTGAAACATCTTGTCCGCCAGCAGGTACGCGTCCAGGTCGCCCGATCGCCCGTGCACGACCATGTCGGATACCGCAGCCGCCATGATCCGGCACTGATGCGGGGTGGCCCGGCGGGCAGCCAATGCGGCCGCCGCGGGTTCGAATCCGACGCGCAGCTCCGACAGGGAGGCCAGCTGGGCGGCGCGGTCGCCGACATCGAGCCGCCAGCGGATCACCTCCGGGTCGAAGACGTTCCATTTCTCCGCGGGTTGGACGGTGATCCCGACCCGACGCCGCGATTCGACCAGCCCCATCGACTCCAGCACCCGAATCACCTCACGGGCAACGCTGCGCGACATCTCGTGCTCGGCGCTCACACCGTCGAGTGTGAGTACCCGACCGGGCGGGTACTGCCCCGACACGATGGCCGTTCCCAGTGCAGCCAGCAGGCTGCCGTGGAGAGCGCCGGCCCTCGGACGATCGCGCATAAACAGATGATGTCAGACGCATGCTGCCGGCGAAAGTGATCCATTCCCGAAGAATTTCTTGCAATCGTATGACGATTGAGACAAGATGTGTGACGTCACACACAGAAGAGGCGGAGGGGCATGGCAACACCGATCGTGGTGATGGGGGTTTCGGGGTCGGGCAAGTCCACCGTCGGCGCGGCGCTGGCCCAGCGGCTGCGGGTGCCGTTTGCCGATGCCGATGACTTCCATCCCCCCGCGAACATCGCAAAGATGTCGGCCGGTCACCCGCTCGACGACGATGACCGCCGGCCCTGGCTGGACTCGATCGGTGAATGGTTGGCATCGCACGGCGATGGCGGCGTGATGAGCTGCTCGGCGTTGAAACGCAGCTATCGCGACCAGCTTCGCCGGCATTGCGCCGTGATCGACTTCCTGCACCTGGAGGGATCACTGGAGACCATCGGCAGGCGGCAGGCCAGCCGGCCCGGGCACTTCATGCCCGCCGCTCTGCTCGCGTCCCAGTTCGAGACGCTCGAACCGCTCGAATCCGATGAGCACGGTGTCGCCATCGGCGTCGACCAGAGCATCGACTCGATCATCGAAAGTTACGTCACCACAACCACAGCACGCTCGACCGAGGAGGACCGATGACCAGGGGCCCGGAAATCGCAGGGAATGGAGGATCTCGTGGAGGCAATTGATCCGGCATACGGAACCACCACGCTGCTGCTGATCGCGGCCGGGGCGGTCGCGCTGTTGCTGTTCCTCATCATCAAGGTCAAGCTGCATGCCTTCGTCGCGCTGGTGCTGGTGAGTGCGCTGACGGCACTGGCGGCCGGGATCCCGGTGGCCGATGTCCCCAGCGCCCTGTCCTTCGGTTTCTCCAACACGCTCGGCTCGGTGGCCCTGCTGGTCGGTTTCGGCGTCATGATCGGCCGGCTCCTGGAAATCACCGGCGGTGCACAGGTACTCGCCGACACGCTGATCGGCCGGTTCGGCGAGAAACGGGCGCCGTTGGCGCTCGGCGTGGCCGCGCTGCTCTTCGGCTTCCCCATCTTCTTCGACGCCGGACTGGTCGTCTTCCTCCCGATCATCATGACGGTGGCACGTCGCTTCGGCGGCTCGATGCTGCTCTACGCGTTCCCGGCGGCCGGGGCGTTCGCGGCCATGCACGCGTTGGTTCCACCGCATCCGGGGCCGGTGGCGGCCGCGGAGTTGCTCGGCGCCAACATCGGACTCACCTTGATCGTCGGTGCGCCGGTCGCCGTCGCATCCTGGTACGTGGGCGCCTACCTGGTGTCCCAGGCGATCGGGCGGCGAGTACACGTCGACATCCCCGCCTCGCTGTTCGGCGAGATCAACGGCGGACGCGATATCGCCGCCGACACCGAAGACGGCGCCCCGTCGACCGCTGGGACCACAGGCACGGCCACCCGCACCGTGCCCAGCTTCGCCACCGTGCTGGGGATCTTGTTGCTGCCCTTCGTGTTGATCTCGTTCAACACCGTGGTCAACACCTTGATGACCGCCGGTGTCATCGAGGAGGGCGCCACCTGGGCCGAATACCTCAAGCTGCTCGGCACCACCTCGATCGCGCTGCTGATCACCGTGATCGTGGCGACCCTGGTGCTGGGGCTGCGGGGCCGCTCGATGGCCGATGTCAGCGACATCTTGGACAACGCGCTCGGTCCGATCTGCGCGATCATCCTCATCACGGGCGCGGGCGGCATGTTCGGTGGTGTGCTCCGGTTGAGCGGTATCGGCGACGCCCTGAGCAGTTCTCTGTCGAATCTCGGCATCTCGCTCATCCTGCAGGCGTTCCTCATCTCCACCCTGCTACGCGTCGCGCAGGGCTCGGCGACCGTCGCGTTGACGACGACGGCCGGCCTGCTCAGCGCCGCCGTCGCCGCGGCCGACCTCAGCAGTCTCCAGCTCACCGCACTGGTGATGGCGATCGCCGCCGGGGCAACGGTGCTGTCCCACGTCAACGACTCGGGGTTCTGGTTGGTCAGCCGGTTCTTCGGCATGGATGTCAAGACGACGCTCAAGACCTGGACGGTCATGGAGACGACCCTCGGCCTCAGCGCCTTCGCGATCAGCCTGGGGTTGTGGGCGATCGCGTGAGGGGGATCCCGCACCGCAGATCGCGAGCGCGTGGAGGCTCGGTAGCCAACGCATAACGGCGGCCCGCCACACCGCGAGGGCGTATAGACAACGTGCGTTGTCAAGCATATGGTCGGCAGATCCGTAGTTTTCAAGGCTCGACGAGGACGCCATGACTGCTGCACCGCAAGATTCCACGCCGTCGATCGAGCACGCGGCAATCCCTCTCGGTCCCGATTCACTGACCTGGAAGTACTTCGGCGACCTCCGCACCGGACTGTTGGGCGTCTGGATCGGCTCGATCCAGAACATGTATCCCGAGCTCGGTGCGGGCGTCGAGGACCACTCGATCCTGCTGCGCGAGCCGCTGCAGCGGGTGGCGAGGTCCGTGTACCCGATCATGGGGGTGGTCTACGACGGCGACCGTGCCGCCGAGACCGGCGCCCAGATCAAGGGGTTCCATCACGACATCAAGGGGGTCGACGGGCAGGGCCGCCGCTACCACGCGCTCAATCCCGCAACCTTCTACTGGGCGCACGCCACCTTTTTCATGCTGATCATCAAGACCGCCGACTATTTCTGTGGCGGCCTGACCGAGGCCGAGAAGCATCAGCTGTTCGATGAGCACGTGCAGTGGTACCGGATGTACGGCATGAGCATGCGCCCGGTCCCGGAGAGCTGGGAGGACTTCCTGGTCTATTGGGACCACAAGTGCCGCGAGGAGTTGGAGATCAACCGCGCCACCCTGGACATCTTCACCATCCGCATCCCTAAGCCGTGGTTCGTGCTGATGCCGACGGGTGTGTGGGACCAGCTGTTCAGGCCGATGGTCGGCGCGCAGCGCTGGGTCGCGGCCGGAGTGTTCGACGCTCCGGTGCGGGAGAAGGCCGGGATGCACTGGACACCCGGCGACGAGATTCTGCTACGGCTGTTCGGGAAGGCCGTCGAGCTGGCGTTCACCGTGGTACCCGACGAGATCCGACTGCACCCGCGGGCGATCTCGGCCTATCGCCGTGCCGCCGGGAGCATTCCCGAGGACGCGCCGTTGGTGGAGGCGCCCGGGTTCATGGCCCCGCCCGCGGACCGTAAGGGCATGGCGATGCACTACCAGCCGAAGCAGCAACCGTCCAGGCCGAAGTCGCTGCTGGACCGCGCGGGCTCGCTGGTCCACACCACCTTCTCGCTGGCGGGTCTGTCCCGGCCGGCAGCCAAACGAAAGGTCGCTTGACACGATGCTGGAATGGTCTGACGTCGACATCGCCGTGCGCGACGCGGTGCGCGAGTTCGTCGACAAGGAGATCCGGCCGCATATCGACGCGCTGGAAAGCGGCGATATGGAGCCCTACCCCATCGTCCGCAAGCTGTTCAGCGCGTTCGGTATCGATGTGATGGCCCGAGAGGCGTTGGAGCGCAGGCTGTCCCGGCTGCGCGATGGCGGTGATGCCGGTGCGGGTAAATCGTCGGGCGGCATGTTCGGGGGCGGACCCGACCAGGCCGGGATGGGTTTCGTGCTGATCAGCGAGCTGTGCCGGGTGTCCATGGGCCTGGTCACCGGGATGGGTGTCAGTCTGGGCCTGACGGTGCCGACCATCCAGAGCCGCGGCACCCTCGCCCAGCAGGAACGCTGGCTGCCCGGCCTGGTGACCTACGAGAAGATCGGCGCCTGGGCCATCACCGAACCGGATTCCGGTTCGGATGCGTTCGGCGGCATGAAGTCCTATGTGACCCGTGACGGCGACGAGTATGTGCTCAACGGGCAGAAGACCTTCATCACCAACGGACCCGACGCCGACGTCGTGGTCGTCTACGCCAAGCTCGACGAACGCGCCGGCGGGCAAGAGCGAAGCGACCGGGGGAATGAACCTGTCGACAGACGCGACCGCAAGGTGCTGACCTTCGTCCTGGACCGCGGCATGGACGGCTTCGTCCAGTCGAAACCGTTCCACAAGATGGGCATTCACAGCTCACGCACCGGCGAGCTGTTCTTCAACAACGTCCGGCTGGGCCGTGACCGCCTGCTCGGCGAGACCGAGAACAACGCCTCCGGCGACGGCCGGGACAGCGCCCGGTCCAGCTTCTCCGCCGAACGGATCGGCGTGGCCGCGATGTCTCTCGGCGTCATCGAGGAATGCCTGCGGCTGTCGGTGGACTACGCCAAGAACCGGGTGTTGTGGGGCAAGGAAATCGGCCAGTTCCAGTTGATCCAGCTCAAGCTGGCCACCATGGAGGTGGCCCGGATGAACGTGCGCAACATGCTGTTCCGGGTCATCGAATCCGCGCAGACCGGCTCACCGATCTCGCTGGCCGAGGCCTCGGCGATCAAATGGTACTGCTCGCAGGCGGCCACCGATGTGGCGATGGAGGCCGTGCAACTCTTCGGCGGCAACGGCTACATGACCGAGTACCGGGTCGAGCAGCTCGCCCGTGACGCCAAATCGCTGATGATCTACGCCGGAAGCAACGAGGTGCAGATCACGCACGTGGCGCGGGGGCTACTGAGCTGACAGCGCCTGCGCGCTCTCATAGAGGCAGATGGCGGCCGCCGCAGCCACATTGAGGCTCTCGGCACTGCCGCGCATGGGGATGGTCACCTGCGCGTCGGCGGCCGCGGCGACCGCGGGTGCCAGGCCGTGCGCCTCCGAACCCAGCAGCCAGGCCGTGGGCAGGCTCAGATCGACCGAAGGCAGCGGAGTCTCGCCCTCCAGGGTGGTGGCCAGCACCTGCAGACCCGCACTCCGCAGTGCGGCAATGAGTTCGGGCGTATCCGGGACCTGGACCACAGGCAGCCCGAAGATGCTGCCCGCCGAGGCCCGCAGGCATTTCGCGTTGTAGGGGTCGACGCTGTCACCGGTGAGGATCAGCGCATCGGCGCCCATGGCGTCGGCGAGCCGGATCAGCGTGCCCGCGTTGCCGGGATCGGAGGTCTCGACCGCGACGGCCACCAGCCGCGGCGCCGCCAGCACCTCGGACAGGGCGACCTCGGGGATCTCGCACACCGCGATCAACCCGACCGGAGTCACGGTGTCCGACAAGGCCTTTGCCGCCCGTTCGGTCACCTCGTGCACCGGGGCGCCGGCGAGCAGATCCGCGAACCGGGCGTGCGCGTCCTCGGTGGCGAAGACCTCCTCGACGAGACCACGCCGCAGCGCTGCCTCGACCAGGTTGGGACCTTCGGCGAGGAAGCGTGCGGCGTGGCGACGTCCGCCGGGACGCTGCAGCTTGATCGCTGCAGCTACCCGATTGGACTTCTCGGTGAGGGGTGTCAGGCGGCTTCGCCCGACGGCGCGTTGACATCCTCGGGCAGGGCCGCCTTGGCAACCTCGACCAGAGCGGTGAACGCGGCCGGATCGCTGATCGCGATCTCCGACAGGTTCTTACGGTCCACCTCGACGCCGGCCAGCTTGAGGCCCTGGATCAGGCGGTTGTAGGTGACGCCGTTGGCGCGGGCCGCAGCATTGATCCGGGAGATCCACAGCTTGCGGAAATCGCCCTTGCGGGCCTTGCGGTCCCGGTAGGCGTAGGTCAAGGAGTGCAGCTGCTGCTCTTTGGCCTTGCGGTAGAGGCGTGACCGCTGGCCGCGGTAGCCCTTGGAAGCCTTGAGTACTGTGCGCCGCTTCTTTTGAGCGTTGACTGCGCGCTTCACGCGTGCCATGAGGGTGTTCCTATTCTTGCGGGGAAAGTCTGGAGGGAGGAAGCGGCTTTTCGGCCGTTCGACCGATTTAGCCGTTCAGCATCTTCTTGACGCGGGCGGTGTCGTTGGCGGCAACGGT
Organism: Mycobacterium sp. ITM-2016-00316; assembly: GCF_002968335.2. Taxonomy (NCBI): domain Bacteria; kingdom Bacillati; phylum Actinomycetota; class Actinomycetes; order Mycobacteriales; family Mycobacteriaceae; genus Mycobacterium; species Mycobacterium sp. ITM-2016-00316. The sequence continues at coordinate 3,454,289 of NZ_CP134398.1, forward strand.
GACGCGGCCGTCCAGGCGACGGGTGTGCTTGCTCGCCTTGTGCTCGAAGAAGGTGGCGCTTGCCGGCCTTCTGCCGGACGACCTTGCCGCTTCCGGTGACGCGGAAGCGCTTGGATGCGCCGCTGTGGGTCTTTGCCTTGGGCATGTGTCCTCAGTTCTTGTGGTGGATCAGTTCTGCGTGGGCTCGGTGGGCTGACTCGGTTCGGCCGGTGCAGCAGGTGCCGCCGGTGCCGCCGCCTCGCCGCCGGAACGCGGCGTCGGGGCATCGGCATCGTGCGCCGCCTTGGCGCGGGTCTTCGCGCCACGGTGCGGTGCCAGCACCATCGTCATGTTGCGGCCGTCCTGCTTGGCGGAGGTCTCGACGAAGCCGTAGTCAGCCACGTCGGCGCCGAGACGCTGCAGCAGTCGGTAGCCCAGTTCGGGCCGGGACTGCTCGCGACCGCGGAACATGATGGTGACCTTGACCTTCGACCCGGCTTCCAGGAAGCGGACCACATGGCCCTTCTTCGTCTGGTAGTCGTGGTCGTCGATCTTCGGCCGAAGCTTCTGTTCCTTGACGACGGTCTGCTGCTGGTTCTTGCGAGACTCGCGCTCCTTGAGTGCCGTCTCGTACTTGAACTTGCCGTAGTCCATGATCTTGCACACCGGTGGTTTGGCGTCTGGGGCTACTTCGACAAGGTCGAGATCGGCGTCGACGGCGACGCGGAGAGCATCTTCGATGCGGACAATGCCTACCTGCTCACCATTCGGTCCGATCAGGCGGACTTCTGGTACGCGGATGCGCTCGTTGATGCGGGTCTCAGTGCTGATGGGGCCTCCTACGTTGTCTGCTCGTGCCACGACCGCTTGGAGCGCCGGGCCAGCAGGGAGAGACCACACCACCAGCATTCCGCTCCGGAGAGCAGAAAGGCCCTGCATACAGCAGGGCCCGATGCCGACCGATCACGGCTTACGCCGTCTGCGCATGCGCAGAACAGGACATCCGCGGATGCCTGTGATCGGACCGCTGGACCGGTATGGTCAGCGGTGGGAGCGGGACTCCACTTACTGTCCCTGGCGTTCGCCGGGACGGTCGATCGTGCAAGTCTAACAGGCATGACCGATGATCCGAAAACTCCTTCCGGCGCAGACCCGCAGGTTAGGGAGCTCGCCGAGATTCCTGCCGTCGAGGTGATCACCCGCTCGGCCGTGATGCTGATGAGTGCGGCGGCGGAGAAGATCGGCCTGGGGGCCGAGGACCCCGACGACAGTCCGCACCGCGATCTCGACGAGGCCCGCCGTCTCATCACCGCGCTCGCCGGGCTGGTCACCGCGTCCGCCGAATACCTGGGCCTGCACGCCGGGCCGCTGCGCGACGGACTGAAGAGCCTGCAGCTGGCGTTCCGGGAGGCCAGCGCGGCACCCGAGGAACCCGGCCAGGGCCCCGGTGAGAAGTTCACCGGTCCGGTCTGGTGATCCGGGCCGACACCCAGGCATCGTAGAAGCACCCATTTCGGCCGCTTAGGGCATATTCTCGCGCCCTATGACGGCCACCGCAGTCCCCCATCCGTCGACGACCCGGCGACCGTCTGGATTCTCGTGGGTTCCGACCGCCGCGGGCTGGATCGTCGGGGTCATCGCCACGCTGTCGTTGGTGGCGAGCATCTCCCCGTTCGTCCGGTCCGCGATCCGGGTGCCCCGCGAGTTCGTCAACGACTACATCTTCAACTTCCCCGACACCAGCTTCGCCTGGGCGACGGTGCTCGCGCTGCTGGCCGCCGCGCTGGCCGCCCGCAAGAGCATCGCCTGGTGGATTCTGGTGTTCTACATGGTGGCCGCGGTGGCCGTGAACATCGCCGACCTGATCGCCGGCGACGAATCGGTGCTCGAGGAGTTCGGCGAGATCATCGGCCTGGTCTTCCACCTGGCGTCCATCGGGTTCCTGGTGCTGGCCCGTCACGAGTTCTGGGCCAAGGTCCGCCGTGGCGCCCTGTTCAAGGCCGTCGGCACCCTGCTCGCCGGGATGGCGCTGGCCATCGGGGTCGGATGGGGCCTGCTGGAGCTGTTCCCCGGCACGCTGCAGCGCGACTACCGGCTCGGCTACGCCGCCAACCGGGTGGTCGCGTTCGCCGGCGTCGACTCCGCGGTCTTCGACGGTCAACATCCCGGGGTCCTGATCAACGCGCTGCTCGGCCTGTTCGGCGCGCTGGCGCTGGTGGTCGCGGCCATCGTGCTGTTTCGTTCCCAGCGGGCCACCAACGCGCTGACCGGTCAGGACGAATCCGCCATCCGCGGGCTGCTGGAGCTGTTCGGCAAGAACGATTCGCTCGGCTACTTCGCCACCCGCCGCGACAAGTCGGTGGTGTTCGCTCCCAATGGACGCGCCGCCGTCACCTACCGCGTCGAGGTGGGCGTCTGTCTGGCCAGCGGGGACCCGGTCGGCGACCCGCGCTCCTGGCCGGCCGCCATCGACGCCTGGCTCACGCTGTGCCAGTCCTACGGCTGGGCTCCCGGCGTGATGGGTGCCAGTGCCCCCGCCGCACAGGCGTTTCGCGACGCCGGTCTCAACGCCATCGAACTCGGCGACGAGGCCATCTTGCACCCCGACCGCTTCAAGTTGTCCGGTCCGGACATGAAGCCGGTGCGTCAGGCCGTCACCCGGGCTCGCCGCGCAGGTCTGACCGTCCGCATCCGCAGGCACCGCGAACTGACCTCCGACGAAATGGCCATCGTGGTCGGCCGCGCCGATGCCTGGCGCGACACCGAGACCGAGCGTGGTTTCTCGATGGCGCTGGGCCGCTTGGGTGATCCCGCCGACGGTGACTGCATGCTGGTGGAGGCCGTGGCGGCCGGCGGCACTGGGGAAAATGACAACGACGGCGACGTCGTGGCGATGCTCTCCCTGGTTCCGTGGGGCACCAACGGAGTGTCGCTGGACGTCATGCGCCGCTCACCGCAGTCCCCCAACGGCACCATCGAGCTGATGGTCAGCGAAATCTGTCTGCAGGCCGAGGATCTCGGCATCACCCGCATCTCGCTGAACTTCGCGATGTTCCGGTCGGCGTTCGAGCAGGGCGCGCAACTGGGCGCCGGCCCGGTCGCCCGGCTGTGGCGTGCACTGCTGGTGTTCTTCTCCCGGTGGTGGCAGCTCGAGACCCTGTACCGCTCCAACATGAAGTACCAGCCGGAGTGGGTTCCGCGGTTCGCCTGCTACGAGGACGCCCGTGAGGTGCCCCGCGTCGGGGTGGCCTCGGTGATCGCCGAGGGATTCCTGGTGCTGCCGTTCTCCCGCCGCAAGGAGCACACCGGTGAACACGTCGCGGCGCCGAAGAACCTGGTGGACAGCGGGCTGCTGCACCGCGACGGCAGCGCCCCGGACACCCTTGCCCTGCAACATGATCTGCCCGATGACGACCGCAACCGGCTGCCCGAGCAGGTGCGGGTCCGGATGGCGAAGCTGAAAATGTTGCAGGACAACGGCGTCGACGCCTACCCGGTCGGCGAGGCGCCCAGCCACACCGTCGAGCAGGCCCTGGCCACCACCGCCGCCGATGTCACCGTCACCGTCGCCGGCCGCATCCTGCGGTTGCGGGACTACGGCGGGGTGCTGTTCGCCGCGCTGCGCGACTGGTCCGGTGACGTACAACTGCTGCTGGACAATTCGCGCCTCACCCAGGGCACCAACGCCGACTTCACCGGCTCGATCGACCTCGGTGACCTGATCGAGGTGACCGGCACCATGGGGCTCAGCCGAAACGGCACCCCGTCACTGCTGGTCACCCGGTGGCGGCTGATCGGCAAATGCCTGCGGCCGCTGCCCGACAAGTGGAAGGGCCTCACCGACCCGGAGGCCCGCGTCCGGACCCGCTACGTCGACCTCGCCATCAACACCGAGGCCCGAGACCTGATCACCGCGCGCAGCCGGATCCTGCACGCCATCCGGGAAACGCTGGTGGGTAAGGGATTCCTCGAGGTCGAGACACCGATCCTGCAGCAGATCCACGGCGGCGCCAATGCGCGCCCCTTCACCACCCATATCAATGCCTACGACCTGGACCTGTACCTGCGCATCGCGCCGGAACTGTATCTGAAGCGGCTCTGCGTGGGCGGCGTCGAGCGGGTCTTCGAACTGGGCCGCGCATTCCGCAACGAGGGCGTGGATTTCAGCCACAACCCGGAGTTCACGCTGCTGGAGGCCTATCAGGCGCACGCCGATTACAACGTCTGGATGCACGGCTGCCGCGAGCTCATCCAGAACGCCGCCGAAGCTGCCAACGGCGCCCAGGTGGTGATGCGCCCCGGTCCCGACGGCGGCCTGGTGGCGGTCGACATCTCCGGGGACTGGCCGGTGAAGACGGTGCACGGCGCGGTGTCCGAGGCACTCGGTGAACAGATCGGCCCGGAGACCGGCCTGGACCGGTTGCGCAGCCTCTGCGATGGCGCCGGGGTGCCCTACCTGATGCACTGGGACGCTGGTGCGGTGGTCCTGGAACTCTACGAGCGGCTCGTCGAAGGGCAGACCGAACGCCCGACGTTCTACAAGGACTTCCCCACCTCGGTCTCGCCGCTGACCCGTCCGCACCGCAGCATCGACGGTGTCGCCGAGCGCTGGGACCTGGTGGCCTGGGGTGTCGAACTGGGGACGGCCTACAGCGAGCTCACCGACCCGGTGGAGCAGCGCAAGCGTCTGCAGGAGCAGTCACTGCTGGCCGCCGGCGGTGACCCGGAGGCGATGGAACTCGACGAGGACTTCCTGCAGGCCCTCGAATACGCCATGCCCCCGACGGGCGGTCTCGGCGTCGGGGTCGACCGGGTGGTCATGCTGATCACCGGGCGCAGCATCCGCGAGACGCTGCCGTTCCCACTGGCCAAACCGCGCTGACTCTCCTCACAGCTGCTTTGCAGGAAGCGGCGTCACGATGATCTCGTGACGCTGATGTCCGGGCTCTTGCAGCACCACGCTTCCTTGATGCACGGTTGGGTGCCGGTGACCGTTCAGGTGATCGCCGGGCTGGTCCTGGTGGCTGCGCTGCGGTGGCGACGCCGACTGGTCGCCGCCGCGGCCGTCGGGGCCGCACTGGCCGCGGCCGCGCACTGGTATGTGAGCAGCCAGGGGCTGGCCGGTGAACCCGCACCGCACGCGCTGTGGGTCTGGATCGGGTTGACCGGGTTCGCCGCCGCGGCACTGTTTTCCGGCGGGCCCGGAGCGCGCTGGTGGCGGCGCACCGCCGCCGTCGCGGCCGTCCCGCTGTGCGCTCTGTGCGCGGCGCTGGCCGTCAATCTGTGGACCGGGTACTTCCCCACCATGCAGACGGCCTGGGGCCAGCTGACCGCGGGGCCGCTGCCCGATCAGACCGATATGGCGACCGTCGCCGCATTCCAGGTCCGGCATGCGGTGCCGCGTAACGGTTCTCTGGTACCGGTGGACACCGGCGACGCCGGCTCGGGTTTCCGGCACCGCGGCGAGTTGGTCTATCTGCCGCCGGCCTGGTTCGCCTCGGATCCACCACCCCGGCTACCGACCGTGATGATGATCGGCGGCGAGATGAACACGCCCGAGGACTGGGCGCGGGCGGGCAACGCCGTGCAGACCGCCGACGCCTTCGCCGCGACGCACGACGGGAACGCTCCGGTGTTGGTGTTCGCCGATGTGGGCGGCACCTTCAACAACGACACCGAATGCGTGAACGGCCCCCGCGGCAAGGTCGCCGACCACCTCACCAACGATGTTGTCCCGACCATGATCTCGAGGTTCGGGGTCAGCCCGGATCCGGCCAATTGGGGTGTCGTCGGGTGGTCGATGGGCGGCACCTGCGCGGTCGACCTGACCGTGATGCACCCCGACCGGTTCTCGGCGTTCGAGGACATCGCGGGCGATCTGAGTCCGAACTCGGGCACGAAGGCACAGACGATCGAGCGTCTGTTCGGCGGTGATGCGGCCGCCTACGCCGCATTCGATCCGGCCACGGTCATCAGCCGGCACGGCCGGTACAGCGGGGTGTCGGGCTGGTTCGCGGTGAACGGGGCGGGTGCCTCACCGCCACCGCAGACCGCTGCGGCGGCCCAGTCGCTGTGCGCGTTGGGCGCATCACACGGTATCGACTGCGCAGTGGTCGCCCGGCCCGGCCGGCACGACTGGCCTTTCGCGTCCAGTGCTTTCGCCGAGGCACTGCCGTGGCTGGCCGGCCGAATCCACACCCCCGATGTTCCGGCCACCCCGTTTCCGGGTGCTCCAGCGGGACCCGTCACCGAGCAGGTGGCGCGGGTGGGGCCGGGTCAGTAGTCCGACTCGGCGGCCAGCACCTCGGCCAGGAAGGCGTCGTCGGCACCGGAGAGCCGGGACCGAGCCAGTTCCCGCATCCGGTCGCGCAGCTGCCGCCCCTCCCCCACACCGGGAGAACCGACGACCAGTTCTGTCGCGGTCCAATCCTGGTTCCAGGCAGCAGATTCCGATATCTCCAGCGTCAGAGTCGCGGTGCCGTCAGCGGTGAGCACCCCGGCCGCGGTGATATCGGCGCACCGCAGCCGTACCTCGATACCGGCCGCAGAACCCCTTACCGCGGTGCGCACGGAGGCCACCACAGCACCGGTGCTGTCTGTGTGAACCGACCAGTCCACGTTGTCCTCGGCGGCGTCGAATACCGCAGGCGGCACCGTGGTCCAGGCGATCGTCCTGGCACCACCGGCAATCGCCGGACCAGTCGCGGAGTCGTCCCAGCCGGCGGCCAGCGCGTAATCGTCGCGGTGGCGCTGAGTCGGCACCGCGTCGTCGACCGCTGGCGTCCAGTCCGCCAGTTCCGCGCAGGCCGCGGCGAGTTCGGCCACCCGGGGGTCACCGTCGAGCCGGTAGGCGACGAGGATGTCGCGGTGCGGCTGCAACAGCGAATCTATATCGGAGTCGAGGGTGTCCTCGGTGAAGAACTCCTGCGCCGAGGCCGTCAGCACCGCGATCTCGGCATCCAGCACTGCCGCATCCAGGTCCACGATCGCATCCCCCACGCTGGCCGGCCACCAGCGACGCAACCAGTGCCCGATCGCCAGTCGGCGCAGCGGTGCCAGCGCACCGGGATCGAGCGTCAGATCCGGCAGGTCGACGGTGCCCCCAGCGTCGGCGGGGGTCCCGTGCAGCGCGTCGACCAGCGCGACGTGGCCGGCCGCGCCCGTCACCCGCCACACCCAGTCGGCGGCGGTGATATCGGTGAAGGTGATCTGCACCGGTGCCGCGGGATCGTCGACCGTCCACGCCAGCACCGCACCGGCCACCTCGAGCACCGCCACGGCGGGCGGCGGCGGTACCGGTGGACCGGTCTGCCATAGACCTTCCCCGGCGACGAACCTCATCGAATCGCCTCCAGTTCGAGCATCGCCTTGATCCGCTGCCGGTGATCCAGACTCACCGACCGGGCCACCCCTTCCAGCAGGGCCCGCATATCGTCGACATCCGCGCAGGACTCCTGCCACACGTCACGGCCGTGCAGACGGGCCCACAGCCTGCTCAGGTAGGGCCGGGCAAACGCGGCGAGCTCCGTGGTCACCTGCTGCTGGCGTGGGTGCAGCGCCTCGCCACCGGCGAGGTAGCGCCGCGCATGCAGCACATAGGCCTCCTTACGCAGCCGGGCCTGGACCTGGGCCGCCAACCGGTAGCGCGGTGTCGCGGCCTCGTCCAGTGGTGCGAGTTCGACGGCGATCTCCACCCCGGCCACCATCGCGGCCTGGATGTCCTCGGCGAGCAGACCCCATGGCGCACAGGCCCGGTCCACCTCCTCGGCGCACAGCAGCGGAACATCGGGCAGCTCGTCGCGGTCCAAGGCGCGGCGCAGCGTGGCGCGCACCCGATCGACGACGCTGCGGTTCAACGGGCGATCGGTATCGGCACCGCCGTGTACGGGCGGCGGCGGTTGCGGCAGCACCGTGCTGAGCCCGATGTCGACCAACGACCACGGCAGGTCCGGCGCCGGGCTGCGGGCCCGGGCGCCCAGGTTGTAGGGCGTCGCATCGGCCACCAGCGCGGTCCACACCCGCTGGCGGGCCACCGACTCGTTGTGGCCGGCGGCGTCACCCAGCACGGTGCTCAGGCCTGCCAGGAACGGGTCGGTGATGGCCGCGGTCGGCCGCACATCGGACCAACTGGCCTGCAACTGACGCGCCAGCGCGCCGAGCACCCTGGCGTCGGCGACGTGGCGGTTGAGCACCTCGATGGCGGTGCGGTCCCGGTCCCCGTGGATCTCTTGCAGGATCGCTTCCGCGGTATCCCAATCACCATGTACCGGTTCACCTTTGGTGACGGCAAGCTCGAAGCACACCGGGAAGTAGAGCTCCTGGGCGTTGCCGGTGGTGAGCCGCAACTTCCGGCGCGCCAGCTTGAGCACCGCGAACCAGGACGCGGTGGCGCACAGCTGGTCGCGGTGCGCCACGATCAGCTCGAACACCTCGGCGGCCACCTCGCCGGACACCACCGGTGTCGAATACTGCGGGTTGGAACGCAATCGCAGCACCAGCGGGTCCAGGATGCGCTTGACGGTCCGGCTCAGCGGTCCACCGTCATCGCTGCTGAGCACCTGGACACCCGGGCCGAGCGCCCGCCAGGCGCGGTCGATCACCGCGCGGCGCGGCTGGGCCGGCGACGCGCCCGCCTCCCGCGCGGCGACCTCCGGAACGGTACTCACCCGCTCAGGATAGGCACCGGCAGCTTCCCGGTCGCGCCGCTCGCCACCGACGGCACAAAGTTGGGTTCGGTAGCCGCGGCCCGGGGCGACCCTTTCCGGCATGCCCGAATCACTGTTGATCCTGCTGGCCTTCGTCGTCATCACCATCCTGATGGTCACCGTCGACGCCGTGCTCCCCCGCGGCCGCTCCGCTCCCAGACCCGCGGGCACACCGGCCGTCGGTATCGGCACCGTCAGCGACGTCTCCGATCGGATCACCGTCGAGGTGGTGAGCGTGTCGGGCCAGAAGTTCACCGGCCGCCTGCGCGGCGCCCCGGATGACCCGGTGGTCGCCGAGATCCGGCCCGGTGCGGTGCTGCTGGTGGCCTTCGACCCGGACTCCCGCGAGCAGCTGTCACTGGCCGACGACATGGTCGCCATCCGCGCTGCCTTCGACCGGATGCTGGTGGACAAAGGCCTGGTCACCGATGCGCAGCTGGATCTCATCCGGCACGGCACCAGGTCCAGCGGCGTGGTGACGGCCGCGCGCACCACCGGCGCCGAACGGGAGGACTACCGCGAGGTGGTGCTCGACCTGATGGTCCGCAGGCCCGAAGGCGGGCAGTTCCCGGCCCACGAGACGACGCTCATCCCGGCGACCTCGCTGGATCGGGTCCGCCCGGGCAGCGTCATCGACGCCTACTACCGGCGCGGGGACGAATCCGCCGTCGCGGTCGCCGTACCGCCGGCCTGATCGGCTAGAGAACCGCGAAACTCACCAGCGCCGCCCAGTACACCGGCGCCGCGGAATCGTCGCCGTCCCGCCAGCTCCGCAGCTGTGCGCGTTGCCAACGGTTGACTGCGCACGCCGCCTCGAAATCGGTGTCCGCCTGGTGGGCGGCGTCGACCGCGGCGATGACCGTACCCATCGGATCGGCCGGCGCGCCGGATACGAAACGCCGATACCCCGCGCTGGTGGGCAGCGACCACAGCGTCGCGGTCACCAGTTCCGCTCCGCCGAGCACCATCGCCGCGACCATCCCGGTGGCCTCGTCGAATCGGTAGTCGCCACCGGATGCACAGGCCAACAACGCAACACGAGTCGGAATGGGCAGCTGCGCCGACATCAGGTCGGCCGCGGTCAGCGGGCGGTGATCGCCGACCGGGTCGCTGTAACCCTGGGTCGAGGCACGGCACGCCAGATGCAGCGCCGCCCGTTCCGCGCCGTCGCCGGTGCTGGCGTGCCCGACATAGACGAGGCGTCCAGGCCTTTCGGCCAGCACCTCTGCCAGCCAGTGCCGGTCGGTATCGGTGCGCCGGAACAGCTCGGTCGAGGTGTCGACCCGCGGCAACACCTTTCGCCGGTGCATCAGGTCCGCGTAGTGCCGCGCCAGCACGGTGTCCGGCGCCGGCCTGCCCAGCACCGACCCCAGCGCCGAATCCGGCCGCTGACCGGGAACCCGAGGGTCGAGGATCAGCAACGGATCCGCTTCCGGGCGAGCCGTGTTGACGCGCCGGGAGTGCGCGATGTTGGCCGGTACCGCCATCAGCACATCGACGAACTCCAGCAGCCGGAAGCCTTCGGTGAGAACACCGATCTCTCCGGCCGGCCACGGGATCGTGGCCGGCATCGGGCCGTCCGGGGTGATGGCCTCCTGGCGGGCCGCCAGCATCGCGGTCACCTCGGGTCGTACCGCAGGCAGCGCGAGCAACCCCCACGGCACCCGGCCCAGGCGCGCGCTGGGCGCGACGAACAGCACCGCGCGCGGGTCGTGCACGCACTCCTGAACCAGATCCCAGCCGGCAGCCGAGATCAGCAGGACGCCCAGGCGGTAGGCCAGGGTCAGCTCGGCGCCGGAGTTGGTGAATGCGCCGACGGACAATGCGCGCTGCAGTGCGTCGACGGCCGTCTCGGCGCCCCTGGGATCCGGTAGGGCTGCGGCGATCTCCTCCAGCGCCGCAAGCAGAATGGTTTCCTCGACCACCCAGGTGACGGTGCGCTCGGGCTGCCCGACGACACGCAGGCTGGCGTAGGTGGCGATACCGACGTCGGCGAAGCGCAGGATCAGGGTCGTCCGGTCGGTCACGACCATGTCGGCCAGGCCGGGTCGTCGGTGGTGATGGAGCGGCCGTAGCGCTGCTTGGCCAGGGCGCGGTAGTGCCCGAGGATCGGATCGGCACCGGGATCCATCTGCAGCGGCGGCAGCGGACCCAGTCTGGTCAACGACGGCCCTCCACTGACGGACCCGGCGGCGACTGCGGCGAGCTCGAGGTCGGGCAGTTCGAACTCCGCGTCGACGAGCACGGCCTGGGCCCCGGCCCAGATCGGCGCTTCGGCGTCGTCGGCGATATCGGTGCTGAAACTACCTCGGGCGCTGTGGTATTCGATCAGCTCGGCGGTGAGTGCGGTGTTCTCCCATTCCCAGGACACCGCGAAGGCACCCGCCAGCATGGGTGCGGACACCCTGGTCGCCCACTGCGCGCGGGCGTTGGCGTCGATGATCGTGTAGCGCACCGAATCCACGGCGAGCGCCGCAGGCACCTTGAGTTCTGCGGCCTGCTCAAGCTTGGCCATCGCACGGACGAATCCGGGGCTACCGGTCTCGGCGTTGGTGGTGCCCAGGGAGGCTTCATGTTTGGCCTCGACCTCGTCCCAGGTGTCCTCGGGGTCACCGGCGCCGTCGAATCCCAGATCTCCCAGCGCGTCGGCCCGCCACACCGTGCCCAGCTGATCGTCGAGTCGGGCGTACTGCAGCCAGCTGCTGCGCGGCCATTCGTCGAGCAGGGTGCGGGCCTGGGCTATCAGCTCCACCGCCTCGTCGAAACGGCCGAAGAAAATCGGTATCCAGCTGCGCTGCAACAGAATACGATGCAGGTGGAGCGGTTTGCCGAGTTCGCGCCAGTGACGTTCGGCGTGTTCCCAGCATTGATCGGCCTCTTCCAGCGCCGCCGAGGCCAATTTGGTGAAGCCGCGGTAGAACCAGCAGCGGGACACATCGTGGGCCCGGGCATATCTGGCGATGACCGGGTAGGCCTGATCGATGAGGCGGTCCACGCCGTTGTGGTCGCCGACGGACCAGCAGGCAATCGCACGTTCCAATTGCGTTCGGGCAGTGTCCAGCGCCCAGCCGTGCGACTCTGCTCGCGCCCCAGCGCGTCGCAGCCAGGGTTCTGCTTCGTCGAGCCTGCCGGTCTGCACACAGAATCCGCCGT